>CALMIR010000195.1 GCA_937864265.1 uncultured Saprospirales bacterium | reverse complement strand
GCGTCAATGCGGGCACATTCTACTTCGATGTGCCGGACGATGGATTGTTGTTCTTTGAGGGGTGGCATTACTGTGTACATTTCCTTTAGATTATCGATATTAAATCTAAAGACCTTTACCCCTCTTGCGAATTTTCTTAGCTGAACACAAAATACTTTCGATGAATAGAACAAGTATTTCCCTGAAACAGAAGATTTAATAGGTCTTAATAATATCTGCTCACCCCCTAACAACCCTAAATCTTGACGAGCATAAAAACACGAATGACCTAAATCCTCCAAGGTTTCAGATGTTGAAATCAGAATAACGTCACCAAATTGTACGATTTGGTTTGATTTATAGAACTCACTATTTACATAAAAACCAAAAGAATCATTTACCTCATTGACTTTGTAAGTTTTACCGTATTGTAATGCTACGTATTCGCCTGCATCAAGTAATTCATCTTTTTTAAACCCCGTGTTTCCTCTAACAATATTAGCAATATGATTAATCCTCTTCACCTCCCAATGCTCCGGAATTTCCCCCAGCCATTCAATGCCTGAATCCTTCATGGGTACATCAGGGTTGATGCCTTTGGTAACGGCTTGGTTGATGATGGCGGTTTTTTCTTCTTCGTAGAGTTCGAGCAGGCGTTTTTTGTCGGCTATCAGTTCGTCTATCTCGGCTGTTTTGTGGTCGAGGTAAGAGACGATGGCGGTTTGTTCTTCGGAGGATGGCAATTGTACTTTTGTACCTTTAAGGACTGCATTTGTAATACTGAAAACTTTAATACCTGAAACAGCACTTCTGATTTGGTTTCTAAATTCCATAGAATCAAAACAATATGCCAAATACTTGTAGTGGTTTCCATCCTCATGACGTGCTATTATAGTATGATAACCTGCAAATGTTGGTATATCACTATCAAGAACAGTGAAATTTCCTGAACCTTCAATATCTTCAGATGTATCGGCAAAAACAAAATCACCTCTTTTAAGTAATGACTTATCTGCTGTCTCCAAATATGTTTCTTCAACAAACTTAAGCTGATGGATTTCAGGATTTACTGAAAACCCATATTTTGAATGAATTTCACCATAGTTTACACATGGTATTCCTTGATCCTTTAAATCTTGCTTTGTTATTCCTAGACCTCTTGAAAAAGAAAAAAGATGACCAAATCTCTTCGTTTCCCAATGGCTCGGAATCTCCCCAATCCATTCAATCCCAGAATCTTTATATGAGTCGTATTTTTTCATGACTTTCTGTTTAGGTTCATTTTAGAAATTTCTATGGCACGCTGCAATTTGTCGATAAACCACTGTTTGTCGGGCAGTTCGGTAAGGTATTGGGCTACCTTGATGTTTTCTTCACCCAGCATGAGCAATTCTATATGTTCGGTATTGCCTTCGCTACACAAGAGCAATCCTATTGGGTCGTTTTCGTGCGCCTGCTTATCGTGCTTTTGCAAATACCGCAAGTAAAGTTCCATTTGGGCTTTGTACTTGGGCTTGAATTTTCCCAACTTTAACTCTATGACTACCAACCTATTAAGTTTTCGATGAAAAAAAAGAAGGTCTAAATGGTAATCAATGGCATCAATAGAAATGCGTTTTTGACGTTCCAAAAAAGCAAAGCCGTTGCCCAATTCAAGAATAAACTGTTCTAATTGGAGGATGATGGCATTTTCCAGCTCTTTTTCCGAATGAAAATAGGGGAGGTTTAAAAAATCGAGCACATAGGTGTTTTTAAATACCATATCAGGGCTGAGCGTTTCATTGGAAGGAGATGAAAGCAAATTGACGATATCTTCATCCTCTTTGAGGGCTATTGCCGTACGCTCATAAGTCATACTGTCTATTTTCTCTCTAAGTTCTCTAACCCCCCAGCGGTTGTGGATGCTCATGCGGCAATAAAAAAGGCATTTTGCAGCATTGTCAATATTTGCCAACTCAATTAAATGGCTCCAGCTCAATTGTTGCGACACCGTCACAATCATTTCTTTCTCAAAGGCAGCAGCCACTTTGCTCATCCGTGTTAAGGCAGAATAAGAGTAGCCTTTTCCATACTTGTGGGTCAATAGTTGCGACAGTGTCGCAAGTATTTTAGCGCCATATTCCAAGCGTTCCTCTGTTTTGAGTTCTGTTTGGATAAAGTGCCCGATAGACCAATACAGAAGTGTAGATTCTTGATTAACATATATCGAAACTTTGCTTCTTGCTTGCTCGATAAGCGTGTCAATCCCTTTAAAGAGAAGGTCGCTTTTTAATTGGACGATATTTTCTATTTTCCTCATGAGTCCAATACCGTTTTTTCAGTTTCTAACGTCTTTTCCTCCAATGCCAAAATATCGGCTTTGATATTTGCCAATGGTCTCAATGGTTTAAACTCATAGAAATACTTGGTAAAATTAATTTCGTACCCAATTTTGGTTTTGCTGTGGTCTATCCATGCTTCGGGTAGGTGCGGTTTTACTTCTTCATCAAAGTATGCTTCAATGGTTTGTGGCACGAGATTTCCATCAGCATCCCTTTTCAAGAACGGAATGTTTTCATAATCACGCAAAGAAGTGTCGGGCTTGGCTTGTCCTTTGCTTTTTACCACTTGTGGAGACGGCGCATGCTCCGTCTTTACTTTTAATGGCTGTTCTACAGTAATTCTCCAATAGCCAAAAAACGCATTGGGTAGGATTTTACAAAACTCGTTTTCTTCAAAATTGCCATAGAGTTGGGTAATGAAGCCAACACCTTTTTCGTTTCCGTTTTCGGCAATTTTCTTGCGTTTGTTGCCAAGGCTCCTGTCCATTTTTTGCCAAAAGCGGTTGAAGTCCAGTTTGCCTTCTTTGGTCAGTTCTTCATCTTTTGCACCAGTAGCGTTTATCAATTGCACTTTGCCACTGCGCTCCGCACTTTTGTTGTTGGTTACAATCCAGATGTAGGTGCTGATGCCCGTGTTGTAAAAAAGTTGGTCGGGTAGGGCAATGACTGCTTCCAGCCAGTCATTTTCAATAATCCATTTTCTGATATTGCTTTCTCCGCTTTCGGCAGCTCCTGTAAACAAGGGCGAGCCATTGAATACAATTCCGATACGCGTTCCGTCCGGTTTCATTTTAGAAATCATGTGCTGCAAGAAAAGCAAAGAGCCATCATTGATTCTTGGTGTACCTGCTCCAAAACGCCCGCTCATGCCTTTGTGATCTACTTCCTCTTTGATGGTCTTTTCGGCTTTTTTCCAGTCCACACCAAAAGGCGGATTAGAAAGCATGTAATCAAACTTTTCTTCTTCCAGCCCGTCCACTGTAAAGGTGTTTCCAAATTTGATGTTGCTTGGATTTTGCCCTTTTATCAACATATCCGATTTACAGATGGCATAAGATTCTGGATTGATTTCCTGCCCGAATACTTTTAACTCTGCTTTGGGATTGAGTTCTTTTACGTATTGCTCACCAACAGAAAGCATACCGCCTGTTCCGCAAGCTGGGTCATAAAGTGTTTTTACAATGCCTTCTTGAGTTAGGATGTCTTTGTCTTCAATGAACAAAACATTTACCATCAAGCGAATGACTTCTCTTGGCGTAAAATGTTCTCCTGCTGTTTCGTTGGATTGTTCCGCAAATTTCCGAATGAGTTCCTCAAACGTGTAACCCATTTCCATGGAGTCCATGTCGGTCAGGTCAATCTCTTGAAATGCTTTGACTACCCTGAAAAGGATATCCGTTTTCGGGTCGTCCATGCGGTCAATCTGGTCGTCAAAATTGAAGTACTCAATGATTTCCCTGGCACTTGTGGAAAATCCGTTGATGTAGTTTCTAAGGTTTATCGCAATATTGTCTGAGTCAGCAATCAGCTTGTCAAAGTTGAATTGGCTTCTATTGTGGAAGTTGAAACCTGCAATTTTATTGAGAGCAATGTCCTTTGCACTTTCTTTTAATGAGTCCACTTTAGGCAAATAGTCCAACACTTTCTGTTTGGTCGGTTCGAGCACACAGTCCAGTCGTCTAAGCACAGTCATTGGAAGTATTACCTTTCCATAGTCAGACTGTTTGTAGTCGCCTCTAAGTAGGTCTGCTACTCTCCAAATCAGGTCTGCTTTCTCTTTAAAATTCTTCATTTATTGTCTTTTACATTTTGTCAATGTTAATACTTTGTTTCTGTCGAGCGTTGGCAAAAATTCAAGCTCTTTTGGTTGTTTGTGTTGGCTTTACGTGTCGGAAAAACCAAATGTGCGTTGGCTTTCTTTGCATGGCGCACAACGGTCCGGCTAAACGGCGTAGCCAGCTTTTGCTGGCTATGAACGTTTTAGCCATTGTTGTGCCTCGTTTTCTTTTCTTTTAATTTATTTTTCAATTCTTCGACCGAAAGATATTTATCATCAATTTTTCGATGAAGCATTCGATGACAATTTGAACATACCAATGCTAAATCTTCTAATTTGGTAATTCTTTCGCCTTGATTTATCGGGATTATGTGATGACATTCGATGTATTCTTCTCCGTAAAACTCCATATACGAAAAATTACAAATCTCACATTCGTATTTACCCTCTTGTAATGCTATTTGCTTTTTTCTGTGGCTTATTGAACCGTCTCTTTCTCTAATCCTATGATTTCGGAATAATATTCTCCCTTCCTTCGTTTCAAAGTCCTTGCTTAATTCATCGTTAAAATACGTTTGGTAGTCTTTTTCATTTTCTTTTAAATTATGCGACATAAATGGCTGGAATAATTCCCATAAATTTCGCTGATATTTTTCCAATTCCGTTTCGTCTATCAAATTTGTCATTGGTTCAGCATTTCCCCAAGCTCGATTTCGAAAGTCTAATTTGGATAAAAGAGAATTTTGAAATGGGATTTTATTTTCCTCTCCTGTGTACGCAATTACTTCAACTAATCTTCCAAATCTAAAATTTTCTCTTTCGTTTTCTTCGATTAATTCGCTATCAATTGGTCTAACCAAATGTGTTAAAAATCTTGGTTTGGTTTTACTTTCTCTTTGAAACAGAACTATTAAATCATCTGAACTTGGTTCAAGAATTCCACCTTTTAATCTATCGGGATAATGGAGAACAAATTCTTTATCTTCTAAATCCAAATATGCCTTCCCTGTCTCACCATTTGTGATATTCTTTAATCTCGTGATATTTTTATGGCTTATTTGCATTTGTTGGTTTTTTCTTTTTTTCTAATGAGGCACAACTATGTTATATCCGCATTACGCTTTTCCCCCAGCCCCCCTAAATCCACCATATTGCACCCATTGCAAACAATTGAAAAACAAGCAAATATATTCATAGCCTGCCATTTTCTACTTTTAGGTTTCTCCGCGCCTACCCGATTACAAACGGTTACAAACGATTATAACCGTTTGTAAACGGCTATTCCGATCCGTACAGAATACAACGACAAGATACAACCCCGCTTTCAATGTTCCAAACCCGGCAAAGGGGAAATTTTGCACCTGCGAAGAAGTGTCGGTATGCTGTTGAATCGCGCCGACGGTTTGCCCCTATCGTTTTTAGCTAGCTCATAGGGGTTTTCCCATCTTCCCGGCATCATAGAGACAAACAATCTACATCAAACATGACCAATCATGCCCCAAAATGGCTCTCGCTCGCCCTCGTCCTTAGCTTGGCTTTTGGATGTGGGCGGGCATACCGAGGCCACAACGCTTGGGTGCCGCCTTGCGAGCGTTACCAGATCGGCACCATTTGTTTCCACAATTCGACCAACAAATCGCTGAAGGTCGAGATCGGCCCGGCAGAAACGGCTATTCAGTCCGAAACGACCATTTGTCTGGATTTGCATGCCGGACAACACGAATACAAGGCCAAACAGGGCTGGCACCGCTGGCGCGACGAAGTGCAAGTCAACAGTTGCAGTTCGAGTTATGTGCGTTTGTGCCGCTGAGTAGCGTGTTGACGAAGATAGTGCTGCCCCAGCCCCTCCGTTTCGTACAAAAAATGGGCGATGCGCAGGCCATCCAGATCCGTCCCGGTGCTAAGCCGCTTGATATTCTGGCTGAGCGCCGACTCGGAGAGGCTACCTTTCAAATACAGGGGGGAGTATATGACCCGCAAGGTCGCTTCTGAGGCATTGCGCAACAGCAATTTTTCCCAGTCTTTTCCCGGACTGTAGTCCATTTTCCAAGCCAGGTATAGATCGGTGATCAATTCGGGAGGCAGCGGGCGCGAGGCCAGCAATTGGACGGCCAGCGTGCGGTTGGCTGTATCTGGGCTGAAAATCATTTCGCTCAGGGTCGTGGCTTGGCGCTCCTTGAGGGGTGGAAGCTGGTGCGCATCTGCCAAAAGCTGTGTCAAAGTTCGCGGTGAAATGATGTGCTGATACTGGGTTGGAATCACTGGCCGCATGGCGCGCAGCAAGCGCCCCAACACCAGGTAATCAAAAGGTTCTCCCGCTTTTTTTACCCATATCACACCTAGCGGCACCAATAAGGCTTGAAACAACGCCGCATCAAAACCAGTATCGCCCAAAAAGAAAAGTCGGTCGCCCGCTTTAAGGGGAGGAACTTTTTCGGGCAAGTAGCGCTCTTCCAGCAGGTGTTTGCGGATGAAGTAAGCTGCATCGTTCAAGCCCAGGCAAAGCGATTGCAAAAGCACCTGATCGGAAAAACCAGCCAATCCCCTCCCTTCCTCCTCGAATACCAGGTACAGGACCTGCCGCAAAGCACCCGGTATATCGTGGTGGCGGCATATTTTCAAAAAACGGAGCAGCTTTTTCCTGCTAACTGCATCGCCCACACCTTTTAATTCGCTCAGTTGGGTGAGGTAATAAAAGCTTTCGGGAATGCTGTTGATGGCAGTGCGGCGCAAATCCAGGTGTTCCAGGCATTGCATTTGGCGAAAGCCCAATGGCAATGCTGATAGCGGCGTATTGGCCAATGACAGGTGTTTCAATTTTTTAAATGGGGCATGGTCTTCCGGCCAATTGATGATGGGATTGCCCGACAAGTCGAGGTATTCCAGCTTGTCGGGTAAGGTCGGCAAGCTGCTCAATGCGTTGTTTTGGAGTTCCAGGTGCTGGAGCCGCTGCCAGGAACGGGTTTCCTCCGGCAGACGCCGGATTTGATTGCGCCCCAATTTGATTACCTGTAGTTGGCGGCAAGTACCCAGCGAAGCCGGGATTTGAATAAGCCGGTTTTTGTCCAAATGCAGTTCCGCTAGCCAGGCCAGTTGCCCCAGGCTTTCCGGCAATCTATCCAGTTTGTTGCCACTTAAAAAAAGGCGGCGCAGCAGACTCAGTTGGCCAAGTGCCTCGGGAATATCGCTCAATTTGTTATCCGATAAATCGAGGTGGTTGAGGCTATGCCAATGTAGAATAGCTTCCGGGAACTGTTTCAAACGAGCCCGCCCCAGCTCGAAGCGATCCATTTTCAGCAGTTGCTGGAAGGACGAAGGCAGCCGTGCGATCGGATTTCCAGACAAACAAAGCACTTCCAGAGCAGTCAATTGCCCCAATTCGGCAGACAGTTTTTTCAGAAGATTGTCCTGCACACTCAGATGTTTCAAATTTTTCAACTGGCCTATGGCATCGGGTAACTCGCTCAGTTGGTTGTCGTTCAGGTACAAGTGCTCCAAAAAAGAGAACTCGCCGATCCATTCTGGTAAGTCGCTGATTTTATTGCGGTTGAGGTAGAGGCGTTTTAGTTGGCGCAACTGGCGCAGGGCGTCGGGCAATTCCCTAATGTCATTGCCGGATAAATCCAGCATTTCCAGTTGTGGCAGTTCGGCCAAACGGGCGGGAATGACTTTTATAGCCGATTGGGTGATTTGGAGGTGGCGCAAGCGGGGCATTTCAAACACCAGCGCGGGTATTTCCTGCAAGTCGCTTTGCTGCAGAATCAAAGCGCTCACCCATTCGCGGTGGTGCCGTGCTGCCGTTAGATCGAACACCCTCATGCCTGTATGCGGATACCCATTTGTTGCATCAATAAGGTGGCGTTGAAGCTCGCGCTGACGCCTTTTTTCAATTTGTAATCAAAATACAACTTTCCCTCCCTTATTTCCACTTCCATACACAAATTTTCAATCGCCCCATTGGCTTGGCTTTCCAATTGGCCGAGTTCCAAATCGTGGGTGGCGATCAGGCCAGCACCCTGGCTGCGGATGAGTTGTTCTATTAGGGCTTTGGATCCCGTGTGGCGATCGCGGGAGTTGGTGCCTTTTAGGATTTCATCCAGCAAAAAGAAAACCTGTACCCCTTCCGGTGGATTTTCAACCGCTTCGATGATCACCTTTAATCGCTTCAGTTCGGCGTAAAAAGAAGAGGTGCTTTCGTGCAAAGCATCCTGCGTGCGCATGCTGGTGTAAACAAGCAGTGGGGGCAATTCAAAGCGCCTGGCACAAACCGGAGCGCCGCACATGGCCAATACGATATTCAAACCCACCGTGCGCAACAAGGTACTTTTTCCCGCCATATTGGACCCCGTGATCAGTTTGATGTGGCCATCGGTGGGCATTTGCAAGTCATTGCAAACGCGCTTGTCCGGGTGAATCAGAGGATGCCCCAAGTCGATGGCTTCTAGTTGCAGGGTATCGCTCGAAACGTTGGCAAAAACCCAATCAGGTTGGTTGTGGCTCAAATTGGCCAGGCTAGATAAAGCCTCAAATTCGGCCATCGCCTCGAACCATTCTGGCAGGCGATCCCGGTGCCTGGCTTTCCACTTTTCCAGCCGATAGACCCACTGCAAATCCCATAGTCCCAATATGTTGAGTACAAAAGCAAAGGCATTGTAGCGCACGTTCAACTGGCTGATGATGTACGACAGCTCGCGGATGTCCCGGCTGGCGTTTCCGCCAAAAACGGCGTGCAAGCGGTGCAATAGCGGGCTTGAAAACGTGGCCTTCTCGATGTGTTGGATCAAATCGGCGTACAAGGAAAGGGCCCTTTCCGCATGGGTTGTCTGCCGATGGGCTTCATTCACCCGTTCCACATAGCGGCGCAATAAAAGCGCAGCAGGCAACAACAAAGCCACATCCACGTACCAGGCTTGGGTCGGGATGGCATAGATCAGCGCACCGATGGTAAAAACAGGCAATATCCAAAGGGCATATTTCAGCCAGCGCTGACCGAATAGAAATGGGGTCTGATGCAGCCATTTTTCCAATAACTGCAAATGTTCCGGGTGTTCTTCTGATTCAAGGCCGTAGGCCTGTAAGTTTTGCCGCCAGTCTAGTTGGTCACGCAGTTCGCGGATGGCACCCTGTCGGGCTGCGATGGTCGCCAGATCGGCAGGCTTGGTATAGTAGGCTGCTAGTCGGGCTTTGCCCCAGTGCGTATTGCCCCGATTGCTGAACTGAAATAGAGAATAGGCGCCGAATATATCCAGGTCGAGGCTGTAGGGATGCTGGGCGTCGAAAAAGGCATTGCCCTGGTCAAATTGCTGGAATTCACCATCGAGGCAAGCGGCCTCATCGGTATTGATTTTTGCTAAAAAAAGTAGGTGCTGCGCTGCTTTTTGAATGCGTTGGTGCCACTGAACAAAGCGATAAAACAGGTATAAAAAAACACCCGTATAAAGAATGCCTCCATAAAATGGAAAGGCCGTCCAAGCGAATATGCCCAACAACAGCCCTGCCAAGAATACCAGCAGCCGCACTAAAGAAAATCGATTGTATTGGCGGGTCAGGCGTTCGGCTTGTGCAGTAAAGTTTGTTGCTCTTTCCTGATAGCTTGCTTTCATGGAGCAAAAATGAGATTTTAAATCCATAATTCAATAGCAAGCGTGAAACAGTGGGGGATGAAGGAATTAAAGATTGGGAGTTATAAACATGAGCACGCTAAAGCAAGTTAAACCATTTTTTGATACTGCCCCAAAAGGAATTTTCATTCCGATCGGATGCTTCTTCAAAAGACCTCAGGAGATGTATCAATGCTTCGGCTATCCTGTGTTGCTCACTGGCAGCTTCCTCATAAGAAATGAGCTGGCGTTTTTTGGCCAGAAATAGCTGCTTATACCGCTCGCTCAAGATTGTCGTACTTTTATAAAGATCAGATCCCTGAGTCAAAGTGAGTGAATGCACGAGCGCCTGTTCCAACTCGCCAGAGGCGATCATTTCCCTGATGCCTGCTATGGTAGCCAACTCGGATTTCGGTACGGGCGACATATCCGGCTCTGGGAGTTCTTGGTAGTATTTTTCCCGGTTCAGGCTGATTGCATCGAAATTCGCACGGGCTTGTTCCTTACTGAATGATTCATCCGATTCAGCGATACGTAGATGATCTCTTAAAATTTCCGAGAGTTTTACATGAGTGTCTGCTTCTTCATTTTCATTTACCTTGTCATCTTCCAGCAAACTCAATATTGCCATAGCTATTCGGTTGCGTGTTATGGCCGCATCGGCAAGCGTGACCAAACCCAGTTTTAGATCTTTTGAAAGGTTTTCGAGGCGTTTCATCTGGAGTTCAGCGTCTGGGTTTTGTCCAGCCAATAGCTGTAAGGTTGGCAAAACGCCCAGCGAAGTGATGTTTCGGAAAAATTGGTCTCTTGTCATTGATTTTATCTTATCACAATCCCTTCCATTCATGGGTGAAGCATATTCGTTCCATGCTTGTAAAAATATATGATTTTGACGGTAATATTGCCTACCTAAGCAAAAACAACCCGGGCAAACGAATTTACCCGGGCTTGCCAAGCTTTATTGTTTGACCACCCGCTCTGTCCAGACCGGGAAGCCATCTTCTATGACCTGTACGAAGTACATACCTGCCGGTAATGTATCGATTGAAAACTGGTAGGACATTTTGCCCGGTAGCAATTCTTGTTTTTGGAGTACCCTGCCGTAGAGGTCGAGTATTGGCACACTCCTCGCCTTCGGCACTGCACCTGTGAACTCCACGGTGAGTGAGCCGTTGGTGGGGTTGGGGAAGAGGCGGATAATGCTATTTTGCTGGGGTTCTTTTACTGCAGTAAGCAACGCTCCGCCAATACAGAAATAGTCAACTTGAGCAAGCGAACGGGTATCCGTACCGCCTTGCACATCGCCGAGGGCATTGGTCACAAAGACCACAGGCTGTACCCATGCGCCATGCATCGGATTGCCACAAGAGTCCACTTCAGGGAAATTGTCCAAGTCGAAAGGTATTTGGATGTTAACCCATTCTGCTGAATCAAACTCAGCCAAGGACAAAGATGCGGCAAACAAGTCCTCCTCTAAAACCCAGCTTTTCTCCAGTCCGACTACTATCCTGTCGCAGGGTCTAATGGATATGTGCGGATCACCCCAAACCTTCGCACGAAGGGTGATAGTACCTGTGTCTCTTTCTAGGCACATCGGTTCAAATGATGTCAACGCATCCGCAGCATCATAGTTGCCGGAAAGCAAAATCGTCCAACCATCCAAGCTGCCCGCTTGTCCTTCCAATACTTGGGGGCTGCCAGTTGCGGGTATCCAGCCCGTGGAAGCACCTCCTGCTCCCAACTCGCCTGATACAGCGCCAATATCAAAGTCTGAGTTATCGAATAAAGGCTCTGTACAAATGCCTATCGGTATGCAAAGAACATTAACTGTCCTTGAATAAGTGAAAATCTCACATATACTTCCATCTGACTTCTTACGGGTAACTACCATGATAATGGTGTAATTGCCGCTGCTCGCGAAAGTATGACAGAATGTACCGTTACCAACGCTCGTGCCGATAGATGGATTATTAACGCTACCCACATGCCACGATACCATATCGCAATCATTGAGTGCAATAGGTGCAAAGCAAGCTTTGCATGCTGTGCCGGAGTTGATATTGGCAAATCCTGCTGCTACATCCTGTTCAAATTGCAGCACATCGCAGGGGCAAGGATCAGGACAATCTACGGCAAATTTTACGGTGCAGGTACACATTTGCGAACCACAATGCCCGGTCAACTGTAGTTCATAAGAGCCGGGTGTGGCATACCAAGTAGGAAGAATGTTTATTCCAAAATAGGGATTAGCCGTGGCGATACCGTTTGCGTTAGCTACTGGTATGTTGCCCGGCATCCGCACTAACTGCCATGTCACCTGGGCGCTTGGCGTACAATTGCTTCCCGCACATTGGAATAATCCTGTAAATTGAATACTATTCCCAGGGTTGGGACAACCTAGCGTTACTTCAGTTGAATCGCAAAAAACCTGTAGGCTAGGCGCGCCACCTATGCGAATGAACATATCGGAGAAGGCGCCGCAGTAACACGGCGTACAATTCAAGTCAATCGTTTCACAAACAACCTTTTCCGTGCAAATCTGCCCGATGGAATCCAATTCGATAGCGAGATAGCAAATCTCATAAACACCGCTGCCCGGATAGGTGTGCATAGGCATGTCACCAGGATGGTACGGCCCAAATTCCATTGGCAAATTGCTGGCCCATTGTACCCACTCGATGTAGCTGTTGCAGCCGATGTTTCCTATGTTGAGGGTGGCCTTGCAGGCATCTTCGTCCACACTGATCGCAACGCTATTTTCTAGCTTTTCACAGAAGGCTTCGAGGGTGGTGCAGCAGGTGTCGGGGCAAGGTGCTTCCACCAGACATACGTCGTCTATGGCCACAAATTCGACACCCGGCATACCGTCCGCCCTCGTGAAGAAGATATGTGTGATGCCACTTGCCGGCAAGATGGCCGAATTGAAGTTGAAAGTTATGGTCTGGAAATTCGCATCACAAGCTGCTGGAATCAGATAGGTTCCCAGTTCCACCGCCGTTGCCGATGGCAAGAAAAGGTCGGTGTTGAGCGGCAAGCTGCCATCAATGATAGCACCTGCACCAAAACCAGTCGTTGACACACCGAACGCACTCAAACCAGGGTAGTTAGGGCCAGGGTTGTTGAATAGGCAGGCCAGCTTGAAGGTCAAATCATAGCAGCCCGTATTTTGCCCGATGGGGATACCAAGCTCGTTCATGATACCCTCCCGCCAAACTACTTCTGTTCCTTGGAGTCTGCACCACATAGCGCCATAGTTGCCTTGGGAGGGGGGCAGGGGTACACCAAACGGAGATGGGGCAGAGCTCGTGTTGTAAAAATCTCCGGTACTATTTGAATTTGACCAGATTGGCCCCCAATCGTTTGCCAAGCTGATGGTCTCATCCGCACCATTTGGTGTGCCTTGCTCAAACATACCATTCTGGACTAAATTGTTGGGGCAAGGGCTGCCGCAGTCTTCCAATATGAATTTCACGCCACAGGTGCATTCTTCGTCCCCACAGAAATAGGTGAGAACAACTTCATACAAAACACCTGGAGTCAGTTGCGAGTAAGCTAGTGGGATATTGAAGGCCCCACCTAGGCCAAAAGTTCCTGTACCGGCCAAAATTCCGGTTGGTGGAACCGTCAAGTCGTAAATAGCCCAATCGTATCCGCTGCCTAGGCAAGAATCTGGCATACAGTGTGCATTTCCTTGAAAGTTAAAGGTTTGGTTAGAGGCTATTGGGCAGGGTAGGATTAAAGGTGTCGGATCATCACAGGCAGCCATGAAATTATACAATTGCACGCCATTCAATTCGGAGGAAATACTTACATCAGGTTTTACGCATTTGCAGGTATCACAAACCAGTTCAAAAGTAGTACACATCTCTTTCTGCCAGCAAATGCTGTCGCCATTTTCCTCAAAAACATTTACACAAACGGTGTAAGTACCGCTCTGGTTAAAATTGAACATCCACATGCCACTAGGGTCGGTGACAACCTGTGTTACATTGGTACCGGGGATGTATGGCGGTGTGCTGAACCAATGGCAGGAGTCGAACTGCGGGGCGGTCAAGGTGGCCTTGCATTCCTCTGGGTCGGTGACGACGGTGAAGCCTTGGTCAACGAGGTCGCAGAACTCATCGTAGTCCGTACAGCAAGTATCACAGCCCTCCCAAATCCACTGCACCTTACAAACACAAGTATCTGTAGAGCCAGGGCATATTGTGTTCAAAGTCAGGCAGTACAATCCAACCTGACTGGTATCGCTATAATAAAAGGTATGTAAAATTTGGTTGGTATAAGTAAGACCAGTATGGGTTGAGCCATCAGGAAAAGTGATCGTTCCATAGACAGTGGTAGGCAGGCATGGTTCCCAGCTAATCGAATCTGCACACCCAAAGTAACCTGATATTTCAACTTGGTTTGTCGGGCACGAGAAACTAGGGATAAATCCAGTGTGTGGGTCACAGAAAGCAGGATATTGGTTGCCACCGCCTTCAATTATAAGGTCAGAATGACACACGCAAGAATCACAAACTACCTCAATGGTATCACAGACCAATTTTTCCATGCAAACCAATCCGGTATTATCAAGTTCTATGGCAGAATAGCAAACCGAATAAGTACCACTTCCTGTATAACTATGCATGCCCATTCCTCCGTTTGGTGGGCCGGGATCTTGATTGCCGTCTCCCCAATCTATCCATTGAATCTGATCGCAGGGGGGCAGGTTGTCAACCGTAAGGATGGCTTTGCACAAATCATTGTCCACATTTAGAGTGACGTTGTTTTCGAGGCGGTCACAAAAAGCACCATAGTCTCCGCAACATGAATCGGATGGCATCGCGGAGCATTTTTGGAAACTGATATCATCTAAAGCAAAGTCGTTGCCGGCTTGGATAGGGTTGATATTTACAATGCTGATCGTAACGTTGAATGGTGAACTTCCTGAGCCGCTGTACCAGGTTTCACAGAACTCTTGCCATTCGCAGGTTGAGGAAGATGCTTGGAAGCCGTTGCTGAGCGGTATGGTGCTATTGATGTAGAACTGGAGGTTGGCCGGAGAGGCGCTCACCAATGAGGCTATCCAGCAGCTAAAGCTATAATTTGTGTATGGGGCTACTGTGATAGATTGCGCCCAGGCATTTATGGGGTTTCCGTCACCATTCACAATCAGCATGTTTCCATCAGAAGTAGGTGTATGGTCTTCGCAGGCCACGAAGCCACTGTTGAAAGTTTGGGGCGTGCTGCCTACCCAATACTGGCCTTCGGTTTGGTTTGAAGGAGTGTAGGTGTAGCTACTGGTGAAATATTGATCTCCAAGAGAAAAGTCAGGATTGTCAACTAGGTTTGGCCCGGGTATACTGCCAATGGGGCAAGGGCAAGTATTGCACTCCACCGTCACCGTAAAAACACAAGTTGCCACATTCCCGCAATCATCCTGCAAAGTCCATGTCACGGTTGTGTTGCCATTTGGATAGTCCCCACTGGCATTCGCTGTGCCATTAAAACTATTGGTCAAAAGGGGCGACGGGTCGCAATTGTCCGAAATGCTTGGGCTGATTACTTGCACATTTGCTGTACAATTCCCCTGCGGATCTAGTGTTCCGACAACTGTCATGCTAATAGGGCAATTGGTCAAAACAGGATTCACATCATCATGCACCGAAATGGTTTGAATGCAGGTGGACATATTGCCACATTCATCGGTGGCTTTCCAAGTTCTTTCAATATAATCATCACAAATGCCTTCGGTCAAGGGATTCAAAAGGCTGAAAAGCTGATCCGAATATGTAATAGTCACGGGACAGTTGTCCGTTGCTGTCGCAGTTCCGGAGATGGCAGGCGGGATATTGCCATCGCATTCTTGAGAAAAATTTGGCGGACACATAATAACTGGCGGCGTGTTGTCGGTCACCATCACCGTCGTCGTACAAGAGCTTTGATTCCCGCACCAATCTGTTACCGTCAACGTCAACGGAAACGTGCCGCATTGGTTGAAAGCCCCCTGATCAATGACCATAGAAGCAATCTGACAATTGTCGAACGACCCATTGTCCACATCGTCGGCAGTGATCGAGGCGGTGCAATTGGCATCTAACTGCACCGTCAGGGAACTGTTGCACAGCGCAACGGGCGGTATTAAGTCGGACACAAACGCCGAAGTCGAGGCCGTCGCCACCGTTCCATCCGCACAAGTCACCGATACACAATACTCAGCAGTACCGCAAGTAATGAATTGGGCATTAAAGCACGGCGTATTACTCCCATTGCACCATTGATAACTATAGGTTGGCGTACCTGTTGCATTGGCACAAACTTGAATGCCGCCGCAATCATCAAGTGGTGTAATTACGAGTTCCACCCCACAAGGTGTACCCCCACAAGTCACCCCTTCCTGCCAGTTCAAAGAAAAAGACTCGATGATATTAACTGCGTTTGGTGCAGGTATTGATTCCGCGATGTATGTTAACGGCCCATCGGGTACGGGATCGGTGAAAAGCAGCGTTGCATTGCTCGTCGTCACCTCGCAGGCATCGCTCAATTCCAAATCGCTGACGGATATATTGGCACAGGTTTGCCCGAAGCCACCCGGAAGCGTTCTTGCGTCGGTGAAGGCCAATTTTGAAGCAGGCATCAACCAAGCCGAGCCACCTGTTTGGTTGGTACCCGCATGCAGGTATTTCACCCATGAAACCGAAGGCCCGTTGTTGGCCTCGTCGGTGAGTTTGATAATAACGGTACGCATCTGATTGCCGAAATTGCCATTCCCCGTTATATATACCTCGCCGGGCAAGCCCTCCCATACCTGGCTAATGGAATTCAGTTCATTGATGCGAATTTCCCATTGTAGCAACAGCTCGGCATCAAATTTTTCCAAATAAGCTTCTCCCGTTGGGAAATTTGTAGCTGCCGCATAAAATCCGCCGGAACTGTTCGCTTCCACGTCTCGATAGACCCGATCTGAAATGGTTAAGGCGGTAGTTGTCATTTCTCCATTATTATCCGTCGTATAAATGACGCCACGAACATCGTTGCCTGCTAGGAGCAGGCCTCCACCGGGGATGGCCACAAGATCGCGCACGAACTCGTCGTCGGCACTGCTGATGTAGTATTTTTTCCAGTTCAATGCGCCGGTTGCAGTAAAATTCCAGAGGGTCACGTTATCCAAACTGCCGCCATTTTCTATCTCTCCGGCAAGCACATAATAGGAACCGGCCTGCGCTACTACCCGGTTGAAAAAATCACGCCCTGGTTGGTCGTAGGATTTTAACCATGAAAAAGCCCCGTCTTGCGTTACCCTGCCGATGATACTTTTAGCAGAGGCATCCAAAGGTAGTGAATAGCCGACGACCATTAAATCGCCGCCTGGCAACAGCACAGCATCTGCCCAAGTGGAAGAAGTAGGCATACTCAAAGTCCATTGATGCACCCCATTGGCATCTAGCCGGGTAACGGTAGCCCTTACCGGAGCCCCATTCACAGCCTCGTATGCCCCAAGGACGTAGTAGTTGTCGCCATCTGGAATGACTTTAGAAAAAGAATCATCCAACGAAGTGCCATAGTGCTTCTGGAACTGTGCCTTTCCGCGAAACGGCATCAGCATTACAAAAAAGCAAAGCGCAAAAGCACAAAAAAAGCGGTGTGGGAAAATCGAAGATCTCATTCGTGCCTAATTTTGGGTTAAAACTGTTTAAATCTCCCTCTTTCTACATTTCCCTGCACTCCTTTCCCAAATTCGGTCGCTTTTGTTTTTGATTCGGTGGTGAAATTTATCAATTCGGTTATTTCCCAGCAGGTGGAAGTATTGAAAACATTGATTATCTTTCGGAATCAAATGATTGTGTATTGAAAAAAATAGATAATTACACATTGTTTTCAATTCCCTTCTATGCATGTCAGTATGGATGGATGGTCTGTTTGAATTTGTTTGTATTTGGTATTCTGCCTAGCGTTTCTGCCCAGCGCGCCCCTCATCCTTCCTTCCGTCAGTACACCACTGATGATGGGCTTGCCAGCCCGGAAGTTTATCATATTTTACAAGACAAAAAAGACTTTATATGGATCGCAACCGACAATGGGGTGAGCCGCTTCAATGGCTATGAATTCCACAACTATGGCTTCAAGGAAGGGTTGGTGGAAAATGTTATTTTTATGATGCAGTTCGATACCCTGGGTAGGCTATGGATGCAGGCCATGAGCGGCAACTTGTATTATATGGAGGGCGATAGCATTCATCCGTATTGGTTCAATGAAGTTTTGGAAAACCTACAAGGAAGAGCTACCCTTGTAGGCGGCTTCATCGTTGAAGGGGCAGGAGAAAGCGTTCATATTGCTACTTTTAAGTATGGCATCATCACCATTTCAAAAAATGGAACATTGGTCAAGCATCTACAAGCCAAACCGTCATACAGTCAGGTGTTTGAGCAAAAGGGTCAATCCATTTTTGGTATTTACAACTACCGGAAACCAACCCTATTGAAATCAGACCAGAACAAACTTTCCGATACAATCCGCCATTTCCCGGTTTATTTTCATGTCAATGACGAAGTATGGTCTTTCCCCGATCAATTTTATTCAAGGAAAGAAATACATACTCCTGAAGCTTTTTTCCTGGATGCAGGCAAATACCTGTTCCAGATGTTTGATGACGTTTGGTACATAGAAGATGGGAAAAACTTGTGGCACTGCCATTTTCCATACAATATCCGGTATGCCAGGTTGATGCAAACCGGGCAGTTGTTGCTGGGACTAAGCAATCACCATGGGTTGAGGGCGTTCGAATCGCTCCAGGCCTTTAGGGAAAGCAACGGCCACGCTTGGTTATCGGGTAAAACCATCAACTTCATGATGGAAGATCGGGTGGGGGGGCGGTGGTTTGCCACCCATGAAGACGGCGTATTTTATGCCCCAGTTGATGCTTTTTCAGTCTATGATGCTGAATCGGGTCTGCCAGATGAAAAAGTAACTGCACTGGCCATCAAAAAAGAGGGCGAACTCTTTGTGGGGCTGGAAAATGGGAACGTTTGGAAGCTTGATTATTTCTCCCAAAGATGGGAAAAGCTGCCTGAAATACCCGATGCTGGCGCCATATCTGCCCTGTATTTTGATCAGCCCACGCAACAACTTTGGGCTGGCCGAGACAAGCTCTTTTATTTGACGGATACCAGGTGGAAACTATGCGCAGCACCTGATCCGGATTACCCCTTCATTTATGCTGACAAAATCACCGGAAGTCCCCAGAACGAACGGCTATGGGTATCCGCATTTCGAGGCTTTAACAGCGTGGCGCTTCCGCAAAAACTGGTGAGTAACGACCTTGTCGGCCTTGACCTTAGAACTTTTGCCGTGAGGGAAGACTTTTCTGGCAAGATATGGGTAGGACAACAAAAAGGGTTGTTCCAATGGGAAAACAATACTTTACAAAGTTGCCAAAACCTGCACCCCGCCTTTTCGCTGCGAGTAGAAGACATCGCTTTGTTACCCGATAGCAGCCTAGCGGTGGCGACCAAGGGCGGCGGTATTGTTTTTTGGAAAAACGGCAAAACCGAACAAATTACGACCAGTCAAGGCCTTACTGCTGATATGTTGGAATGCCTATGGGCCGACGAAGAGGGCACGCTATGGGCTGGAACTTTAAACGGGCTGAACCGGATCAGTGGCACATGGGGGCAACGGAAAGTGAATCAAATCACCCTATTTCATGGGCTGCCCTCCAACGAGATAAGCCACATCTGCACGAAGGGCGAACAAGGATGGATAGCCACGAACAAAGGATTGGTACATTTTTTAAACCAAACCAAAAAGCATGCTGTTCCACGTCCTCAGGTGGCATCGGTGGTGGCTAACAACCAACAACTGCATGCAAGCAATATCTTGCAGCTTGCTGCAAAACAAAACAATTTGACCATCAGCTTTTTCGCCATCAACTATAAAATGAAGGGCAAAATCCTCTACCGCTATCGCATGAACGGCGGTTGGTGGGCGACCACGCTGAGCCGATCAGTAAATTTTCCTGCCTTATCACCCGGAAGACGACAATTTGAAGTACAAGCGCAAAACGAAGATGGCACCTGGAGTGAATCTGCTCGGTTGCAATTTGAAATCATGCCCCCTTGGTACGCTACCTGGTGGGCGAAGGCATTGGGGCTTTCTATGCTATTTTTGGCGACGCTGGGTATTTACAAGTACCGCACCCGGCAGCTAAAAGAAGCCCATCAAATACAGCTGCGGATAGCAGATCTGGAACGCTCGGCGCTGCAAGCACAGATGAACCCACATTTCATTTTTAATTGCTTGAACTCTATACAGAATTTCATTTTGCAAAATGAAAAGCAATCTGCCATCTTGTACCTCAGTAGTTTTGCTACCTTGGTCAGAAGTACCCTTAATGCATCGGTTGCCGGAAAAATTTCTTTAGCCGAAGAAGTGAAGTTATTGGACAATTACTTGTCTTTGGAAAAATTACGCTTCAAAGACCGATTCCATTACATGATTGAAGTCGCCCCTGGTGTTGATGCTTTTGAAGTAAAATTCCCCCCCCTGCTTGTACAACCTTATGTTGAAAACGCTGTATTACATGGCATTGCAGGGCGAGAAAACGGAGGCCGGGTTGAGGTGTTTTTTAAAAAAAAGGCAAACCTCATTGAAGTGAATATCCGTGACAATGGCAAAGGTATATCCCGGGATATGAATCAGCAGAAATCCACCCATAACCATCAATCTGTCGGAATGTCCATTACCCTAAATCGTTTAAAGCTATTGGCCGATGAAGGCATGAGCAATACGGTAAGGGTAGAATCGCTACAAAATACAAATGGAGAAGTGGAAGGAACCGAAGTCCTTATCCAAATTGGTTTGACTGAAAATCCCGACATCTATAAATATTAAAACATGAAGCGAATTGCCATCATTGACGATGAAGCCGATGCACGGCAAGCACTCCGAACGATGCTGGCCTCTTTCTGTCCTGAGGTTGAAGTCTGCGCTGAAGCAGGCAGTGTCGAAAGTGCTTACATGCTCATACGCAACAGCCAGCCGCATGCGCTGCTACTCGATATTTCTTTAGACGGCGGCACTGGGTTCGATCTGCTCGACAAATTTCCCCATCCTACATTCCAGGTGATTTTCACCACTGCCCATGATGAATTTGCCATCAAAGCCTTCCGATACCACGCCTTAGACTATTTGTTGAAACCTATTAACCCGATGGAACTGGCTCAGGCAATTGATCGGATCAGCGTCAAAATACCTGATGATTTAGCAACCAGAATGGAACATCTGATCGAAAGCGCCCGTACCCGGAAAATCGAAAAAATGACCTTGTCAGGCAGTGAAGGCATCGTCTTCTTGCCTGTCAACCAAATCTCCCACCTGGAGTCAGATGGAAGCTATACAACGTTTTTCATGATGAGCAACGAACGGCACCTGATCGCCAAGCCTATGAGAGAATTTGAAGAGTTGTTGCCCGAAAATCAGTTTTTTAAAATCCATCAATCCCACATGGTAAACCTGGCCTACGTCAAAAAGATACTCCGGGAGGATGGCGGCTATGCCTTAATGGAAAACGGCAGCAAAGTGCCCATCGCCCGGCGCCGCAAGGATGAGTTTTTAGAACAGGTGCGTTTGCAGTTTCGTTTCCCGCCAACTAATCCTGCTCCTTTTTAGCAATTCTAAATGGAATGGCATTAATCACCCACCGACGATAGCCTTTGCCATCGCATGTTCAGGATTTAGCCGCAACACCCGTTGCGCCAGCTTTTTGGCACCAGCTTTATCCTGTTGTAAGAGCCGTGCTGCGGCCTTGTTGAGCAAAGCCTGCACATAGTCGGGATCCAGCGCGATGGCTTTGTCGTAGCATTGCTCCGCCTGTTGGGTTTGACCTTGCAGGATATAGGCATAGCCCAAATTGCACCAGGCTACCGCTTGCTTGGGGTTTTCGCGAAGCACTCCTTCCAGTACTGCGATGGCTCGATCGGGCTGTTGGAGTTGAAGATGGGCTGTACCCAGTTTTTCCTGAAATTCCAGGTGCAAAGGCAGCAAGTCAACTGCTTTTTGGTAATACGTCAGGGCTATATCGTAAGCCCCCGTTTTGGCGAAAGCCTCCCCAATGCGGTAAGCCGTCCAGGCTTCGGTCAAATCAGTTGCTGGATGGCCCTTGGCTAAAGCGACAATGGCCGGATAGTTTTCTCGGGCGAATTGCAGATGGATTTGCGTCTGCCATTTTTCACGCCCCTCTGGCACTCGGTTGACGTACCAAGCAGCGGAGTCGAGCATAAGCGGGCTGGGCAGGTATTTGTCGAACATCGCGATGTATGCCCTAGCCATTTCCAAATCGCTGGCATTGGCCTTGGTCAGGATTTGTAAGCCTAAAAAGCGGGGTGCTTCTTTCGCCTTTACGGCTACTCCTTTGTTGGATGGCCGGGTGATGTAGTGGTCGGTAATGTTCACGTGGGGAATATCAATGCTGCCGGATCGCGGCATGTGGCAACCCGAACAGTTATCTTGGCTGGCTTGGCGTTCGTTTGGGGTCAAGGCGCAGGCGGTTTCCCGTTTCCCGCCGTGGCAATTGATGCAAGCCTGGTTGTACTGATTGCCGGAAGTTTGCTCTATACTCACATGGGGGTTGTGGCAGGTCAGGCAAGTCATTTCCGACTGCATAAAGCAGGGACTGAGGCGCAGCCGATCAGCCTGCGAAGCCATGATGAAGCGCTCGTGTGAGTCGGTATAACGGGGCAGAAATACATTGAATACCTCATGCAAGGCCATGCCCGGTTTGAAGTCGAAAAAGGTCTTTCCTTCGTTTGGCACAGCGATGCCCTGGAGGTGGCAGCGCTGGCAAAGGTCGAGTTGCAGATCGCGGGGCAATTTTCGGGGGTTTACAATGGTAAAGTCGGTGAATTTAGCTGTGTCAATGAGGTGCCCGGCCAGTTTTTCGCGTACATGCAATGCTCCTGGTCCGTGGCAGCGCTCGCATTCGATACCGCGCGGCATATCGGTAAATTTGTTGATGGAACCGGCAACGGGGGTTGGGAAATGATTGTGGCAGGTCAGGCATTCCGCTGTCAGCAAGCGGCTGAATCGAATATTATCGCCTCGAAAACCCGGCGCCATATCCCAGCGTTTTTCTTGGGTATAATAGGTCACCGGTGCCTGGTATATGAAGCCATTGATATCGAGGATATGGGAGTTGGTATGCTGCCCGGACCCAACGATGTAGTGGATTTGCTCCAATCTTTGGTGGGTGGTATCGCCGTTTTCCAAGCGGAATTCCAACACATACATCAGGCTGTCGCGAAAAAAGGGATAGTAGTAAAAATTGGAAGTGCTGTCGTACACCAGGGCGTGTTGGCCAAAAGTAGCACCTGTTTTTTCCAAAGTCGCATGATCGAAAGAGCGCCCCATACCCGTATGGATAAAAGAAGCATGGATGTTGTCGTGACAAGAACGGCAGGTGGACATACCGACATAAGCCACATCTTGTTGCACATTCAAAAAAGGGCTTTGATCGGTCGTTTCAGGCAATTCGCGACTACACAACAACAAAAAAAGTCCTCCAAGTGCTAAAAACAGCAAAAAGAATGGTCTGGTCATAAAAAAACTGGCCTTTGATGCTTTTTTTTGTAAATTTAGGGATTGTTAATCACTTAAACCTGTTCTATGAAAAAACTGATACTCTCTTTGGTGTTTCTACTCGTGGGTATGGCCGCTTGGGCGCAACACGGCTCCTGTGGCAACCACAGCAATTACAACAACAACCAGCCTAGTAGCAATGCTACACCTGGCACTTCCACTATTGCGAAAATAACAAAAGTGGATTATGTGGTTTATCCCAATCCAGCCAACCAGTACTTTCAACTGAATGAGGAAGCGGTTACTAAGGGTTTTGCCAGGGAAATCCGCATTTTCTCCAGCACAGGGCAGGAAGTAGCCAGTTTTGCTATTGCAAAAGGGGAAGTATATGACGTTTCTGCGCTGCCCTCCGGTATTTTTGTCGTTCGCTTGCTCGACTACAAAAATGAGGTGGTAGAATCGCTAATGCTCTTTAAAACAGATGCGGCCATCCAAAACTAATACGGCATTGATTGATCCGTATGTACTGCTGAAATAGCCAAACCAGTTTATGCATATACTGGTTTGGCTATTCGTGTTTATGGCATACTTGTGTGTAACTGGACAGGGGTGGGCATGAGGGTGAGGGTGGGTGTAGCCAACTTCATAAATCGAAAATACCTGCCCCTCTCCGACCGGAGGCGTGTCCGGGCGGGCGAATCCCGCTTTCAGCGGGAGGCGGGGTTGATCCTTATTCGGAAATCTGACCTCCGATCCGTATGAGCCGGTCGGACAGAGGCAAGAATCCGAAATCCGACATCGAGTGTGCGTGTTTTCAGACATGATTTACAGGATTCGGGAGGGTGTAGGAGGCCGTCAGGCTTCCGACATCCGACATTCGAAAACTGTCGCCCAACAGCAGTTTTCCATTAAAAATAGTAGTTTAGCAATATTTTACGCACTCAGGATTGTTACTTTTTTCAACTTTACCATTATCATCAACAAGTATGCAGTGTCGTTTTTCCTTGGGTAAATCTATTGTCCTCGGTCAATTTTGTCGGCAAACACCCAAGATACGACGCTTTGCTTTTCGGCAAATGCTAAATCTCCTATTTTTGGGGATTGAACAAGATTGAACAACAATTGTGTTATTATAAGGCATAAAAGTTTCTATTATGAAGAAATCATTCCTCTACACTTTACCTTTTTTCGCGCTGGCCATTGGTACAGGATGGCTGCTCCTGGCTGAAAAAAAAGCAACGACCTACCAGGAAGAAGATGAAAAGCTGTCCAAAGAGCAGCGCATTGACGAGATGCTCAAACGTCAGTTTGAGATGACCAAAGACCCCGCGCTGGGCTATCCACCTCACGAGCGTTTGCTCAAAGCGTATGAAACAACCAAACGCTTGCAGGCCGAGATGGAATATGGCCGAAACCCCGGCAATATTACCGAGGCGCGCTGGCGCGAAAGAGGCCCCAACAACATCGGAGGCCGCACCCGTACCATTATGATTGACAAAAACGATCCAACCAGGAATACCGTATGGGTTGGGGGGGTATCGGGTGGTTTATGGAAATCGACTGATGTGAGCCTGACTCCCGCCAACTGGGTGAAAGTGAACGATTACATGGATAATATTTCCGTAGGCGATTTGGATCAAGATTCCAACAACCCGCAAATCATGTACCTCGCTACCGGTGAATGGTATGCGGGGATGCCGGGCTTGGCCATTTTCAAATCGACCGATGGCGGCTCGAACTGGGCAGCGCTCCCTTCTACCGTGAACGCTACTTTCCAATACACGCAGGATATTTTTGTCCATCCCATTACCAGCGATATTTATGCGGCTACCCATCGCGGCTTGTGGCGCAGTCAGGACGGAGGTACATCCTGGACTAAAATTCTAGGGCTGGACGTAGGCGGTGTACAGGATGGTATGCACGATATTGATTACCACAAGGCCAGCAATACCATCTTTGTGGCCAACCACACTTCTATTTTTAAATCGCAATCAGGTGCTGCGGGCAGTTGGGAAAATATCACACTGAATAATGGCTTTATGTCCGGTGTTTCCCGGGTGGAGATGTCCGTTAGCCAATCTTCGCCCTACGTCATTTACGCCGTAGGCAATAACAATGGTCAGGGTACGGCCTTGCATTTGAAAAACGAAAATGGCAACTGGATAGCCCGCTCTACACCAACCGACGGTAATGGCGTTAACTATGCACGCGATCAAGGCGGTTATGACTTGGAAGTAACGGTTGATCCCTTCGACGATCAGCGCATCGTCATTGGCGGCATTGATTTGTATATGAGTGAAAATGGCGGTTTTAGCTTCAACCGGATTTCTCACTGGACAGGTGCCGATCGGCAATATGTACATGCCGACCAGCACAAATGCCTTTTTGACGATGAAACGCCCGGTGTGATTTTCTTTGGAAATGACGGTGGTATTTGGCGAACTTCTAATTATTCCAACATCACCGATCGGAATAAGGACTACAACGTGACCCAGTTTTACGCTTGTGCCATTCACCCGGAGTTTTTGAAAGACTATTTCCTGGGCGGCACGCAGGACAACGGTTCTTTGCAACTCAACCAGTTTGGCATAGATGATGCCCGCGAAGTGCTGGGTGGCGATGGCTTTTTCTGCCATATTGACGAGAACGAACCGGATATTCAAATGGTTTCCCTGTATTTTGGCGCTTATGCCCTTTCTACAGATGGCGGCAAAAACTTTGGATCTGGCGCAGAAACCGATGGCGGCTTCGTCAATCCCTCTGATTATGACAACGAAAACAACATTTTATACACCGAAACCAATTCTGGCGATTATTGGCGCTGGCATGTTACTGGCGGTGGCCAGTCCGGGCCAGTGGATATAGATGGGGTGAGCCCAAATGTCACTGCAGTAACGGTAGATCCAAATGTACCCAACCGGGTTTATTTCGGCACCAGCACCGGGCGCATTATCCGGGTGAACAATGCCCATGAAGGCACTACGGTGAGTGGCACCGTTTTATCGCCCTCCACAGCCGGATGGGTAGGCAATATTGATATCGAAATAGGCAATCCCGATCACTTGTTGGTCACGCTTTCTAATTTCGGCATCGCCAATATCAAAGAAAGTTTCGATGGTGGTAATACCTGGGTGACGCTGGACGGCAACTTACCGGATATGCCGGTACACTGGGGTATTTTCAACCCCAATGATCCCACTCAGGCCATCATAGGCACCGAGTTCGGGGCATGGACAACCGACCTGTTAGATGGTGCGAATACCCAATGGATGCCTCCTGTACCGGGCAAAGGCACGCCGCTCACACGGGTCACGATGTTGCAATTGCGCCGCTCTGATAAGATGGTTCTGGCCAGCACTTACGGACGTGGACTTTGGACGACAGATGTCTTTTCGGATCCTTACAACGTGCTGGAGGTAGATCGCGTCCACTACACCCAATCGCCGCTGGAATTCCGGGGCGAACGCTCCCTCAATGCAGGCAGTTTCTTCTGGGAACTGGGCGACGGCATCACCTCCGACCAGGAAAATGCCAGCCGGGAATACGCCCAGCCAGGCACTTATAATGCCAGCCTGACCATCAACGGAGATTTGAGAGAAGAAACTTCCATCAAAATATTGCCCGACCGACCGCTGCCCTACCTTCCAGATACGGAGGCGTATAGTGGTAGCTTTGAGAAGAATGAAGAACAATTCGGCGTTTATACCATCAGCGGCTCTTCTTTTGAACGCGGCAATTCTTCTGTTTCTGGCAAAGATGGCACCCACAGCGGCAACAACGCTTTTGTCATTGGCCTGAATGAAGAATACTATCAACCCAATACGCATACGATATTGTACTTGCCCAATTTTGATTTTTCAGAACAAGGCATTTACGAATTCAGTTTTTGGGCGAAATACAAGCTGCATGCCGGTTTCGATGGCTTGCAAGTACAATATTCAACTGATCGCGGTCAGAGCTGGCGGGTATTGGGCAGCGCTGACAACGAAAACTGGTACAATTTCAGCAACGATACAGAGCCTACTGCGGCGTTCTCGATTGGCAACGACTATTTTAGCGGAACTCGGTTAGGATTCACGCCTTATTCCTTGAACATCAGCAACTTGGCTGGCAACGAAAGCGTGGCTTTCCGCTTTGTTTTCAAATCGGAAGGGTCGGGCAACCATACTGGTATTGTGATCGACGATGTGGAAATCACCAAATATGCCGATGAGCTGGTTACTAAAGTGGTAAAATTTGAAGGGGATTATGCCTCTTCCTCAGATATATTGCTGGAGTGGAATACCCAACCAGAATACAAGTGCACCAAATTTGAAATTGAGCAGTCCTTCAACGGGAAAAACTTTGAAGTCATTGGCTCGGTTGAACCGGAAGGCAGAACCAGCACCGAATTGCACAGCTATTCCTTCACCACCCTGGGACAGCGCAATTTGTATTTCTTCCGCATTAAAGTTTACAACGAAGATCCTAGTATCGACTACGAGCATATTTTCTACACCCCTACCTTGGTAATCAGGAGGGAAAACATCTACACTGGACAACAGGTGTTGAATGTGTCGCCCAATCCCTTTACCAATTTGATTGAAATGACCTTTACGGATGTTTTGGACGGGGATGTAAACTACATGCTTCACAACGCGGCGGGTCAGGTGATCCTTCAGGGCAAGCAGAAAGTGGAAGGTGCTTTCATGCAATTGGATACCCCCAGATTGCCTGCTGGCGTTTACTTCCTCAGTGTAACCATTGGGGATAATGAGGTACAAACTTTTAAGTTATTGGCTAATTAAGGCCATCAGCGTATTTCCGGCGGCGACTTGAAGTCGCTGCCGGAAATATCCTTTCTTGGACGATTCTTGTGATTTGAAGCAACCTCTCCTTTCCCTCGTTATGATTTCCGCCAAGTCTTTTACCACAAAAATGGCCAAGAACGATTTATTCCAATTTTACCCATAAATCAAAATGGATGGTGATGCAATCATCCACTTTTACCAATCCCATCATCGGAGAGGGCGGTTCGAGGCAGAAGGTTTGCAGGGAGATGTCTTTGGTACCTATAAATCGGAATGAATCTTTTGAAGCCGCTTGCCCTTTCACGTCAATCCACAAGGTTTCTTTTTCATTGGCTATGGTCAATTGCATCTTTACCCGAAAGCTGGACCATTGGCTGCCGCTCAACGTTGCCTGGTGTCCCTGATTTTTCGCCTCTAATATTTTAATATCAATATGGGGGTATTGCTCCGCTTTAAGGGTTTCGTACATGTCCTTATTAATGCCTTTGTGGCCGCAATTGAGGCTCTTCGATGGAAAATAAAAGCCTGTATTGGCAAAGGTAAGCGACAACCCGTCTTCAGCCGTTTGAAATTGAAACTGGCGGGTTCCGAATTCGTAGTCGCAGTCGCAGGAAAAGTCTTTGACATTACTGGATACATCGAGGCTAAGCTTACTGGTATCCAGGATTTCTATCGAACCATCCTGTTGTGGCATGCGATTGAATACCCATCCGGATAATACAAAAGCGCCTATTAAAAACAAGGAAGCTGGCATGGCAAATGTTTTTTAAAAGAAAGGCCCGGCCACTATGGCCAGGCCTGTTTTGATTTTAAAGAAGCTTATACAAAACACGATGCATGCTGGGCGTGTAGGAATTTCAAGGTTAGAATCCTACTACAGCTTCGATCATAAAGCCGTTGAAGTTACCTCCGTGCAAAATATCGGTGGTTATGAAATCATTGTAGTTCTGGTTGACATATTCTCCTTTCATCAGGATGTTTGGTGTGACGAACCAACCAGCGCCCAACTGAACGCGATCGATGCTGATTTCGTTGCCGCCAACTTGCTCAGAAGTCATGGTATTATAGCGACCACCGAGGTAAAAGCTTTCCTTTTTTCCAAAGCGGTAAAGGGCATCTACTGCGATCTGACTGGTCGGACGGTTCTCTGTTTCAAAATTCATGCGTCCTTCTGCTGTTTCGTAGGTACCGAACAATTCAAATCCATAGGCTTTGAAGAAAACGTTACCCATAATAGCCGTTACTTTATCCAAATAAGAGGGGTTGTAACGTCCTGAAGTAAAAACGCCAGAATCGCCAGGGCCGGGTACTGCACCAGTAGATTCAACCAGTGCCGGAGTCAGTACCAAGTAGTAACGTGAGCCACCACGGTCGCCACCATACAAGAAGTTGCGGTTAGAACTTGGTGTGTAGTAAACCGATCCGGTTATTCTGAGGCGTACATTTTCGCTCAATTGGCTATCGTATCCCAGTTTGCCGATAAAAGATGGGCTTCTTTTAGCCTTGTCGTCTGTTTCAGGGCTGGTTACTTCTAGGATGTCGCCTTTGATTTCACCACCTGTCACGCTGAACAAAGCCAGTGCACCATTTTGGCGATACATGACTTCAGCGCCGATTTCGGTATTGAAGGCATCCAGGATGTAATTACCTACAAATGGGTTGTATAAAGCATTGCCGTTGTCGGTGCGGCGGAAGTGCGCATCACCATAGTTGACCTCCATGTGGCCCACTTTAATGGTGGTTTTCTCCATGATGTTGTCCACAAAGGTGCTGTTCAAAAACGGCAGTTTATCGAATTGGATGTATCCGCCTTTTACCCAAGTTTCAGAGTGGTGGCGAGATGACATGTAGGACACCAGATTGAGCCTAACTCCGTCCGCTAATTGGGCGTCAATATTCATGTTGGCCGTAGCCAGGTTGAAGCCCGGTTTTAGCTTGATCAATGCATTTTCCAGGAAGGGGTCTTCATCCTTGTTCAAAACAGCTTCGTTTGTGTGATCCAATGCTTGAAACTGCTGGGCAAAAGCGCCACCTACGCGTACTCTAACACCATCAAATTGGGTATCTACATCTTTTGGTGCTTCAAAGACGTTGATGCCTTCCTGACCATAATCGCGGAAGTTGTCGATTTTAGGTTGCTGTGCGATGGCTTGTACACTTAACAATAGTGCCAAAAAGATAATCGATGATTGAAAGAACTGTCTCATAATAGTAAGTTTTAAGCTTGATTAGGAAAAGGGCGTCCTCGTTTTCCCATTGCTGGGGGTATGCTTGGATGCTGGTTTCAAAGAAGAAAGGATTAGTGATTGGAAACCGTACTGCTTTTATCCGTTTCCATGGTAACGGAAAAAGCGATGGTAACTTCTTCACCAGTATGAAGGGTACCCATGAGGGCAGTAGGAGGCTCCATGTTGTAATCTTTCATGTTGATGGCTTTGGAGCCTACGAAGCGGATGCCGTTGGATCCGACATAAGTACCCGTTGCTGTCAATTCCACCCATTTTTTGGTACCCGCTATGGTCAAATAACCATTGACTTTTACCGTGCAGCCCGTTTTGGTTTCGGTGATGGAAAGCACTTTGCTCAATTGGAATTTGATATTGGGAAACTCGTCGCTTTTTAAGGCACCGTAGGTTTTGTTGTCCATTACTTTTCCTTTCGTACTTTTAATGGATTTAACCGGCACCGTGATTTCTAGGCTGGAGATACCTTTTAGTTTTCCATCCGCAAACTCTAGTGCGCCACTTCCACTCACTTCATTTACACTGGAGGTCCAATCGTGCAAAGTGGAAGTACCGCTGATGCTCATTTCGTATTTCACCAGTTTAAAGCTAGCTTGAGCGGAGATCATAGTAGCTGCAAAAACAAAGGCTAATGTCAAAATCAAAATGGCTGGTATCTTTTTCATGGCGTTGAATTTTGATTCAAAATTAGGCGCAATGGAAGGCTCCAATAATGAAAAATGTCATTCTAGTCTGTGATTTTTATCACATACCACGGCTTATAGCTGGAAATACAAAGGCAACAAGCATCCTATGCAAGCAGGCAAAGTGAAAACTTTATCCGCTTTTTATCGTATTATATCAAAACATCTAATTATCCCGGTTTAGGTCAATCTTGAAGGCCATGAAAATCAGCACCTCCCTTTGTATTATTTTATGTCCCTTATTGGTGTCCCACCTTTCCGCCCAACAGGTAAGAGAAGAAAGGATTACCATTGAAGATGGCTTATCTCAAGGCATGGTCATGGATATATTACAAGATAGCCGGGGATTGATGTGGTTTTCAACCAAAGATGGACTCAACCGATACGATGGATACGAGTTTAAAACCTATAGCCACCTTCCTTTCGATTCCTTTTCCATATCGGGACATATTACGAAAGCACTTTTTGAAGATAAAGCAGGAAGGTTATGGGTAGGAACGGAAAATAACGGGCTGAATGTTTTTGACCCAGTTACGGAGAAGTTTTGGCACATTCAGCAAAAAAATGATCAACAAGCAGGACTAAGTTCTAACACCATCAGATCAATACAAGCTGGAAAAGACGGCTGTATCTGGGTAGGTACCCCATTGGGGCTGGATCAAATAGTCTTACCCGATGGGTTTGATCTGTCCAAATTTGCTGACAAGCCCCAGTTGAATGACTTCGTAAATATTATCAACTATCAATATGCTGGGCAGCCCTTTTCAGTAGATGGTATTTGCGTTGAAAATGATATGATTTATATAGGGAGCACGGCCCGCTTTTTCACACTTGATGTCAAAAACAAGCATCAAATCATAGAGCGGACAAACCAGGTAATCTTGCCGGAAATCAGAAACCTACATTTTGGTATTCAAGCGATCTTAGCCCTGAAAGAAGGCAATATTCTAGTCAGTACGCTCCATGATTTGGTTTTGATAAAAAGCGACCAAATCGTTCACTATCCATTGCCTGCTGAACTGCGGGGTGCTGTGCCAAAACTTCTAATGGATCAAACGGGCGTGATTTGGGGTGCTTCTACGATGCTGTTCAAATTCAACCCCGAATTGTCGGGGCTAGCTGCTTTTGAAGTCGTTTTAAAAAATGAAAACACCCCGATAATTTCCAGCCTGTTTTCAGACCGAAGCAACATCCTTTGGCTGGGTACTAATGGCTATGGCATCATCAAATACAATTCTAAGGCAAAATCTTTCAAGCACTTCTTGAGCGGCTCTTCTGCGAGTACCCGCCAGCTTTATGTGGATCAACAAAATCGCTATTGGGTTTGGCATTATGACTTTTCATTAGAGTGCATCGATCCTAAGACCGGTGCTTTATATTTTCCCGATGGATTCCCGTATAGCTTGAGAAATGCCCGATGGCTGCTCCAAGCACAAAATGGCCACTATTGGTTTCATTTTCCGTTTTCTGACCGGGAGACCAAACTGGTTCGCTTCGATCCGGTCACACGTAAACTAACTGATTATATCTACGATTGTGAAACCAACCCGATGTCGCCCATGATAGAGGACAAAGACGGCAATATCTGGTTTGGTTGCAAGCAGGGGCAATTGGTCAAATTGGATGCCAAGCAAGGAAAGTATCACTACTTTGACTTCGCGCAGCAATTGCATCCTGATTTTGCGGAAGCAAACGTGACGGCATTATGGTATGATGAAAACGGTATTTTCTGGATCGGCACGCCCTATGGACTGATTCGCTTTGAACCGGGTAACGCCACCCAAGCCTGGAAAATGTACCGCCACGATACTAAAAACCTAGCCAGCTTAAGCGACGATTACATCCTCTCTATCCACGCCAGCCAATCGGAACAAGGTATATTGTGGATTGGTACCAAAGGCGGCGGGCTGAATCGTTTCCGTACAAACGACGAGACTTTTACGGCGCTGAGCACCAGAGATGGATTGCCCAATAATGTGATATACGGCATTTTGGAAGAAAAAAATGGCAACTTGTGGTTGAGTACCAACGGAGGGCTATCGCAATATAGTCCTGTCCATCATACTTTCCTAAACTATACCTATTTTGACGGGTTGCAAAGCAACGAATTCAATGCCTTTTCCTATGCTCAGGCCAAGGATGGTACCTTGTTTTTTGGGGGGATCAATGGCGTTAACATCTTCCACCCCGATAGTTTAAAACGCGCCAACAGCCATCCTGAAGTTATTTTTACCGAAATCAGGGTCAATGATCAAGTGTTGAGTCCATTGCTATTTCAACAAGCGTCAGGCATCATCCAGTTTCAACACCACCAAAACCTTTTCCATTTCAAATTCGCAATCAATGACTATACCAGTGCCAATAAAAATACTTTCCGATTTCAAATGGAGGGCATCGACCCTGCGCCGATATTCCTAGGCAACCAAAGGGAAGTGGTATATGCACAGCTCCACCCAGGCCAATACACCTTAAAAGTGTGGGGCGCCAACACCAGCGGTATCTGGTCAGCACCCGCCGAACTGAGTTTTATCATCCTACCTCCTTGGTGGAAAACGACAGCCGCTTATATGGTGTATTTTTTACTGGCCATCTCGCTGATATTGTTGGTTTATCGTTTTCAAATCAACCGCATCAAGCTCAGCAATCAACTGGAATTCGAGCATAGGGAAACCCTGCGTTTGGAGGAGATCAACCGCATGAAAAGTAATTTTTTCTCCAATATAACCCATGAGTTTCGGACTCCCTTGACGCTCTTACTAGAACCTGCCCGCCAGCTCTTTCAGCGCAATACCATAGACAACGACGATCGGGAATTATTGCGCATCATCATTAAAAATGCCCAGCAGTTGCTGCAATTGATTAACCAGTTATTGGATTTATCCAAAATAGAAAGCGGCTTTATGCAAAAGCAGCAGCGCCGGGGCAATCTGATTGAAAGCCTGCAAACCACTTACCGACAGTTTTTACCCCTTGCGGAAAAACAGCAAATTCACATGCGTTTCCGCAGTAGCCACGCCATCTACGAAACCCTGTTTGATCAGGAAAAAATAGAACAATGCCTGAGCAATTTGTTGTCTAACGCGATTAAATTTACCCCGGCAGGTGGCAGCGTCACGCTGAGTACGCATATCGTTCAAGAGGACAGCACCGCCCAAGCTTTCATCGAGGTACAGGATACTGGAGTGGGAATTGACAACGAGCAGTTGCCCTTTATTTTTGATCGCTTTCATCAAGGCAATATGGAGAATGCCAATTTTCAAAAAGGAACAGGCATCGGTTTGTCCTTGGTCAAAGAGTTGGTCAAACTTCTTGGAGGTGAAGTTCGGGTGGAAAGTCAAGCAGGGCAAGGCAGTACCTTTACCCTCATCTTTCCCTTAGATCACGCAGATACCCATATCGCACAACCTGTTGTGCAAGAAATCAGCAGCGCCTCTTCTCCCCATACCGCTATGCTTGATAAAAAAGCACAGGATGGGGCATCACAATTGATTTTAATCGTAGAAGACAACCCCGATTTGAGGCAATTTCTGGTTCAAAGCCTAAAGCCTCATTACCAGGTGATTACAGCCGTAAACGGTGAGGAAGGATGGCAAAAAGCCGCCTACTATATCCCCGACTTAATCATTTCTGATGTTCTGATGCCCATTAAAGGGGGCTTGGAATTGCTCGCGCAAATTAAGCAGGAGGCAACAACGGCGGCTATTCCCGTTATTCTGCTCACCGCAAAATCCTCTGGCAACCATAAAATGGAGGGCCTAAAGGCTGGTGCTGACGATTACATCACCAAGCCCTTCCAAACGGAGGAACTGTTAGCCAAAATTGCCCAACTCATTGAACAGCGGCAGCAACTGCAGGCACTATACGGGCAGCCTACTGAAAAGACCGATAAAACCTCAGCGGATGCCCCTCTGATCAACACAGATGATGACTTTCTGAAAAGATTCACCCTCTTACTGGATAAACACCTGGAAAACGAGGCACTTTCTGTAGAATTACTGGCGCAGGAGATGAATTTGAGCCGCTCTCAGTTACACCGCAAATTGAAAGCACACACCAATCAATCCGTTACCGAAATGCTGCGCAATTATCGCCTGGATCGGGCTATGGCTTTGCTAAAAAATCAGCACGAATCCGTTGGCCAGGTAGCAGCTAGTGTCGGCTTCCCAAACCAGCAATATTTTGCTACCATTTTTAAAAAGCGATTTGGCTGCTCTCCCAGCGATGTAGCTATGCCCCATTGATAGCAAGCGCCATGATGCGTTACTTGATCTATTTTCAAAATCAAATGCAACATCCACAAACGCCTCATGCAACATCCGCAAACAAAAGCTCAAATTGATATTTTTTTAAGCTGAATTGCAACCAGTACAAATATTTTTTTTAAACGAATTAGCCCATTTTTGCAAAACGAAGCTGTTTACCTACCATTCCATTTTCCTCTAAGATTATTCGCATGATCTGTTTGTAATACATTTTTCAAACATAAAACCTTATTCACTATCATGAAATGGAAGACCCTGGTATGTGTGTTAATCACATTAACACAAACTACTTATGCACAGGTGGTATCCACGCCGCCTTTAAAATCGGCCGTGGCACCTTTCTTACCCGATCAGCAGTTCACTCCAACAGCCAATGAAAATATAGAAACTTCCCGGCTATGGGAGGTTTGGTTATTCGATTATTGGCAGGGCGGTTTTCAAAACAATCTTTACAGCCGCGCTCTGATTGATCCAGCAGATGCACTTCAGGTTGATAATATTGGATATATTCCTGAGCCGAGTGCTTCCAGTACCGAGAAAAGTATGGCTCCAATAAGAGCCTCTTTTAGCAGCTGTGATTTGGACAACTATTCAACGGCTACATTGATTGGGCTAGATGATTTCCCATATACCAGCCCGGAGTCAGGTATCACGGTGGAAGCGACCACTAATGTTGAATCCCTAACAAACGTAACTTACTTATGTGATGGCAATTCATTCAGCACAGCCCCGACTGCTTGGTGGATTTCTACTGTTGATCATCTAATCACCCTGACTTTTTCAGCCCCCGTTACAACTTTCTCTGTGGTTGTAAATGGTACCAACCCCGGCGAAACGTTTACTTTTAATGCCAACACAGGAACGGTCACTTTAAGTAATTTTTGTACAGCCTCATTTACTGCAAGTGGCAATCAGTTGAGCTGCTATAATGGGGGAGCTATAGTAGCAGGGACGCTAATCACTATAAATAACCCTATAGGCTCACTTGAATATACCATTACCCATAATGGTCTATCTAGCGGCTCTAGAATTTCCCTACTCGATTGTTTTTCTTCTGATGATCCTGTTTATGTAGATCCTGTCAGCGATGTAACTGCTTGTGCCAATGATATGATATCTGCTATCGCCTTCACAGGCACGCTAGGTGTCACATTCAATTGGACAAACAACAATACGGCTATTGGACTTGGAGCTTCTGGTTCAGGTAACATCCAAAGTTTTATCGCAGCCAATGTAAGTTCACAACAAATCGCTTCTATTACCGTAACTCCCGTGCTTGGAATAGAATCAGGTTCACCTATTAGTTTTGACATTACGATAAATCCTAAGCCCACACTTTCTACCGGATTGGCTTCAGGCCCGAGTACCTGCGGGGGTACAGATGGCAACATCGCATTCACAACTACCAATTTACCAAACGGCATATACACACTAACTTACACGGGTTCAGGCAGCCCGCAAGATGTGTTAGTTAGTAGTAATGCCTTTCTATTGACTGGATTAAGCGCAGGAACTTACAGCAATTTTTCCATTACCAATAGCGATTGTGTCGGTACAGCCGCAGGTCCTGTTAATTTGTCGGATCCTATGTACACCTACTACGCCGACAACGATATGGACGGCTTTGGCGATCCAGGCAACACCAT
>CALMIR010000194.1 GCA_937864265.1 uncultured Saprospirales bacterium | reverse complement strand
CTCACCCTCACCCTCACCCTCACCCTCACCCTCACCCTCACCCTCACTCAATTTCTTCACTCAACTTCTTCATAATCGTAAAAAGTGGGCTCGGACTCATCCCGCTCAACACTCATCTTTTCCATTTTGTCCATAAATTCGATGGAGTGGTCCCAGAAATCTTCAAAAACGGGTTTCAGCATACCTCCCCATTCCCATACTTGTTCGGGGAAATGCTCCAGATAGGCATAGGTGCGGGATTCTAGTTTGGCCTCTTTATTGATGATGCTAGATTTGTCGCCAAACCACAATAAAATACTATACAGCAATACCACAATGACCGCCATGAACAAGCCGCCAATCACTTGGTTGACAAAATTGATGTTAGCCGACTCCAAGGCTTTTTCCATAAAATTGGCAATCGTTCGGATCACCACCATCGTAGCGACAAAAGCAACCAAAAAACCAGCGATGAACATCAGTGGATTATCCGTGCCGAATAGCGATTCCAGCAAATCTGTGGCCTGAGGGCCAAATCGAAAGGCAATAATAAGGCCAAACACCAGCGAGATCACATTGAAAAATGTTTTGATGATACCGCGGGAGTAACCGATGTAAAATCCGTAAAAGGCCGCAATCAAAAACAAAATATCTATTACCATAACAGGCTCAAAAGTAACGTTTTAGCCCGATACTTGTATAATTGAATAGATAATCGCTTCATTTTGTTCGATGGAATGCGATTTTTTAAACAATATTTGCCCATCGAGAAGCGATATATCTTTTTTGTATAACTTTGTAAAAAAAAAGCTAACCAATGAAAAACATGTTTACCTTAATCCTGGGAACTATACTTTCATTTTCAACCATACAGGCACAAGACCTCCCTATGGTTTTTGAATTGGGTACACAAGAAGCAGCTTATGAGAAGCTGAACGAAATGTACAGCCAATCCCTTTTGGAAGCTAGCAATGGCGACATCAAACTGGCTTTTGACAACTGGCTCCACATGATGGGCGAAATGGAGGCTTACGCCAAAAAAATACGCTTTGACATTAAAGGCATAAAACTGTGGTTGCACGTCTTTTGGAATGAGGATGGCCGCATAGCGCACATTGGCTACCTACTCCGACCAGAATCGCGCTACATCGACGCCGCTGAAATAGGCGCCTTCCTGAAAACTTTCATGGATCGCTACGAGTTTCCTCAAAAAAGCACCCAGAAATTCAGTCACTACACAGGCGCGAGCTTCCCGGTTTATTCAGAAAAAGCGGGAGAATAGGCACTTTAATTTTCTGGAAAAAGATATTGCAAATGGGATAGGGTACAGGTGTATGCTATCCCATTTTGGTATTTAACTACACATAACTCGATAAAATCGACAAACCAATCCCTAACGCAATCACCATCATTTTTTTCCAGGCAATACGGTGCTGATGCGAATCGTCCGATTCAAAGAGGATAGTTGTTGAAAGGTGCAAGAAAGAACCAATAACCAGCGCCATCAGGTTGCGCATCCAGTGAACATTGGCGTGGATGAGTTCGGCACTTAGCGCGCCAAGAGGCGACATGGAAGCAAAAATAATCAGACAAAGCCAGACCCATTTTTGAGAATAACCCGACAGCAACAACATAGACATAAGCGCGAAGGCTGCAGGCATTTTGTGCAATATAATTCCGATCAAGAGGTGATGATGGCCATGTTCGTGGCCGTGTTGCAGCGCGTGAAATTCAGCGTATTGCCCAAGTGGCAGCCCCTCCATGTAGGCATGGATACACAAACCAATCATGATTTGCATGGCAAAACGCCAACTACCGTGGTGGTGGGCGTGAATATGGCCGTGCTCAATCCCCAGCGATAACTGCTCCAGAGTGAGCTGTATAAAAAAACCCGCTAACATCCACAGCCCGACACTGGAATCGGCTTCCATAAATACGCCCGGCATCAGGTGCAAGACGGTAATACCCAAAAAGTAGGAACCGCTGAAAGAAAGTAGCAGCCGAATACTTTTACCCGTAAAGTTTTTTGTCCGGTAGGCCAAACTGCCCCCAACAATAACACAGCCAAATAAAATCAGGTATTCCCAAAAACTCATGGAGTAGATTTGCGTATGAATACAAATTAAGTAGTCTTAAAGTTGTGTGGTATCCATTTTAGATAGAGTTGAGCGATGCCCCAGCCGATAAAAGCCCCTAAGACTGCGCCGCCAATCACATCCAGAGGATAATGCGCACCTACATAAACTTGAGCATAAGCAATAGAAGCGGCCCAGGCGATAAGTGGCCAACGAAGCCAGCGCCATACCCTGCCTACCGTGAAAAACAAAAATACTGCTATAGCAAAGTGATTGGCCGCGTGGGAACTGGTAAAGCTGTAACTTGGGCTACAACCCGTCAAAATGCGGATGTCTTTCTCCAAAATAGCATTGTGACAAGGGCGCTCCCGCTGTACGCTCTTTTTCAGCCACTGACTGCTGGCCGTATCGGCCACCCCAACTGATATAATTAATGCCAACAACAGGTAAATCCCATTTTGCTTAAAGCGATAAATGGAAAAAAATGCCAGCAGGAGGTACAGCGGAATCCAGGTTTTTTTATCGCGCCACCAGGGCAAAACAACATCCCAAAAAGGATGGTGCCACTGCCCATTGATGAGCCGAAACCAATTTTCATCCAAATGCAGTAATTGATCCAGCATAGATTGAGGCGATTGTTTTGGGCGTAAATATAGGCTTTTATGGCTGAAGATGGGGGAATCGCAATGGGATGCTTTTACAGATTTTATTCATTATAGTGTGCAAAAAATGACTTCCAGATTTATCAAAGTCCTTACCCTAGTGGCCACACTTGAAATGAACCGTTTAGCCCGCTAGGGTAAGGATAAAATCTGGAACTTAATTTTTCTGCGTTACATAAATCACTACTTTTGCCCCTACAAAAAATTAAAACTTTGGCACTCATCAAATCCATTTCCGGCATTCGAGGCACCATCGGTGGCCAGGCAGGCGACAACCTCACCCCGCTGGATATTGTTAATTGCACGGCAGCATTTGGGTACTGGCTTATGCAACAGGGCAAAGCCACTAAGGTAGTCATAGGGCGCGACGGGCGCATTTCAGGCAAAATGGTCAGTCAATTGGTCGCTAACACCATGGTCGGCTTGGGGTTTGAAGTAATTGACTTGGGGCTTTCGACTACGCCTACTGTTGAAATGGCTGTCATGGCGGAAAAAGCGGGTGCGGGCATTATTGTAACAGCCAGCCATAACCCACGGCATTGGAACGCACTAAAGTTTTTGAACGATAAGGGAGAGTTCATTGCCCAAGCTGATGGCGAAGCCCTGCTCGAACTCATGGAAAGCGGGGCCATATCCTACGCTTTTACAGAGCAATTAGGCGCTTACAAAAAAGGCAGAGGACATCTGGAAGCCCATGTAGAAAAAATTCTGGAAATGCCCTACATGGATGTGGAAGCGGTGCGGTCTAAGGGCTTCAAGGTCGTAGTAGATTGCATTAACAGCACCGGGGCATTGGCGATGCCTGTATTATTGGAGGCATTGAACTGTGAAGTCATTCTAATCAACGAAGCAGTAAGCGGTGATTTTGCCCACAATCCGGAGCCCCTGCCCGCCCACTTGACCGAATTATGCGAAAGGGTAAAAGCAGAAGGAGCAGATTTGGGCGTAGCTGTCGATCCTGATGTGGATCGTTTGGCGCTGGTGTGCGAAGATGGCGCGCTATTTGGTGAAGAATACACCCTTGTTGCCGTAGCGGATTATATTTTGAGTCAAAAACCCGGCAATACGGTTTCTAACTTATCCTCCACCAGAGCTTTGAGGGATGTGACCGAGCGGTACGGTGGGCAGTATTTTGCGGCAGCGGTGGGCGAAGTCCATGTGGTAGAAAAAATGAAAGCAGTGAATGCCGTGATTGGCGGCGAAGGTAATGGCGGCGTAATTGTACCTGATTTGCACTACGGACGCGATGCATTAGCCGGGGTAGCATTGATACTCAGCCTTTTGGCTGCTAAGCAGATGAGTGCATCGGCGCTACGGGCAACTTACCCGGATTATCTTATGGTAAAAGACAAAATTGAGTTGACACCAAATATAGATGTTGATCAGTTATTGGTGCAACTGGAGGAACAATATCAGCACGAAAACTACAACACGATTGATGGGTTGAAAATTGATTTTGAACATGGGTGGGTACATTTGAGAAAATCGAATACCGAACCCATCATTCGGGTTTATGCAGAAGCCGATACGACGGCTCGCGCTGAAAAATATGTTTCAGAAATGAAAGAAAAAGCATTGACCCTGGTAGCTTAGAAAAAAAGAACATGCCTATGAATCGCGTATTTTTTGACAATGCTGCAACAACACCACTGGCGCCAGAAGTAAGCTCAGCCATGCTGGAAGCAATGACCCATTTATATGGCAATCCTTCTTCCATACACGCAGAAGGCCGATCAGCTAGAGCGGCCATAGAACAAGCGCGCAAAAAAGTGGCCCAATACATCGGCGCATCAATTGGGGAAATCTTTTTCACCAGTGGAGGGACGGAATCCAATAATACGGCACTCAAGTGCGCTGTCAGGGATTTAGGGGTTCAAAGGATCATTAGTTCGCCGATTGAACACCATTGTGTACTGCATTCGCTGGATACTTTAGCGCAGCATCATGGGGTGGCGATTGAATATTTGCCGATCAATTCCAAAGGGGAAATTTCCCTGTCGGATTTGCAAAACTTGTTAGAGCAAGATGGCCGCAAAACCCTGGTTTCCCTCATGCACGCCAACAATGAAATCGGAACCATGATCGACTTGGAGGCGGTGTCGGCACTATGTCAATCTTTCGGCGCGCTCTTTCATACCGATACAGTTCAAACGATGGGGTATTACCCGTTTGATTTGTCCAAGCTGAATATCAGCTTTTTAAGCGGATCGGCTCATAAATTGCACGGCCCCAAAGGCGTTGGTTTTTTGTACATCAACAGCCGAAACCTCATTAAACCCTTCATGGATGGTGGTTCGCAGGAACGCAATATGCGCGGGGGAACGGAAAATTTATACGGTATCATTGGCTTGGCGCGGGCAATGGAACTGGCTTATGACCAGTTGGATCATACTGCTTCCTACATTCGCCACTTGCGTGACAACCTGAAAGTAAAATTGGAAGCAACTTTTGAAGGCATTGCTTTCAACGGTAACCCGGAAAATGGGCATTACAAATTGCTGAGTGTCAATTTTCCGCCCAGCGAACGAAGCGAACTGTTGCTGTTGAACCTCGATATTAACGGGGTCAGCGTATCTGGAGGAAGCGCCTGTAGCTCCGGTGCGGAGGCGGGGTCGCATGTTATTGCGGCTATAGGTGGCTTGGAGGAGTACAAAACCATCCGTTTTTCTCTTTCCCATTACAACACACTGAAAGAAATTGACTATTTGCTGGAAAAACTGGAAGAAATTTTGCCAGAGCGGGTGAAGAAGTAGGAATCTGATTTCGGAAGCCGGAAGTCGGATTTCGGAGGGGTTTACACTTTGTTGTGAAATCTGTTGGTGTTCTTTTTTTTACTCACGATGGAACTAACAATAATGGCAAGTAGTTCATCTCCCTCTTTCCAAAGCGGTGTCACTTTGCTATTGTAAGTATCATCAAGTCCAACTGTTAATTCCAGCCAAAATTGGGTTTCGTCCAGTTCTTCTTCGACGGTTTCCATCTTTGATATATAATCAGCATCGGATTTTGCCCGACAAGCTGCCCGTTAGTTTGCTGCTGAAGATGTCCCACTTCGGACAATTTGATTCTTTACCGTTTTAAGTCCAGGCGAATTAGGCAAATGTTCAGCAAATTGAACAATGGCTATTGCAAATTTTTTTAGTCGATCCTGAAGTGCCTTTTTATCCATTTGTAATAAGCAGTTCACCCATACTTTTAGAAAAAAGTTAAACCCAATTCCCAATTCCGAAATCCCTCAATCCTCTTCTTCCTGCTCGATAAAAAGCGGTCGATCAATGCTTTCCTGAAGGGAAATGAAGGTTTCTGTGCGTTGGATACCCGTTATTTTTTGAATTTTATCGTGTAAAACTTCGCGCAAGTGTTCCGTGTCGCGGCAAATGACTTTGGCAAAAATGTTGTATAGGCCAGTCGTGTAATGGGCGCTAACGATTTCGGGTATTTCTTCTAATTCTGTGGCCACATCATCGTACAGCGAACTTTTATCCAGATAAATCCCTAAGAAGGCACAAATATCATAGCCCAGTTTTCCATGGTCAACGGACAAGCTATACCCTTTGACGATGCCGGCGTCTTCCATTTTTTTCATGCGAACATGAATAGTACCGCCCGAAACATACAATTGTTTGGCAATATCTGTGTAGGGCTTCTTGGCATTATCCATTAAAACGGAAAGAATTTCGCGATCCAATTTATCAATATCTGTACCTTTTGCCATAAAAAATTGATATTTATTCAACAAAATTATCTTTTTTTCAATGAATTTCAAATTTGCAGGCCATCACTTTTTGGTTTTTGATAATTTTTTATTTTTGGCAGTATATGACACGGATGATTTTTGTTGAATGTCAGCGGTCAGACTAAACGATCATTCGTTTTTTTTTCGCAGGAAGCATTATATTTGCCCGCCGCGTTTATTATTGTGACGCTATATTGAGAAAACGGTGGTAAAAAAGCCTCTATCTAAAGCGGAAAAATTCAATAGTCACAGCCCCCCAAAATTCAGAAACCTGACTTTTAAGATATTTTGATACTAATTTTTTAATTGCAATATGCTACTTTTGAAGCTGAGTAATTGGGCAATGAGATCAATTGCCTGTCACTATTTTTTTTGATCGTTACTTAGTCGAATATTAAAACACTTATTTATGGCACGTTATTTACTATTGATGGTTGCACTACTTTTTGTAGGGGCGGCGCTATCGGCTCAAACTTCGTTGGGCGGAAAAGCGCAAGATGCCGAATCTAAGGAGCCTATCCTTTTTGCGGCAGTGGCTCTTTACAAAAACGGAGTGCTCATTACCGGTACCGAGACTGACATCGACGGTAATTACAATTTTTCACCTGTTGATCCGGGCACTTACGATGTGGAAGTTTCCTATGTAGGATATCCGCCTCAAAAAGTTACCGGGGTACAAGTATTTGCAGGTAAAGCTAACAAATTGGACATCAATATGTCCTCGGAGGCTATTGACCTGGATGTGGTGGTGATCACAGAATATAAGGTCCCGCTGATTGAGCAGGATAACACAACCTCTGGTGCTACCATAACTTCCGACCAGATCAAAAACCTGCCTACCCGGAATATCAACGCTCTGGCAGCCACTTCTGCGGGTTTGGCTACAGCCGATGAAGGGGATGATATTGCCGTAAGAGGGGCAAGGACCAACTCTACGGATTATTATGTAGATGGTATTCGCGTACGGGGTAACCTGTTGCCTGAATCGGAAATCGAGCAATTGCAAGTGATTACCGGTGGTATCGAGGCACAGTATGGCGACGTAGTGGGTGGTATCATTTCCATCACCACCAAAGGGCCATCCAGCTCTTTTTCAGGTGGTATTGAATTGGAAACCTCTCGCTTACTGGATCCATATGAGCAGGACTTGGTCGGCTTCAACCTAAGCGGCCCAATTTTGACCAAGACCGATGCCAATGGCAATAAAAATTCCATCTTGGGCTTTCGTTTGTCTGGTCGCTTGACCGATCAATTGGATGATGATCCACCAGCCGTGGATATTTTCCGGGTAAAAGACGATGTTCTAGCAAACCTGGAAGCCAATCCCATTGTAGTAGGTCCAAATGGCGGAGACTTGATCGCTGCCGATTTGTTGACCAACGACGACGTGGAAGTATTGGACTATCAACCCTTCGAAGAATACCGCCGTTATGATTTGGTGGGCAAATTGGATGCGCGCCTGAGTAAAGCAGTTGATGTTTCGCTTACTGGAGCTTATAGCGATGAAGTGGATCGCTTTACACCAGGCGAAGCCAGTGCGACAGGTGCTAACTGGCGTGTTCTCAACAGCCATAACAACCCCTATGATTATCAAAATGACTACCGCTTGAATTTCCGTTTGCGCCACCGCTTAGGCGGTGCCAGCGGAGAAAATGCTGCCGACGGTAAAGGATCTTTGATCCAAAATGCTTCTTATACCCTGCAATTTGGATATGAAAAAAATAAAGAGGAAAGAGAAGATAGCCGTCATGAAGATCGCCTGTTCGATTACGGCTATATCGGCCAGTTTGATATAGCTTATATTCCTTCCTGGAACATCGAGTTCGACTCTTTGGCGCCTTCTTTCTTCAAAGCAACCCACGTGGATAATCAGCGGATACTTACGGGCTATGTGCCAGATCCAAACATCAATCCTGTGTTGGCCAATTACAATAACGTATTGGATATTCAGGATGGCGAAAACTTGCCCACTACATTGGATGAATTTAAGACTATTAATGGTGATGTGCAGAGCGTATTGCGCAGTTCTTGGGATTTCCATTCTAATGTAGGGTCTGTGAACAACCAATACCGCAAGCGCGACAACGACACTTATACTTTCAAGGCCGATGCTTCTTTCGATTTGATTCCTGGTAGCTCGGATAAAGGCCGCCACAATATCCAATTGGGTATCTGGTACGAGCAGCGCACCAACCGCGAGTGGGACATCAACCCTCGCGCCCTGTGGCAGTTGGCCCGCCAGTTGCAGAACAACAACATCGAGGGTATTCCTTTTGATGAAGCTGGCAACCCGCTTACAGATACAATTGGACTTTTGGATACCGTATATATATTGTCTAATGGTCAACTTATTCCGTTCTTCTCGCCAATTAATGGTCTTCCAGTACCAGGTGCTTTGTTGGATGTTGCTATTGATGAAGGGGCTGAGGATCAGTTTTTCCGCAGCATCCGCCAAATTACTGGTCAGGGTTTGAATGAATTTGTGAATGTAGATGCGCTGCGCCCCGATCAGTTGAGCCTGGATATGTTCTCTGCAAAAGAGTTGAACGACTATTTTGTAAGTGGTGATAAATTGTTGGACTACTACGGCTATACTTATACCGGCGAACTGTTCGACGGCACTTTCGACGATTTCTTTACGGCAACCGATCCGGTAACTGGAATTCGCACCTTCCCGATTGCACCCAACCGTCCTATTTATACGGCGGCTTATGTTCAGGATAAATTCACTTTCAAGGACATTATCTTCCGCTTGGGTGTACGTGTAGATCGCTACGATGCCAACACCCGCGTATTGAAAGACAATTACTCTTTGTATGAAATCATTGGCGCTGGTGATTACCACAACCAGTTTGGCGGCGAACGCCCGGGCAGTATTGGCGATGATTTCAAAGTGTATGCTTCTGATGCCTCTGGCGAAACCGTATTTGCTTACCGCGATGGCGACCAATGGTATCGCCCGAATGGCAACCCGGTAAACAACGCTGCTGAAATCTTCCAGGGTTCAGTGGTGAACCCGGTTTACAAAGACGAGCGTGTACGCGACAACATCAACTTCATCCAGACCCGCGAGTTTGATCCAAACGTTTCTTTTGAAGATTATGAGGTTCAGGTGAACATAATGCCGCGTTTGGCTTTCTCTTTCCCGATTTCGGATGAAGCCAATTTCTTTGCCCACTACGACGTATTGGTTCAGCGTCCGCCATCCAATACCATCGCTACTCCTGCTGATTATTACTACTTCCTGGAAACTTCCAATACGATCAAGAACAATCCGAACCTGAAGCCGATGCGTACCATCGACTACGAAGTAGGTTTCCAGCAAAAGCTGTCTAACACTTCAGCGATCAAGTTGGCTGCATACTACAAGGAAATGCGCGATATGATTCAGGTGCGTACCTTCTTCCCTGTACCTGTAATTGGTCAATACACCACTTACGACAACCAGGATTTCGGTACGGTCAAAGGTTTCACTTTCCAATACGATCTGAGAAGAACGGGCAATGTATCATTCAACGCCAACTATACCCTCCAATTTGCTGACGGTACTGGTTCGGATGCTGATTCACAGCGCAACCTAAGCTCACGCGGTAACTTGCGTACTTTGTTCCCCTTGAACTTTGACGAACGCCACCGCATCGTTGCTAATATTGACTACCGCTATGCATCGGGTAACAAATACACCGGGCCAACCTTATTTGGTGCGGACATCTTATCTAATTTTGGTATCAACCTGCAAACCATTGCTGTTTCTGGTCGTCCTTACACGGCTAAATTGCAGGCTACCCAATTGAGTGGTCAGGGTACAATTGGTTCTATCAATGGTGCTCGCAACCCTTGGAATTTCACATTGAACCTGCGTGTGGACAAGTCATTTGATATAGGTAAAAACCTGGGGCTGAATGTTTACGTACGTGTTTCCAACTTGTTGGATCGCCAGAACATCATTCAGGTTTATCCAGCGACAGGATCAGCCGTGGACGATGGCTTTTTGGCCACACCCGAAGGACGGAGCTTCCTCAATGGTTTGGATGACCTTCAGGAAATCGCCTTCTTGGCTTCTTACCAGTGGAGAGAGCTGAACCCCAACTTTTACAGCTTGCCACGCAGGATTTACTTGGGTGCCATCTTTGATTTCTAAATCAATAGACATTAGATGTTAGACCATGATTTTAGAACTTTTTCTACAATCTGTCTAACATCTAACTTCTAATATCTAATATCTACAAAATTAAAATACTCATGCGAAAAATAGTATTAAGCTTGCTGGGCATATTTGCATTGACGGCTGCCGTATTTGGTAGGGTCAATCCCGAAAGGCAAGCGCCAGTCAACAACAATGGCCAGGTAAGTTACCGTGAAAACTGTACGGCTGCCAAAGCGCAGATCGACCAAGCCATTAATAATATCCGAGCCCGTTTGACTACAGGGGGCGATGTATGGTGGGATGGCAGCGATGGCCGTTATATTGCCCCCAAAGTGCCCCCGGGAGTTCCTGAGGTATCGTCTATATTTGCCGGTGCCGTATGGTTGGGTGGTGTGGATGATGGCCAGAACCTAAAGGTAGCCGCCCAAACTTATGGCCGTTCTGGTGGTGGAAACGACTATTGGCCTGGCCCACTGAATCCGAACAATGCATTGGAAAACCCAGGTGGAACAGATCAGGAAACCTGTAGTAACTGGGATGCTTTCTTTGTGGTAACAGCAGAGGAGATTGACGAACACCTTCGTCTATACAATGAGTCTATCGAAAAGGGTATTCCCTATGATCCAACAATGATTCCAAAGGGTGTACGCGGATGGCCAGGCAAGGGCAATCCTTTCTTTTTTGAAGTCAATGACTTTGAATTGCCTAGCACCCAACAGGGTTTGGCTGGTTTCCAGGACAACAATGGCGACTTTTTATACAACCCTTTGGACGGCGATTTTCCAGTGATTGAAATTCGCGGGTGTGAAGACGAGACACCTCAGTATCCGGATGAAATGATCTTCTGGATTTACAACGACAATGGTAATATCCACTCCGAATCCAATGCCGACCCCATTGGTATGGAAATTCAGGTACAGGCGTTTGCTTATGCAACCAACGACCAGTTGAACAACATGACTTTTCAGCGTTTCAAGCTGATTAATCGGGCTATTGAGCCTATTGACAGTACTTTCTTTGCGATGTGGGTTGATGCGGATTTGGGTTGCGATGAAGATGATAATATCGGTTGCGATACCTTGAGAAGTTTGATGTACATCTACAACTCGGATGTTTTGGATGGTAACCCAGGTTGTAGCTGCCCCAGTGGTGCGGCTACCTACTGCGATGAGATTCCACTATTGGGTATTGACTACTTCCGTGGACCACAGGAGTACATATATGCAGCCGATGGTGTTACAATCGTGGATTCTGTAGAACTGGGCATGTCGGCTTTCACCTACTACAACCGTCCCGGCGTAGGCCCATGGCCGCCCGAAATGGAAGACCCCAATGGCGCTTTGGAGCACTACCGTTATCTGACTGGCTCTTGGAGGGATGGTTCTCCATTTACATATGGCGGTTCAGGTTATGGTGGCACAGAGCCCATCAATTATGCCTTTACAGAGGCCCCCGATGATCCGAATGGCTGGTCTATGTGTACCGCTGGATTGGAAATCGGCGACCGCCGTACCATCCAGGCTTCGGGTCCTTTCCGTTTGGAACCAGGTGCGGTTAATGAGTTGATCGTGGGTATGGTCTGGATTCCAGAAGCCAGCTATCCTTGCCCTGACATTAAGAGCTTGCAGTCAGCCGATGATATTTCACAAGCTTTGTTCGATAACTGTTTCGATATTACAGACGGACCGGATGCACCGGATTTGGATATCATCGAATTGGATCAGGAATTCGTGATCATCATGACCAATGACCCAGTGACTTCAAATAATGCATTTGAGGCATATTCAGAACGCGGTTTGGAAATCCCGGAAACGACTACGGATACCAACTATGTTTTTGAAGGGTACAAGCTTTACCAGTTGAAAAACTCCAGCATCACGCTTAGCCCGGAAACGGTGAACGATCCGACTAAAGTTCGTTTGATCGCTCAAGTGGACATCAAGAATGGGGTAGATAAAGTTTTCAACTGGAATCCTGTTGACGATTCGCCATTGGATTTCGATTACTTGGAACCTGAACTGATGGTCAATGGCCAAGATCAAGGCATCCGCCACACCTTCCGCATCACCCAAGACGCTTTTGCAGAAGGCAATGCCCGTGCTTTGATCAACCATAGGAAATACTATTTTGTAGCGGTAGCTTATGGTTTTAATGATTACGAACCATTCGATCCGATTGCCGTAGCTGGACAGAAAAAGCCTTACCTGGAAGGTCGAGGCAATATTGGAGATGATGTGACAAGGTTGCCGTATTATACCGCCATTCCGCGCCCGATTACCGATCGCCAATTGAGATCAGACTACGGTGATGGTGCTGTGATCACGCGTTTGGATGGTATTGGTAGTGGTGGTGTATTCCTCAATCTGAGCGATGATACTCGCGCTGCTATGGAAGAAGCATTTGCTAAAAATGAACCTTTTGCGGGCGATTTGGTGTATGCAGAAGGCCAAGGGCCTATTCTGGTTCAAGTTTACAACCCGATCGATGTTGTGGATGGCGAATTTGAACTGCGCTTTGTGGATGACAATATGGACGATGAAGTTTTGGAAACAGATGCTCGCTGGGAACTGACTAATTTGGGTACTGGTGAGGTGATTGCTTCCGAGCGCACCATAGAAGAACTGAACGAGCAGATTATCAAAGAATACGGGTTTACCATCTCCATCGGACAGGTGGACGAACCAGGCGCTAAGACAGATGACAACAACGGATATGTCGGATTTAGTGTTGACTACAAAGAGGAATCCGGCGATCAATGGCTGGGCTATATTCCTGAGGGCGTTGACTTTACGCCTATCGGAGGGGATAATTTTATGTTCGACTATATCTCTACTGCTTTTGGTCAGGCGGATGATGTCCTTGATCCTGAAGGTGGCTTGACCCAGTTTGGCCAAACACCCTTTATGCCTTATTACATCCTGGATTGGCGGTCGCGTGATCTGGCGGATTCTCCTTTCCTCGGCCCAGTTTGGGCAAACAACAGCGCCAGTGGCGTTGTACGCGGACAGAGCAAAGCCTCCGATATTAATAACGTGGATATAGTATTTACTTCCAACAAAGACCTTTGGAGCCGTTGTGTCATCATAGAAAGCGCCAACCGCTTCTATACCGATGCGGGTTTCCAAACGGAAGGGGAGTACGGGCAGTTCGACCTGCGCAAAGGCCTATCTGTGGGTAAAGACGATACGGATGATGATGGTTTGCCAGATCAAGATGGTGCCTTAGATGGCAGCAATCCTCAAGAAGGTATGGGCTGGTTCCCGGGCTATGCCGTTGACGTGGAAACAGGCCAGCGTTTGAACGTTTTCTTTGGCGAAAACTCCGTTTATGACGGTTCTCTGTTGGGCGGTGCTTTCACACAAGGCGCTACTGGTCGGGATATGATGTTCAACCCTACCAGCGATATCTTGCTGACTTCCGACTTGTCCACCATTCCGTATCCTTATGTAGTGGGTTGCCAGCACATGGTGTATGTAACCAAAACAGCCTATGACGAGTGCGAATTGTTCCGTGTCAACTTCAAGAAGAGTGCTAGTCCATTTACGAAAGTAAAAGCGGTGAAAGAAATTACCTGGGCTGGTATGATTGTCATGGCGCCTGACACACGCATGAAATCGTATGCGGAAGGCTTGATTCCGAATGACGTAACGGTGAAGATGCGTGTGACCAATTCTTATCAGGTAGAAAAAGACGATGGCGATGATGACAATGGTGATCAGCGTACGGGTAGTGGTCAAAACAATTACCACCCAATGTATCGCTTCAAGATCGAAGGCAAACAGGCCTTGCCCTTGGACGAAATTGCGATAGAGAATGCATTGGACTTCATCAATATCGTGCCTAATCCATACTACGGCTTTTCCGACTACGAAACGTCACAATTTACGACAACGGTGAAGATTACCAATTTGCCAGCTAAGTGCGTGGTCACTATCTATACCCTGGATGGTAAGTTCATTCGCCAGTACAATCGCGATGAAGTAGGCATCGTGCCAGAAGGAGAGACCAGAGGCATTGTGCGTCGTCAAATTACGCCTGACTTGGAATGGGATTTGAAAAACGACAGAGCTATTCCTGTGGCAAGTGGGGTGTATTTGGTGCACGTAGCAGCGGAAGGGCTGGGCGAGCGCACCCTCAAGTGGTTTGGTGTAGGTCGCCAATTTGACCCATCAGGTCTGTAATCATCAAGTTTTAAAGCATTAAAGATAGAGTCGTCCGGCTTCGGCCGGATGACTCAAAAATCTAAGCAGTATGAATAAAATTCTAAACTTCTTCATAGCTTTTTTCCTCGTTGTTGCAGGAATTTCAACCGCTATTGCGGGAAACCCGGATCGCCAGGGCGAATCTGGGGCGGCTCAGTTGCTGCTCAACCCTTACCCGATGAGCGCGGGTTTACATACTATGACTACCTCTATGGTGGGCGGTGTGGAAGCCATGCAGATCAATGTGGCAGGGTTGTCGCGTATTACCAAAACACAAATTCAACTCGGACAGGCCAGGTATTTGGTTGGCACAGATATTCGCTTAAACGTGGCTGGTATTGCCCAGCGTGTTGGCGACAAAGGTGTGCTTGGTATTTCCTTGATGTCGGTTGATTTTGGCGATATTAATGTTACTACAACCGACCAACCGGAAGGCACGGGTAATACTTTTTCACCTAACTTTTTCAATTTAGGTATTGGTTATTCCCATACTTTTGAAAATAAGGTATCAGTTGGTTTTTTGTTCAGAGGCGTTTCAGAGGCGATTGCTGATGTATCCTCCTTCGGATTTGGGCTGGATGCCGGTGTGCAATACGTTACTGGCGAGAATGATAACTTCCGATTTGGTATTGCTTTGCGCAACATCGGTTCCAGAATGACTTTTGGAGGAGAAGGCCTTTCTACTCAAGGGCCAGTTGAAACGGACGGTACTTATGAGTTGACCTTCGACCAGCGTTCTGCCGATTTTGAATTGCCTTCTATGTTGAATATCGGGCTTTCTTATGATTTTCTTTTTGCAGAAAAACATCGCTTGACCGTGTTGGGCAATTTTACTTCCAATTCTTTTTCTCAGGATCAACTGGGAGGCGGCTTGGAATACTCCCTGAACGACTTCTTTATGCTCAGAGGTGGCTATCGCTACGAAATTGGTTCAGAAGACGATATCAGAGGCCCTATTTATACAGGCCCTTGTGCTGGAGCAACCTTAGCGTTGCCTTTGGGTAAAGACACTCCAGAAAAGAAAGCCAGCCGTCTGGCAATCGATTATGCTTATCGCAGCACAAAAGTTTGGGATGGTACACACAATATAGGTATTCGCATCAGCATTTGAGGCGAAGCTATTACGTAAGCCATTGATCAGGAAATGGGGCATGCTCTAAACATGCCCCATTTTCAATTTATACAGTGTTTATACAACGGCTTGAAAAATTCATAAAACTTTTTTATCTTTGTATTTCGATTCAATAAGGACGTTCCTGTATTCACTCAGGAGCGTTCTTATTTTTTTACCATTTTCACAACAGGAGGGATTGAACCTCCTTTTTTTTTCAGAAGTACGTAAAAGATTAGAGATTATGTCAAGCATCAATTATTTGACAAAAGAGGGTTTTGAACGGCTGAAAGCCGAATTGGAAGAAATGAAGACAACGGGTCGGGCCGAAGCCGCCAGAGCTATTGCAGAGGCTCGGGAAAAAGGCGACCTATCAGAGAACGCAGAATACGATGCAGCTAAAGAGGCGCAAGGCATGTTGGAACTGCGCATCAATGATTTGGAAAAAGCGCTTTCCAATGCACGGGTTCTGGATGAAAGCCAATTGGATGGCTCAAAAGTAACGGTGCTATCCAATGTGACCATTAAAAATGTGAAATCAGGAAAAGAGATCACTTATAAACTGGTTTCTGAATCAGAAGCAGACCCAAGGGAGAAAAAAATATCGGTTAGCTCACCGATGGGGCAGGGTTTATTGGGAAAGGTAATAGGCGATATAGCTCTCGTGCAGACTCCTGCGGGAAATATGGAATTCAAAGTTGTGAATATTTCTTTAGGTTGAGTCCCACAAAGCAATCAAGCTATGGCAAGCATTTTTTCAAAAATTATAGAAGGTACTATCCCTGCATATAAAGTAGCTGAAAATGAGCACTTTTTGGCTTTTTTAGACATAAGCCCAGTGGCTAAAGGGCACACTTTGGTGGTGCCTAAAAAAGAAATTGATTACATTTTCGACCTGGAAGATGATCTCTTGCAGGCGATGATGCTGTTTTCAAAAAAAGTGGCCAAAGGCCTCAAAGCAGTAGTGCCCTGTAATCGCATCGGCGTATCTGTCATAGGCTTGGAGGTACCGCATGCCCATATCCACTTGGTGCCAATTAGCCATCTGATAGATTTGGATTTTGCCAAACCCCGTGTTCAACTCAGCGCAGCAGAAATGACCGCCTTAGCGGCTTCTATACAAGACGCTATTGTTTTATAGGCTAGAATATTTTGATAGAAACACGGTATTTATCGTCAAGCACTTCCAAACATTATCATACCTCTTGTTGAATTCGACGAAGATATAGATATAGCTGGAATGACCTGTGATTCCAATGATTCAATTTTTAGCCGATGGCGGCCTTTGCGACAGTATCCGGGTGCTTAGCCTCGATTGGTGGCCTCAGCCGGAAGTCGCCATCGCGGCAGAAGGCCAATTCTGTACTGGGGAGAGCGTTGTTTTGCGCTCGGCCAATGCAGGGACAGCCTACCAATGGAGTACCGGGGCTACCGGGGCTGAAGTGGAAGTGTTTGAGCCGGGACTGTACTACCTGACCCTCACCGACGCCCAAGGCTGCACCGCACTCGATTCAATCTTACTGGAAGCCAACAGCTTGTCAGGCATACCCGACTGGCTCGCCCCGCCTTGTTTCGGCGAAGCCGGCGGCCTCATCCAATTAGATAGTGTGCAAGGGGGGACGCCACCCTATCTGGCCGCTTTTATGGGAAGGTATTGTTGGAAAAAGGGGCGGTAAGTTTGTTGGGGAGAAATTGAGGAAGAGTATGGGTCTGTTAAAGCTACATCCCTAATAGTATTATCGTCCTTCCCTCCACTTCGTGTACCTCGCGTCGCAGGCGTACTTCCCAGGGTA
>CALMIR010000193.1 GCA_937864265.1 uncultured Saprospirales bacterium | reverse complement strand
GGGTATCGGCTTGGCAGCCTTCGGCATCCGTCAACTCCAGCAGGTAGGTATCGGCTGGCAGCCCCTCAAACAGCCCCTCCTCCTGCTGGTTCTGCCCGTTGAGGCTAAACGCAAGCGGTGGCATCCCGCCCAGCACTTCCAGCACCTCGATGCGGCCATCCGCGCTATCGAAACAAAGTGGCGACATGGCCTCCAATACCCATGTAGGCGGCTCCCGGTACAGCACCAGTGTGCTATCGGTGGCCATACATCCATTGGCATCGCTCACGGTCACGCGGTAAGTGCCGGGTTCGCTTAGGCGCAAACTGGCCAGGGTACTGCCATCTTGCCAAAGATAGGCGGCCTGCTGTCCGGCAAACAAGGTAGCAGACTGTCCAGGGCAAAAACGCAGGGTATCCGGCAAACCCGCCTGCGGGCTGTCCCAATAACTCAGGCTCAGGCAACGGGTGGAATCGCAGCCCATCACCCCGCTATACACCCGGCATAAGCTGGTATCGGCACTCAAAATCATGCCCTCCCATTCGTAGGTTTGTCCCGGACACAGTTGCACCTGTTGGAGCAACAGGAAGGTATCCAAAAAAACAAGCTGCAAGCGATAGACCGAATCGCAGCCCTGCGGAGTGCTGAGTGCGAGCTCGAGCAGGGTATCGGAGACGATGGGCTGGCCCTGCCAGAGGAATACTTCGCCTTGGCAAAGCTGCTGGCTGGCCTCCTCCAGGATGGGCATATTGGGCTGCGCGATGCTTGCAGCCGCCACCTGCACACAGCCATTGTCATCGCTGACGCTGATGCTGTAATCGCCTGTAGGTAGCCCGGAGAGGGGCGGGGTAAAAGTTCCCTCCGCCCAGGTGTAGGTATAGGGGCTTTGCCCTCCGATGGGTACAACACCCAGGCTGCCGTCGCTGCCCCCTTGGCAGGACACATCCAGTGAGCTGAGTTCCAGGCCAGAGAATTGGGACAAGGCCACAGCGATGCTGTCCCTTCCCCGGCAGCCTTGAGCATTTGCTGCTTCGAGCCAGTATAAGCCCGACTGGCTAACTTCGAGGCTGCTGCCGCTGCTGCCATCGCTCCACGTATAGTCCATCAGCCCGGCAGGGGCTTGTAGCAGCAGGCTGCCGCCCTGACAAAGGGTGGTGTCGGTGCCGAGGTGGAACTGTGGCGAATATTGAAGGATCACTTCAACAAATGCTGTGTCCGGCGGACAGCCTAAGCTATCGGATACAATATATTGAAAAACCTGGGGTAGGTCAGTGGAAGGATCAAATGTGCCATTTCCAGGTGACCAGCCCCCAGCAGGTGTGGCATTTACACCCAGATAATCAAAGAGGGTAATGGGCGGATCAGATGGGCAGGGCATGATGATGGCATCTATCCCTGCCGAAGCGGGAGAAGTATAGATGGGAATAAAGCAAACTGCTGTATCGCTGATGTCACTTCCTGCAAATGCCAGAAATGCCACCTCTCTAATACCGGGAGAAGGCACATTCCCTTCATGATGGTATCGAATGGACATCAGTGCAGATAGCCAATCGGATAGTGAAAGCTCGGCTGCATTAGAGGCAGAAGGGTAAAGCAGAACGATATTTCCATCATCGGCAACTTCGGATAGAATAGGCGAAGAACCTGAGTAGGTCAAATACTCCAAAGAACCATCCAACGCGCCTGAGAGCAATACCCGTACAGAATCCAAGCCAGACAAAGGCATCTGAACCCGCCCGTCGTTGTCAATTACTGGAACATCAACGGCCGTACAGGTGCTATCTGCTAAATAGTCTAGGCCAACGGCTGTATGATTGTCGCCATCTAGGTCAATCAAAGGAAGGCAGGGGGGGGGAAGGGATTCTTCGTATGCCCATATTGACGAGCAGCGAAAATTCAATGAGCAAATAGGTGTAAATTCCTGTTGTTCAAAGTCTAATATGTAAATGACATCTTCGAATGAAGATATTGGGGCATTAATGTAAGTATCACTACTATCACAACTTATTGGCATGGAAACGATGCCATTATGCGAAGGTACAAAATCTTCATGGGGTAAAATAGCAATACTATTTAGAATATTGGTGGTATCCAACTGGAATATTCCCCCAGGAATCAATGAACTACATATCAAGTTTCCATTGCGAACCGCCATTCCCGAAGGCAGTAAAAAAAGGCTATCTTCACCATAACCCTGATTGATGACTTCTCGAATCCCGCTTATCAGGTTATATTTGCCAAAAAGGTTATCGCTAACAGTGAACAGGGTATTGCCAATAAAAGAAATACAACTGAAAGTAATGTTACCTGACTCGGGAAAAGTTATTAGTAAATTTGAAATTCCTGTTTCTAAGGAAATTTCGAAAATGGTATCCTTGCGACTGCCAAAAAGGCGACCGCTTTGATGAAAAGCCAAAGATGAATAAGCACTAGCTGCTTTAACCAGATGAACCGTATCGCAGGTATTGAAATCTATGATACCAATGGTACTGTCAGATTGTTGAAAATAAACTTCTTGCGAAGACAAGTAGTTGGAGCTAAATAAATAAATTATCC
>CALMIR010000192.1 GCA_937864265.1 uncultured Saprospirales bacterium | reverse complement strand
GGCTTTAGCCTAGCACACGCCATAGGCGTGGTAAACCTGAAACTAGCCCGTCTTCTCCCGCGTTTTTCGCGGAATCAGCCGGGTAAAAAACCACCCGCCTCCCGCCGAAAGCGGGATTCGCCCGCCCGGCCCGCCCGACCGGATCAATCCGGGCGGGACGACTCCGGATCGGACGGGGGCAGGAAAACCTGAAACTGTACAAGGCTTTAGCCTAGCTTGAAACCACGCCTTCGTCGTGGCGCGGCCTGAAACTTATAATTCCCTCCATCACTGTACCTTTAACACTCCGCGCATGTTCTGATAGTGCCCCGGAAAAGTACAGACGTATAGGTAAGTTCCTGGCTTGGAGGGCGCTGTGAAGTATATCGTCTCTGAAGCGCCTGGCCCAATTAAGCCCGTATGGTAGAGCACCTTATCCGAATTGGGTACGTAGGCCACCGCCTCTCCTTTCAAGCCCAGGCTCATCGCCGCTTTACCTACCTCATCGGCAGCGCCTGGTTGGGTAAAGACCATATTGTGTGGCATATCGTCGTTGTTGTAAAACGTGAGTTTCACTTTAGCACCAGCCTTAACCGTTAAAGAGCTTTGATCGTATTTTAGTCCGGGTAAAGTACTGATGGTCAGACTGTGGTCGGGTTTGCTCCAATCAGTTGGCATTTTAGTGACGCGCTTGGCACTTTTGCTATTTGAAGTAGGCTTTGGTGTACTGGTTTTGGCCGTTGTTGCTGTCTTTGTTTCCGCTTTTTTCTCCACAACAGCATGATGTTCATGGGCGACAGGCATTTCTTTCGCCGCAGGCACTTGAGCCGCTTTAGCTTTGGCTGCTTTGTAATTTTCTAGTACCATACGGGCTTTTTCTTTATCGCTTTCGCTCAGCATCAAGTCTTCCGCTTTTGGTATTTCATTGAGCGTATAATAAGCATTGGCATGCAGCAAGGGCAAATTGCCGCTATACGATTGAATACCTGTTGCTTTGATCTCATGGATGTAATACTGCCGCAGGCTGTCCACCAGCAGGCGAACCGACAACCCATCATCTGCAACCAAGATTCCCGTAATGGGGCAATTTTGCTCGTTCACCACCGGGCTGCCATATACGGGGTGGTATTTGTAAGTAAACCCCGTTATCCCGTATGATTCCGGATTTAAAGCTGTTTGCTTGTCCACGGGTAGGGTAAAAGTGATGTCAAAACCATCTGGCATAGCTTGTACCGTTTTCATTTCAAAGGGCGTATCTCCGGTCCACAGCAATCGCTGCAACCCGTAGGGATGGTTGCCGGTTGAGCCCCAACCCCGATTCGTTTGGCCTACAAAGAGCGAACCATCGTGCCCCCAACACATGCGCAGCACGCCCGATTCAAAACCTTCGCGAAAACCGAATGCGGCGCCTTGATACACCCCGTTTACTTTTTCCAGAAAGACCCTTACAATCTTGCTTTGCCCCTGATCGCCAATGAACAATTGCCCTTCAAAAGGGCCGAACTGCCCACCCGTTTTATCTTGCATGATTTCAGAAGTAGAAATACCCAATATACCATGCGGCAGCCAAACTGCAGGTGTTTTTATGGATGGCAGTTCTTCGGCCAGTTTAAACAGAGGGGTCGGTACTTCATCTTCAATATTTTCCGGTTTGACCGGATTTTTTCCCGGTGGCGTGAAGCGCGGGTTGGCCCGATAATAAATATCATTAGTCGTTATTTTAACAGGCGATTCTGGCAATTCAGCCCAACGGAGGCCAGCCGGGTGTCCCGTGAAGTCACCTTCTTCTACATGTACCAGACCGCCACTTCCCATCCAATCGCCTTGGTTATCTGCGTAAAAAAACGCCCCATCTATCAATCCTATGCCACAGGGTGAGCGCATGCCGGTAGCATAAGGCTTCATCTCTCCTTCCGGGGTGATGCGCATGGTCCAACCTCGCCAGGGTACCCTGCTCTCACCGCGCCACCATTCCTGATCGCCGAAAGCGACATTAGCTGTCACGAAAAAATCGCCGTTTGGCGCTACCACCGGGCCGAAGGAATACTCGTGGTAATGCCCGGAAAGCGGCCAGGCAAAGACCGTTTCGTACACATCGGCACGGCCATCGCCGTTTTGATCCATCAATTTGGTCAATTCGCCGCGTTGGGCAACATACAGTGCTTTATCTACCAATGCCAAACCCAGCGCCTCGTGCAATCCACTAGCAAAGAGGCGGAAATGCGGGTATTGCCCGTTCAGCATGTAAGGGTTGTCAATGACCCATACATCGCCTCGGCGGGTGGAAGCCGCTATACTGCCATTGGGCAGCGTTGCCAGCCCGCCTACTTCCATTACTATTCCTTCCGGTAGCGGTAGGGTAATGATTTTGTAGTAGTTGTCTTCCGTAGGCAACAGCTTAGTTGATTCTTGAGCCGCTAATCGCAGAAAAATAGGTAAACATAAAATGAGAGTAAAAAAGCCCCGCATCATCATGGTGGTTTGTTAAGCTTTGGATTGAGGAAGGCAAGATAGTAATTTAGCGGGTTTTGGTAAAACGTGGCTTTATTTTATTGTTTCGTGGTAAGCAACCAAATCCCCCTATGTTTTTTAGTTCTTTGGCGATTTTACAATAGCCTCGTCTAAAAAACAAGGGATATGGATTGTACTTCTTATATTGCATCCTACGTCATAAGCGCAAATAACCCAAATAGCTATGCCTGTTAAAAAGCTACTTTTTTCCATCCTTTTGACGACAGCTTTGTTCTTGTCCGCTATTTCCGCTCAAGCGAAAATGCCTAGCTGGATGATGCCCCTTGAACTGTCTATCACCTCAGCTACGGCTTCCGTTGGAGAAGAAGTTTGTCTGGAAGTATTTGCGGAAGCGGGCTTCGACAACATAGCAGCCGTACAATTCAGCGTCAATTGGGATCCTGCTATTTTACAATTTCAGTCGGCCAATTTGGATGCCGGTTTCCCGCCGGGTGTGATTCCACTCACCTTTGGCACCACTATGGCCGCAAACGGCCTTTTAGCTTTTTCCTGGGGAACGGTGGATGCGAACGGCTTTAGCCTGCCTTCTGGCGGCACCGTCTTTACCCTTTGTTTCCAAGTATTGGCAACAACCAATTCGGCCGAAGTATTTTTTAGTGACAACCCTACTTTTATAGATATATACAACTCAACGGGTATGCCCTTGGAATTCGTTGGCAATCCCGGTTTGGTACAAATCCAGTCCAACCAAGCTCCTGTACAGTTTCATCTGGAAGAGGTGCAAGTGCTGGAGGGCGCTACTTTTTGTTTGCCGATACAAGTCAATGCCTTCCAGGGGGTTAGTGGTATGAGCTTTGTGCTGAGTTGGGACGCTGCATTGCTGGAATTCATTTCGCTGGACAATTTTAACCTCCCAGGGCTGGACGAACAAGATTTCCAATTGGTGCAACCCGATGAAAATGCGTTTCAAGTCAATTGGGCTTCCGCAAACAGCAGCGAAACCCTGGCTAATGGAAGCGCCCTTTTTGAAATCTGCTTTCAGGCAGTAGGGCAAGCCGGCCAGTCAGCGGCTGTGAATTTGATGGATGTCGAGTTGGAGAATGATCAAGGGCAAAGCATCGGCGTGACGGTCTCTAATGGCGCGGTTATTATTGAAACGGAAGACATCAGCCAATCCGTTGGTTTAATTATAGGTTGCGAAACGGGTATCAGCGGGCAGCGATCGTGCATCGAAATGTCCACCCTGCGTTTCACCGATGTTACCAGGCTTGCTTTTAGCATTAGATGGTCGGTGGATAGCCTAAGCTTCCTCGAAGTATCAGCAGACGCATTGCCTTTTTGGGAAAATATGTCATTGAATACCAGCCAATTGGACCAGGGCTTTTTAGGAATGGAATGGGAAGCAAATGGGCCTGAGGGCAGTAGCCTACCCGATGGAGCTGTCTTGTTTTCTCTTTGTTTTGAGTCGGGAAGCCTGGAAGGCAGCACTAAGGTTCGCTTTTCATCCAACCCCGTATCCATTTTAATAGAAAAGAGTGGACAGTCGAGCCCTTTTGTATTGGAAGATGGTAAAATGGAGGTATATGGCGCGGCGGTTTGGCCGGGCGATGCCACTGCGAATGGCCGGGTTGATCAGTACGATGTGCTGCTGTTAGGGTTGGCATTTGGTGCAGAAGGTGCAGTTCGACCTGAAGCCAGTTTGAATTGGCAGCAACAGGCAGGCTTGCTTTGGGAGCAGAACAGCCCTAGTTCGATGGTCAATTTCGTACATGCTGACTCGGATGGAAATGGCGTGGTTCAATTCTCAGATATTCAGGCCTTATCCCAAAATTTTGGCCTCCTGATTGACCCCGATCATCCGCCCCTGCCTTTGGGCTTTTCGGATGACAATAGCGATGTGATGCTTCAAATGGAGGGCCTCAATACAGCGCCCGGGGAAGTGATTGGCATAAATTTGTTGCTGGGCGATGCTTTGCATCAGGCCGAAAGCGTTTATGGCCTGGCGTTTGAACTAAAATATGATCCTGAATGGTTGGATGCAGCTGCTATACAAGTAAGTTTCCTCAATAGCTGGTTGGGTACGCCGAATAATGATTTATTGACTTTTGTGTACCATGATCTCCAAAACAGCAAACTGCACATCGCTTTTTGCAGAAATGACGGAATACCCCGAAATGGCAGCGGCAGTATCGCCCAATTGAGCGTTCCTATAAAAACTTCCATCCCGCAAGGGCTATGGCCAGTCGTCTTTCAGGCTGATCGGATTAGGATGATTGATGAAGAAGAGCAATTGCTGAGCGTAGCTAACCCACCAGTAGCTTCATTTATTGACAATACGGTTGCTAGCAAAGAAGTATGGAATGGCAGCAGGCTTCATTTTTTCCCGAATCCGGTGCAGGGACAATTGTCCTTTCGATTAGAGGGGGCAGGGGCAATACAGGATATTCGCTTGTTTTCTGCACAAGGACAATTTATTCAATATTTGAGTTGGAAGGATGGGCAGGTAAAATGGCCCGATCTAACACCTGCTTTGTACTGGATTGTAGTAAAAACAGCCGATTCAGAGCGAGAATTGGTTTATCCTTTGATCGTGGAATAGCAAAAAAGTACAAATCAGGTTTGCATAAAATGATTTCAAGCAAACCTGATGTGACTCATGTAGGCTTTTATTTCTTAAATAGCCCGATTACAAACAGCAAAACGGCGGCACCTACTGCTGCCATAATGATGGAACCAAGTAGTCCACTGCCAGCAGAAATGCCCAACACGCCAAACAACCATCCGCCGACTAGGCTACCTACAATTCCCACGATGATGTTTCCGATAAGGCCAAAGCCGCTGCCTTTCATCACTTGGCCGGCCAACCAACCTGCTATCGCTCCGATAGCCAGGAAAATCAATAAGCTAGTTAAATCCATAGGTTTAATGTTTTGTTTTTCGTTTTGACTGATAAAGCTAAGGCTAGTCACAAAAAACTATGCCTTTATAGGATTTGAGTTGGTATAGACAATACAGGGATGTCGGAATGGTAAGACATCATTTTGGCATGGCTGTAGTTGAACAGCTCTTGAAAAAAGTTCCTCTTATGGGTGACCATAGCCAGCAAATCAATGCCGTGCTCGCGCATATACGCAGTTACAGCTTCGTTAATGTCTTTGCCTTCCAATACTTGGAATTGTAGGTTGGTATGCTGGACAAAAGCCTCCTGGAAGTACTTCATGCCTTGTGTATAAAATTCGATATGCCCCAAGTCCACATTCAGGCAATGGATATTCGCCTCAAAAGGCGAAAAGAGCTGAATGACTTTTTCCAAGGCTTTTTTCTCTTCTTCTTTGTAAGATGTACAAAATGCCACTTGATTGATTTGTCCGTCAAACTGTACCTCTTCCGGCACTGCCAGCACAGGAATCGGTGAATTTTCCAGTAGTTCTCCGGCAACACTGCCTGTAAAAATTTCCTTCAACCCCCATGCGCCGGTAGTACCCATGATGACCATATCTATCTGATCCCGTTCAATATATTTGAGAATAGTGGGGACTACTTTGCCTTCTTCCAGCGCATGGTGGATGGTCAAGTGCCCAAAGCCGTGCTGTTCAGCCAGTTGGCGCAACACAGGGATGGAATCTTTGTAATTTTCAAATAGTTCCAGATCGTAGGTCGCGTAGAAATCACTCAAAGTGTTGGGCAGCGTAGCCGCTTTGAGATCGGGTTTTCTGTAAACATGAAGGGTAATGATTTCGGCCTCTAGTTTTGATGCCAGGTGCAGTGCGTAAATGAAAGCCCGTTCAGCAGCTTCTGATAAATCGGTAGGAAAGAGTATTTTTTTCATGTTTGCGCTCAATTGAGATAGCGAATTTCATCAAATTTAATCAAAAAAACGGTTCGATTCCTGTACAAAGGTGTCTAAATTTGTTTTTAGAGGGTTTAATTTATAAAAAATAAACTTCAGTTAACATAGCCAGGAAAGGCCCGGTAAAATGAATCAAGTGCTGTCTGTGTAATGTGCAAAAAATTACTTCCCGATTTACCAAAGTCCTTACCCTAGCCGTCACACTTAAAATGAACCGTTTAGCCCGCTAGGGTAAGGACAAAATCGGGAACTTAATTTTTCTGCGTTGCTAAGCTTTTTTATTTTCAAGCCATTGGCCAAATAATTCATCTATGCGCGGGTCATTGGGCCAGTTTTGTTCTATGCCCTCAAGTTGCAAAATAGCTTTCAATAAAGCATCCTGTTCTACGCTTTCTTTTTGCGCCTGGCTATATGGGATAGAGCTAAAAGTTACCATGGAATACACGGGTAAAAAAGCAGCAGGATACTTTTCGTGGAGATGCGCCTCTATTTTTTTGCGGAGTAAAAAAACGGGATCGGCTACCAAATCGCGCATTTCAATAAAATTGCGCAAGGCCAAGTCCGCTATGGCGTTGCCATCTTTCACTCGCTCTTGGCCAAAAACGGACAAAATAGCCGCCCAATCCTCTTGGTAGGTATCCATCATCTCATCGAGAACAGAACAATCTTCAAAACCGCAGTTCATGCCCTGCCCATAAAAAGGGACAATCGCATGCGCTGCGTCGCCAATGAGCAATGCCCAATCCTGGTAATTCCAGGGCGAACAGCGCACAGTGACCAACGCGGAAGTTGGGTTTTGATGAAAATCGGATACTAAATCGGGGATCAGTGGAACGACGTCGGGAAACCAATGTTGAAAAAAAGCCTGAATTTGATCGTCTGTATGCAGTTGCTCAAAAGAAATGTTGCCCTCAAAAGGAAGAAAAAGGGTACAGGTAAAACTGCCATCTATATTGGGCAAGGCAATGAGCATGAAGTTGCCGCGAGGCCAAATGTGGAGTGCATTTTTATCAATCAGGTGCGTACTATTTGCACCAGCAGGAATACTCAACTCTTTGTAGGCATAGTCCAAGTAGTCCTGTCTGTAATTGAAGCGTGGCGTTTTCATCAAGCTGTTCCGTACAGCCGAAAAAGCACCGTCGGCACCAAACAATAGGGGGCAAGTTGTCCAGTAGGCTTCACCCGTAGCGTGGTTTTCTACCCAGGCACTGTGCGACTCCACGTCTAGCCTTCTACAGCTTTGCTCAAAATGGAAACGCACTTTATCAGACTTATCGGCTAAGGCAATCAATTCCATATTCAGTTGCCCCCGCGAAACAGAGTAGATGGCCTGCCCTTCTGTGCCATAAGCTTGGAAGGTCAATTCGCCCGCTACGCTATGCATCATGCGCCCGTACATGGGTATCGCTATTTTTTCCAGCGTTTCCCTTGCACCTGCCTTTTCCAATGCCTCCCAGCCCCTATGGCTGAGTGCCAAATTGATGGAACGCCCGCCAATATACCCCCGTTCACGCGGATCAGGCCGACGTTCAAAAACATCCACTTGATAGCCCCGTTTGGCAAGCAAGGCCGCCCAGAGCGATCCTACCAATCCGGCACCAGCAATGACCGCATTTTTTGACATACCCTATTGTTTTAAAACACAATTTTTAACGCTATAAATTGGGCGACAAAGCCTACTAAAAATCCGCCGTATAAATCCATAGGCTCGTGCGCTTGCAACAGCAATCGGGCGCTGCCTACCATGCCTGCTAATAAAACAGTCAGCATCAATATGCTACTCATGCTTATTTCATAGCTCCCTAACAGAAAAGTATCGTAACTAAATAAAAGCATGGTGATAATGACCATCGCTAATAATCCGCCCATTCCCACGGCATGGGCACTTATTTTGGAGAATATATTGATGAAAAAAGCGACTAGCAGCCCAATCACGGCGCCCAACATGAAGCCACTGAAAGCCGTGGGCACATACGAGCTTTCTATGAAATTCTTGTACATCCACAGGTACAACACGGCTGTAATGATATACGGCCCAATGCGCTCCTGCCGGCTTTTCAATTCCAGGGAGTCCACCATGCCCAAAAATCGCAACATCAACACCGCAATGGCCGGAATAAAAAAAGTGGACAAAAACGTTTGTAAAAGCAATAATTGTCCGGCTTCCTCCAAAATATTGCTGACGCCAAACAAATAGGGGTTGACCAACAGCAATAATACCAGCATGTAACTGACAATCAGCAGGGGATGGAAAATAATGGAAACAACTTGCGCTAAAGGTTTGAGCATGAATCCGGTTTTACTACTTTAGATGGCGCCTAGTTTGCACTTTCTGTTGATCAAGGCCATTTTTCTTGCAATTTCGGTGATAGTCACCGAGATTGCAAGAAAAATCCCTTGTTTTTGTGATTTTTGATTTCTAGCGCACTAGCCCGCCTATCAGTCGCACCAGTTCTGTCTCTGTATTTTTCAGATTCAACAGGGCATTAAGTCGCTGCTGAGAAGCATTGAGGTATGCCAATTGGATGCTCCGGTAATCAAAGGAATTGATCAGGCTGCCCCGAAATCTTTCCTCGGCGATGGCCAAGTTTTGTCGGGCGTTGTCTTCCAGACTTTGGCTGAGCTGTACCAACCCTTGTTGCAATTGGTAGGCGGCCAGCGTATTGGCCAGTTGGTTTTGCAAGCTTCTTTTGGTATCACTAATGGTATATTGGGCGATCAGTTCTTCCGTACGGGCATTTTCAATCCTTTTCTGGCGCACACCCGCATCAAAAATGGGGTAAGCGGCTGAGAAATTGACGAACCCCGTGAAGGTTTTGGCGGCAATTTGAGGGATATCTTGAGAAACGGTATTTCCACCAAAATTGAAAGTCTGCTCTCCGAATGAAATCCCTAGGTTATAGGTAGTACCTGCTCGCATGGATAAAGTAGGTTTCAGTGTCGATTCTTGGATTTTGGTATTGACCGAAGCTAATTCGCGGTTGATGTATTGGCTTTGCAGGGCATGGTTGTTGGCCAACATTTGCGTTTCCAAATCTTCCAGGCGATAAGCCGCGACTGGTGTTTGCAAGGTATCCGTCAATACAAATCGGCGACTGGCATCCTCAATGCCCATTGATAAGCGCAGCCCGCGCAGCGCGGTTTCGTAATTATTTACTTGTATCAGATAAGCGCTAGAATCGTTGAGATAGGCATCCTGGCTCTGTAATTTTTCAAAAGTACCCGACTGGCCGTATTCTTGGCGGAGTTGTTGATAAGCCAGGCGATCCCGGGATAAGCGGAGCAGTTCCGCGACTACTTCCAATTGTTCTTGCTGAACAACGGTATTGTAGTACGCTTGAATGATCAATTGGATGCTGCTTTCGATCCGTTGCCGGGCATTGGCCGCGTTCAGCTTTTCCAGCTCTTCCAATTGGGTTTTGGTGTAGCGTACTCGATAGCCGTTGAAGAGCGTCCAGTTCAACTCTACTCCGGGCACGATACTGGGCGAAAAGGAATTGCTTTCGCGCAACACCGAACCAGGATTGTTCAAATTAGAATAGGTATTTTGGTTATTGAGCGTCAGATTGATGGCAGGGTATTTGCCGGCTATTGCCCAGTCGTTGTTGTTGTTGGCTATGGCGGTATTGGCGTCGGCTATTTGTATTTGGTAATTGTTGGCCAAACCCATCTGAATGGCCTGCGACAGGCTGAGCGCTTCACCCGCTTGGGCGGATAAAAAAACGGGTATCAGCAAAGTCAGGCAACTCAACCATAGCCTGGAATGTCTAAATAAATTTTTGTTCAAACACATAGCGTTTAAAATAAAAATTGTAAAAAAAGACCAGCCCCGTAGCGCAAAGCTTGGTCAGATACTGGCGTTGCTCAAAAAAATACAAATGATTCAAACTCCAAATAATGCCCGTACTCAATGCCAAGCCCCCCAATGAAACCAGCATGGATCCTGCAAAAGCCCGAGAAGCAGAACCTTTCAGTTGAAAAACAAAGCGTTTTTGCAGTAAAAAATTGATCACCACGCTGCACGAATAGGAAACGATATTGGCAACTACAGGTGGAAAAATACGGTTGACCAGAAATAGATACAGGAAATAATCCACAGAAGTAGCCAATGCCCCTGTCATTGCAAACCGGGCTTTTAAGCGTATCAGGTTTTTAATATTTGTCCAGTTGATGGTCAAGGGTTGATGCGTTTGAGGTCTCTGGTTTTTTACCCGGCTGATCCCGCGAAAAACGCGGGAGAAGACGGGCTGGTTTCAAGCCAGGCAGAAGCAGTGTGGAGTTTCTAGTTTCAGGCTTAGCCTCGCTAGAAACTTTAAACTAAACTTCGTTCCTGTTCAAAGAAAAGCCGTATTTCTTCCCAGTTGTTGACTCGGATAAAGCGGTTTTCATGCGCATTGTGCGTAGC
>CALMIR010000191.1 GCA_937864265.1 uncultured Saprospirales bacterium | reverse complement strand
TGGCCATCTCGTATGGGGTACTGGAAACGGCTAAATTGGAAGGCCGGGTTGAAGGTCGGGTTGAAGGGATTGAAATAGGTCTAATGAAAGGACGTGAAGAAGGACGCGAAGAAGGTGTTGAAATAGGACTATCGAAAGGACGTGAAGAAGGTGTTGAAATCGGGCAAGAAGCAAAAACTATTGCGGTGGTGCTTAATGCTCATCAACAAGGCATCCCCATCCTGACTATTGCGCTGATTGCAGAAATCAGCGAGGAGGAGGTGATTCGTATTTTGCGGGAGCAGGGACAGTTATGAAGGTATGATTTTTAATGCGCAATGTACCTGTCAATTCTCAAATGATTCATTGTCCATTGAACATTTCTGACAAGGGGGCTTGTGGAGCGGCTCTTGGTAAGGTTATGGCGCGGAGTGCGGCCTAAGACTGCTAATAAAATCCGGCAGCAGGCTTGGAGCGGGGCGAGCAGGTGCTGGTTTTTGACTTAGGTGGCAGGAGGGAGGGAATACTTTATAAAGCCCCCTTCTTACTTTCCTAACGAGAAAAAAGGATTGATATTAATGATGGAGAGGAAGACTTTAATGCATCTTCTGTTTCGCCTATTTCAAAATTTCTTCCAGTTGCCTCTATAAGTACCAACTCCTCCCCATTCATCGTTGTAGTAGCTACGTTTTCCAACATTTCTTTAGGCAATTTTATCGCCAATACGGCATGATGCAATGGAGGACCGTAACCCAAAAAATATCCAGTCTCAATAGTAGTATATTCCTTTATCAGGCTAGCCAATAGCAAAACCCTATCTTCACAATCAGAGATTTCTGAAATTAACGTTTGATCTGGATAAAGGTTAATCTCCCGTTCTGCAACACCATAATTTAATGCCCTTACAAAACTTGTAAGTACTTTAATTTTATCTAAATCATTCCTTGTTTTAAAATCGTGGGGTAGTTTACTTGTAAACTCTTTCTTATTTGCATCAGATAAAAATATGTAACGATAGTAATCTTCTGTACGTGGCAAATAAGCTAATATCTTAAAATACAAAGGATTGTGCTTAAAATTAAAAGATACAGGCGCTCCATCCAAATCAAGTATTTTTGAAGTCGTGCAAAGATTTGCTCCATACCAAACCGATGGTTCTATTACAATTGAGGCCGTTGAATTTCTTTTAGAAATATCTAATGGACAAAATTCTTGGAGGCTTTCATGTGGAATATGATATTCTTCTTCTATATCCAAATAATAATAATGCTCGGCTTTATCCTGAATAATCTTATAGCTCCCATGAATAGGGTCTCTGAATTTTCCATAAACATACAACCTATTTTCTCTTTGAGCATAGTAGAGTCTCACATCAAAATATCTACTTAGCATGTAATAATAAAGCAAATCAGGATAAGGAAAGCTTTCCAAAAATGATATTTTCCGGGAAACATGAAATGCTGCATACACTATCCCAAAATCATCTAAATAAAATGACTTTATAATACTATCAAAAGCCTGGTCGATTTCATCCAGGAAACCCATTTCATCAAATGCAATGAGTAGAACCTCAAAATCATCACAAGAATAAATGCTTTCAAGATACAATTGATTCAAAGAAGTTGGTTTGAAACAAACCTGTTTATCCGATAAAAGAAAATCTAAGTCAAAGCATCCTCCGAAAATAGAATGACTGCAACAAAAAAATAAAACAATCGCCGAATAATAAATTTTAGGTCGCATAATGAAACTCATTTTTTCTTCCTCTTAAGTTCAAATGAAACAGATTGACCACGCTGGGCATCTTTATATTGATTTCCCGTCCCAATTCTTAATTGCTTAGGATCCACTCCGAATTCATTGATAAGCAACCGTTCTACGTTTTTCGCCCTTTCTACTGCAAATTCTTCAAACGTATTTATATGCTCAGGAATACCTTCCTTCTTTTTTATAATTTCAGAGTATGTTGTTTCCCAAGGTTTAACAGTGCCGCCTTTATTCAAGTGAAAGTTTCCTAAAATTAAAACTGATGCGTCCTTGTTTTCATTCAGAAACTCTGCTAAATCTCTAATTTGATCCTTTGCTTCTTCTATATTCCTAATAGCTGGATTATATAACCCGGTAGCTATTAATTCACTAAATGAAAAAGGCTTATCGGGAAGAATTGGTTCACCACGGAAGGTAATTTCGTTTACTGGTTCATCAGGCTTAGGTAGCATAAAGTCCTGTAAATTCAAGTCCACTCCAGAAGATGTATTTAACAATGGAGGAGATAAGGTCGCTATTGGTGGTATTACTGGTATTGGTATCCTTTGAATTATGGGCCCCAAAAAGGCATGGCTACTCAAATATCCATTATTTTGAAGCGAAAATGATTGATACTCAATCATGGTGAAACTACTCCCAAGAGGGTTAGGATTAATGGTATACTGACCATTTCTCATTATTCCCTGCCTGGACAAAGCAATAGTCAATTCAACATCATCTGATGTATTGGTTACAACGATGACATGTCCACGAATAAGTGGTTGCAAATATTCCGGAAAAGCTGTTATGGGCTCCAATCCATCCAAATCCACCGCCATAATCGGCGTATTCCCTGCAAACTGATACGGCGTGTACCACGGATAGCTCCTTGCCAGCGGATCCACGCTCAAAAACCGCCCCAGCCCCGGGTGATAAATCCGAAAGCCATAGTCGTAGTGGAGCAGGCCGAAGGCGGAATCCTTTTCCTTGCTGTTGAAGCCATAACGATAATCACTCGCGCTGTAGGTCAACCCAGGCATCTCCATACCAAACGGATAGTAAAAACCTGCACTGAGGAAAGTCGGGTCATACACCGTAGCCATGCCGTTGTTTTGTGCGACGACTGTCTTGCGGTCGTTGATGACGGCCATTAATTTGGTTCAAATTGGGTTTAACTTCGCCGCTGACGCGGGTTCCCTCGCTTGAACGTCCACCGGACGTTCCTCCCAAGTGGAGCTATGCCTTGTCAAGAAGCACTTGGGAAGCGCTCGGTCATAAGCTCTTTTGCCGATGAGCTGTTTTTTGGTGGTGGTGGTCACAGCACAGTTGCTGCACCATTCGATATCCGGCTTAAAGATACCGATTCTGTTGCTGCCGTACAAGTGTTGTGCTGGCCAATAGAAGTTTTCGGCGTCTTTTCATAGACGGCTAAGGCACAGCAGGCTGCGGCCATTGGCCGCTACTAATATCTGGCAGTGGGCTTAGCTCGGAACGAGCGGGGGGGTTGATATAATTTGAGTGTGCTACAAATTAGTGGTAAATCAATATATCAAGCAGCTTTTTGCTG
>CALMIR010000190.1 GCA_937864265.1 uncultured Saprospirales bacterium | reverse complement strand
AAATTCGTTTTTTCCATAAGATTACAATTTGTAAAGAATTAGGTTAAAAAAATATTAGGTCGATTTTTACTCTCAAATAGTGCTATGTAGCCCTAAGTTTGAAAGCAGTTTTTATTTTGGTCGTTGTTGTTTTGGTCGTCTTTATTAGGTTCCTTAAATGTCAAAAAATGGCAAGCAAAACTTTATTTGCTCCATATAATCATCGGGGAAAGGCCCGATTAAGTTTTCTCATAAAGCGCCTTAATGGCAATATTGAATTTTGTAATGCAGAATTGCAGAGGTATAAAAAAAGATATGTCACCAGGAAATGTAACTGAGGTAGAAGGGTATAGAACCTTATAGCAAGGAGCTTGTACCGTTTCGTTCATGGGATATTTTTTTTTTGCAACAGCAAATGTATATGATTTATTTGATAATAACCAAATGAAATCAAAAATTTTTAAGTGACGACAATTGCTTAGTAAGGGTTTGAACATACTACTAGTGTGAAAAACACCAATTTAACCACACAGGGGACAAATATAATTTTTTTTTCACTTTGAGTATCAACTTGATCAAAGAAATTTATTTTTTTTTTTAAAACATCAGATCAAGCTGTTTTCATAAGCTGTTTTTATAAGCCCGGCTGCATTACTCACCCCTAGTTTGCGCATGATATTTTTTCGGTGCACACTAACGGTTTGGTCGCTAATAAACAATTTTTCGGCTATTTGCTTATTGTTCATCGCCTGCGAAATCAATTGCAATATTTCCACTTCGCGCTTGGTCAAACTATAGCGCTTGACAAAACGGTCGTTCAAGGATACAGAAATATTATGAGCAGGGGCTATTTGTTTTCCTTTAGGCGATGTAACACCGATGCCCTCTCCCATAACGATGTTGTTATCCAGCAACTCCTTGACACTTTCGAAGAATAGATTGATATTGGAGTTTTTAGGAAGGAATCCCCCCGCGCCATATTTGAATGCTGTACGCACTATTTTGGGTACATCGTAGTTGGAAATAACCAGAACCTTTAGGTTAGCAGGTGGCTTTTGAACGATTTTTAAAACTTCGAGTCCGTCAACTTCGTCGAGGTTGAGGTCTAATATCAGCAAATCAGCGTGTAATTGCTTCAAATCCTTTACCAATGCTTTACCACTGGTATGTTGAGCAACGATTTCAAATTTGGGATCTGTTTGCCTTACTAATACGGTTTTTAGTCCCTCCAAAAATATCTGGTGGCTATCAGCAATGATTGTCTTAACAATTTGCATTTGTTTCTTAATATGTTCTGGGTCAACAAAAAAACTTGAAAGCAGCAATGTTGGTATTCGAATTGCTTTGAAGCATTGAAGGGGAGGTAAAGACAATAACGCTAAGGTAAGCTTTTTGTAACAGCAAATGCTATAAATCAGAAAAATTCTCTCTTTGATCGCTTGCTTGGCCAGTTACCAACACATGGCCACTGGGCAATAGGCGGTAAAAAATGATATAATCCTGTTGAAAGTCATCTTTAGCTACCCGAGCATAAGCTTTGCCTATTTCCCAATCCAAGGCAAAGGGCTGCACCAAGATATGGGTGCAAAAATCCAAGGCTTTACGCCCAAAAGCTTTATAAAGCGCCTCTTTCGCTCCCCAATAAACGTGCAGATGAGCGATGCGCTCATTTTGGCTCAGGCTATCCATTTCTACTGGTCGCATAAATTTATACGCGATCCGCTCTATCTTAGGTACGATGTATTGAATATCGATGCCTACGGAAAAAGGAGCTGCAATCGCTGCGGCCATATCCTGACCATGACTGATGGATATAGCAAAGGGAGAGTCTGTCAAATGGGGCTTCCCGTATTGGTCTTTGATAAATGCTCCGCGATGCGCTCTGCCTGACATCAAGTGTACCAAGTAGCGTACGGCCAACCATTCCACCCGTCGCCGTCCAAAAATCTGGCTCAGTTGCTCTTTTTCTTCCGGAAATAAATCAACCTGTTCTAAAAACCATTGTTCAGATTCTTGAATTTGCCAAATGCCCAATTCGCCAGCAGGTTCTATATTTTCATGCAAATAAAGCGGCATCTTGTTACTTTTGAAAAACGCAACAATACTCGGAAAATAAAATGAAATTAAAAGTACAAAAAATAGCGCAATTAACTGGCCATCAGGCCGCCATCTTTGATATCAGCGCTGCTAAGAGCCCTAGTGCTTCTTTTTTCTCAGTTGCCGGAGATGGCTGGATTGTGAAATGGGATATGGATCACCCGGAAACCGGGCGCTTGGTAGCCAAAACCGACACACAGCTATTTTCTTTGCATTATTTTGAACATCACAACAAGCTGTTGGCAGGAAATATAGATGGCGGTCTGCATTGGATTGATCTGAAAACGACACCGATTGCCCAAAAAAATATTGCCCACCATCGTAAAGGCGTATTTGGTATTTGCCCGGTACGGGAATCCGCTATTACCCTGGGTGGCGAAGGTTGGCTCACCAAATGGGATGTGGAACAAATGCAAGGCCAGGAAAGCCTGGCACTGAGCAACCAAAGTTTGAGGTGCATTGCTTATGCTCCTGATCGCAACGAACTGGCTATTGGTTCCAGTGATCACCATATATATATGTTAGACGCGAGCACCTTACAGGTAAAAAATAAAATTGAAGGCGCGCATGAAAGTTCCGTGTTCAGTATTTGTTACGCGCCAGGAGGTAGCGTGTTGCTAAGTGGCGGCCGGGATGCCCGCCTCAAAGCATGGGAGTTGGACCAACCCAAAAACCAATGTGTGATGGAACAGGCGGCACACTGGTACACCATCAATGCCATAGCCTTTCATCCGGCAGGCCATTTATTTGCGACAGCGAGTCGGGATAAAACCATCAAATTCTGGCACTACCCCAGTTTTGAATTGTTAAAAGTAATCGAACCTTTACGAGACGGCGGACATGTCAATTCCGTCAATCGGCTGTTTTGGTCTTCTTATAAAAATCAACTCATCTCTTGTAGTGACGATCGAAGTTTAATGATTTGGGATACCACAGAGGTAGAGGAATAACTCAAAACTTTGTGCGTTTTTATCTATTGATTTGAGTAGGTCGAAAATTATCCTTGCATGCAATCCCCTTACTATACGCTAAATCTTTTCCCATAAGATTTGTCAAAGATGGATTTCTTTTTTATTATCTTTGGGTAATATCATCAATTCCACCTGTCATGAGAAGAACCATCAATCGGCTATTCAAATGGTATTACAAACACCGCTACAAACGGATACGTCACTTCATGGATCATCCGCACGAGGTGCAGCAAAACTTGCTCAGGCAATTGATTCAAATGAATACACATACAGAGTGGGGACGCCGTTTTGATTTTCGTACCATAAAAAATCCTCAGCAATTTGCGGAGCGGATTCCCATTCAAGACTATGAGCGTTTAAAGCCTTATATCAGCCGAATGATGCACGGCGAGCGCGACATTCTTTGGACGGGACAGGTGCAGTGGTTTTCCAAATCATCCGGCACTACCAGCGACCGCAGCAAGTTTATCCCGGTTTCTACTCAAAATCTGAAGGAATGCCACATCAGAGGTACCTGGGATACAATGGCTCTTTTCTATCACAACCGCCCCGATGCCCGGCAATTCGAATGCAAAAGCATGATCATGGGAGGCAGCTTGCACCCCTTTGCCCCTTACCCCAAAACGATGTACGGGGATGTGTCCGCCATCATGATTCACAATATGCCTGTGGTCGCCCATCCTTTTTTTATACCCGACTTTAAAACCGCGCTTTTGGATAATTGGGAGGAAAAACTGGATTTGATGACCAAAATCGCTGCCAACGAACCCAATATGGTCATGATCGGCGGCGTGCCGACCTGGACCGTTGTTTTATTCCGCCGCATCCTGGAATATACCGGCAAAAAAAACATGCTCGAAGTATGGCCCAACTTTCAGGGATATATCCATGGAGGTGTTAGTTTTTTGCCTTATCGGCAGCAGTTTGAAGCCTTTTTCCCTTCCGACCAAGTGAGTTATCAGGAAATATACAATGCATCGGAAGGGTATTTTGCGGCGCAAGACGATTTTTCGGCCGACGATATGTTGTTACTCTTAAATAATGGCGTGTATTATGAGTTTCTTCCGATGGAAGAATGGCAAAGCACCTCGCCAAAAGCCGTGCCCCTGTCAGAAGTTGAAGTAGGCAAAAATTACGCCATCGTTATTAGCACCAATGCTGGTTTGTGGCGCTATACGCCGGGCGATACGGTTATGTTCACGTCTAAATACCCTTTCCGCATCAGAATAACAGGCAGAACCAAACAGTTTGTCAATGCCTTTGGAGAAGAAGTAATGGTTGAAAATACAGATCATGCTCTTGCGCTGACCTGCCAGCAAACTGGCGCTATCGTTACAGAATATACGGTCGCCCCCGTGTATATGCACCGGGCAGATAAGGGCGGGCACGAATGGGTAGTCGAGTTTGAAAAAAAACCGGAAGATCTGCAACATTTCAGTCAATTGCTCGATACCAATTTGCAGATGATCAACTCGGACTATGAAGCCAAACGCAGCAAAAACATTGCTTTGAAGCAGTTAGTCATACATCCGGTTCCGATAGGCACATTTTATCAGTGGATGCGTGCCAGGGGTAAAACAGGTGGGCAGCATAAAGTACCCCGCTTGGCCAATCACCGGGAATACCTGGATGATATCCTCAACTTTTGGGGCAATGCAGATGTGTCGCGTTGAGTGGGGCTGGTTTCGAGCTTATCACGCCTGTGCCGTGTGTTTACCACGCTAAAAGTGCGTACGGGTTACGACCTGGCTTTGTTTCGAGCTAAGTTATGGCGCAAGTTTGGGTTTCAACTTGCTTGATCTACTAACAACGGAAAAGCTGTCTTAGCAACAACACCTAGCCTAGTGCTTGCAATTCTATCAAGGTGACCTCTGGTAGAATCCCCACACGCCCTGGGTAGCCCAGATAACCCAACCCGCGATTGACATAGAGGTATTGGTTGGCATTTTGGTACAAACCCGCCCATTGCTTATACACATATTTGATCGGACTCCATTTGAACCAGCCCGGTATCTCTACCCCAAACTGCATGCCGTGGGTATGGCCGGAAAAGGTGATGTCTATTTCCGGAAAATCGCTTACTACCTGAGCCTCCCAATGAGAAGGATCATGGGAAAGCAAAAGTTTAACTGCCCCCGCTTCAGCCCCAGCATAAGCTTTCGTCAAATCGCCGTATTTCGGAAAACGAAGGTGTGCCGAATAATTTTCTACGCCAATCACCGCCACTTGGTGGCCATTAATGTCGATCAGCTCGTTTTCATTCATCAGCAAACGCCAGCCCATTTTTTCATGCGCAGCCTTGAGTCTGGCGAGGTTAGCGTCTTTTTCCTCTTTGGAATTCCAATGGTGGTAATCGCCGTAATCGTGGTTGCCCAGTACCGAGTAAACCCCGTGTTTGGCTTTAATCTGTCCAAATAGATCGAGGTAGGGATCCACTTCATCAGCGATGCTGTTGACCAGGTCGCCGGTAAAGAAGATCAAATCCGGCTTTTGCTCGTTGATTAGGTCAATCGCATTTTGAATGGGTTCTTTGAGCAAAAAACTACCGGAATGTATATCGGAAATTTGTACAATTTTCAATCCTTGTAGCGCAGGAGGCAGCTTGGGCAAAAGCACTTTTTCACTGAAAAGTTTATAGCGGTATGGATTGCGGATAATCCCGTGTAAAAGCGAGATAAAGGGCAAACTACCTACCACAAGTGCTGTATGGGTCAGAAATTTAGACCGACTGACAGAAAAGTTGGATTGGGGAGAAAAATAATTGACCCCCCAAGTAATCAAACGACGGAAATCGTCGATCAATAAAACACCTCCCGCCACCATTTTAGAAATATAAACAATGAAAAATAAGGTGCTGATAATGGTTACACTGCCCTTGCTCATAGGCTGAGTCCAGCCATTGGAAGTAGCCAGCATCCAACTGAAAAGGGCAATAGGTATGGTCCAGTAAATGGCAAAAATGATTTGGCGCAAAGGCCCTTGCCAACTGAGCGCCACTACTCGGAAAGCCTGGAATACGTACCAATCGAAAATAAGTAATAGCGCAAAGGGAATCAAAAAACGCATGACAACTGCTGGTTTTAAAGACAATAAAGCACCAAAGCTAAGGTCTAAATGCTTGGCACGCTGGTTTGGTTGAAAAAAGATATTTTTTTTCTACGAGCTGTAATTTTTACCGGACGTACGCGTTATGCCTTTGGTTTTTGCGAAACAGAAAAAAAAATTTTCGCCAAGTTTTGCTTCCGACAAAGCTAAAAAAACAGGGCACATTGCCCTAATATAAAATTACCATCATCCATTTACTGTTTTTTCAAAATAAAATTTTTCAACAAATCACTTTTCATTCGTTTTTCAAAATAAAATTTTATTATTTGACTTGACTTCTACTTCATTACCCATTATTTTTGTGGCGCCATTTGAAAACCAGGCGACCCAATAAAAACTTTAAAACGACAAAACGAATGAAAAAGATTGCTCTTCTCACCAGCATGCTGATGCTGGCATTAACCGCAGCTCAATCCCAGGTAAAATTCCAATCAGGAGACATCGAGTTTTCCACAGGCATAGGCATTTTCTCCACCTATGCCAAGGATAAAGCCCAGATGATTGTACCGCCCCTCAGCGCCCGTATAGATGTCCGACTGGGCAACAAATTTACCCTAGGTGCCTATGCCGCCTATTCTGCTTATGAGCGCTTGCAGATGGATTTGCCCGACGGCAGCATCCAGGATTTAAGCAGCAAAACAACCATCATTGGTTTGCGGGCAGCAGCCCACCACAGTCCTCGCGAAAATTGGGACGTTTATGGCGGGGCGATGCTGGGTTACAACATGCCTGAGGTAGAAAGAACGGTAACTGAAGAAAAAATCCTAGACGAAGCAGGTCCCTCTTTTAGTCGCCCAGCGGAAAACACCTTCACGTACAGTGCTTTTTTGGGTGCCGCCTATTACCCTACTGAAACAATAGGCTTATTTGCCGAAGTGGGCTATGGCATTTCCATTTTAACAACAGGTATCAGTTTTAAATTCTAAAATAACGCCCTATCCAGGCAACATTTTAAGGATTTTTGGAATCTTTTTTTAAAAAATCTGTTGTAAAATTTGGGTTTTAGCCCAATTTCCGTAAAAAATAGGGGTTTCCTATTGACAATTTGCTCAAAAAAGCGTAATTTATCTCCAAAATAAAAGTAGCCACTATGAGATCCAATCAACTGCACACGTTTATCTCCGCAATGTTCTTATTTGCCACCATCTCTATGAGCGCGCAAGGGGTAGAGAAAACTTTGGTTCAATCCTTCAATCTTCAGGGAAATAAATCCGTTGAATTGGATGTAAAACTCCCGGTTGAAGTTCAAACCTGGGACAGCGATATTTTGAGGGTTCAAATGAACATTGAAATGAAAAATGGCTCAGAGGGGCTTTTGAAATCATTGGTTACTGCCCGGCGTTATAACCTGGAGTACAAAGTTGAAAACGGTAACTTTATTATCTATGCACCTTCGATTGACCGCGAAGTAAAAATTGGCGGACAGCCCATCCAGGAAAACATCACGTTGGTCGTGTTTTTACCCGAAGATGTAGCGCTAGATACAAAGGAGGAAGGCGACGGAGAACAGGCTACTTCTTCTATGCGATAATCAAGCATCCTTATAATGATGTTTTATAATACCTAAGCTGTATTTTAAACGTTTACAAAAGGGTACGATACATCAATTTGATCGTACCCTTTTGTATTTTTGTCCGATGTTCTACCCATACCAACCAAAAGTTATGATGAATAAGATGATGTTGATCCTGTGTCTGACCCTGACAACAGGCACGCTATGCCATGCCCAGCTAAAAAAAACCTTGCATACCACCTTTGAACTACCGGATAGCAGCCGGCAGTTGGTTTTTGATTTCTACGACAACTATACGGTAGTGCCGTGGGCAGGCAATACGGTGATGACAGAGGCCAATATCCACATGTACCAATCTTCCGCAGCCATACTCCAGTTTTTTATCGATAAAGGACGCTATGATTTTGAATTACAGATGACGGGAGCCGATTCCAGTGCCGTGGTATTGGCTGCAAAAGATCAAAAGCGACTGGCCATTAAGAGTGGGGACAAACAAGCTTATGAAGCCATTGAAGTGCGGGTTTATATTCCAGATAGCTTCCAACAAAGCGATACCCATACCTGGACTAGAACCATAGCGCCCAACAACGCGCACATTGCCCGGGCTAAGCTGGATAGAGAGCGGGCCAATGTCAGTAAAGAATTGCAGGAAGCCGTCCAGCCCCAAGTAGAAAGCACGGATAGCACGGAAACGGTGATTCCCCTGATACCACCTAAATCTGAAGAAAAAGAAAAGCAAGGGAATGATTAAACAGCTGGAGCTGAAATTACTGCCCAAAGAAGCTGCCATTGATGCCATCGTTTACCAAAGAGCGGTTCAGAAAAGCGGCTGGAATCCCAATCAGGACTACACTTTCCAAATTGTCCGACGCTCGATAGATGCACGAGGACAGCAGCCCTTTGTCCGACTACAGGTTTTGCTGGCCAAAGATGCACCTATCCCCGCTGAACCCGCCTTATTGGCCGAATTTCATGCAGTGGATGATCGGCAAAAAGTGATTATTGTGGGAGCAGGGCCTGCCGGTTATTTTGCTGCATTGGAATTGCTAGAGGCAGGCATCAAGCCAATTGTGTTCGACCGCGGAAAAGATGTACAAAGTCGCAGGCGGGATCTGAGGGCCATCCAGCAAATGGGTATCGTCCATCCACATTCCAACTACTGCTTTGGAGAAGGCGGTGCAGGGACTTATTCGGATGGGAAACTCTATACGCGATCGCACAAACGAGGCGATATCTATAAATCGCTCCGATTGCTGGTCGAACACGGCGCCCATTCAGATATTTTAGTGGATGCGCATCCCCATATCGGTTCTAATAAGCTGCCTCCCGTTGTGGCCAATATACGTGAAACGATCTTGCACTATGGCGGCGAGGTCCATTTCAACAGCGCTGTTACAGATTTCATACTTAAAGATGGAAAAATGCTCGGAGTCATAGTCAATGACTCACAAGAATACCGCGCCGATGCGGTCATTTTAGCCACCGGGCATTCCGCCCGCGATGTTTATTACTTGTTGCACCAAAAAGGAGTAGCTATTGAGGCCAAGCCATTTGCCTTGGGTGTACGTATTGAACACTCCCAACAATTGATCGACCGCATTCAGTACCGACAATCGCCCAGAGAAGAAAACCTGCCAGCAGCCAGCTATCGCTTGGCTTGTCAGGTAGCTCAGCGGGGCGTATTTTCATTTTGCATGTGCCCCGGTGGGCTGGTTGTACCAGCAGCAACTGCTCCTGGAGAAATAGTGGTCAATGGCATGTCCATGTCGCGCCGGGACTCCCCTTTTGCCAATTCCGGGACAGTGGTAGCGGTAGAATTGGAAGACTTGGGTACTTATCTAAAAGAAGGCGTGTTCTCCAGTTTGGCTTTTCAAAAAGCAGTAGAGCAACGTATGTTTCAATATGGCGATGGCTCTCAAAAGGCACCTGCCCAGCGGTTGACCGATTTTGTGAAAGGAAAAATTTCTGCCTCAGTAGGCCCTTCTTCGTACATTCCTGGCCTGATCAGTGCTCCTTTGCATGAGTTGTTGCCTGGTTTTATTTACGATCGCCTCAAAAAAGGCGTGCAAGAGTTTGGAAAAAAAATGCACGGCTATTACACCGAAGAAGCGGTAGTGATCGGCACAGAAAGCCGGACGAGCGCCCCTATTAAAATACCGCGCGACCCTGTAACACGACAACATACCCAAATCAAAGGGCTTTTTCCCGCCGGGGAAGGCGCCGGCTATGCAGGCGGGATTATTTCAGCCGCGATGGATGGCCAAAATGTCGCCCGATCAGTGGCCTTGTATTTGAATACGCATTGATGTTTGTGTAAGCAGTCATCCGACTACCTCATCTTCGGTCTCCGCCGTTTGCCGCCCATTGTCAAGCCGCCGCCCTTCATGCCACTTTGGCGAGCTACGTTGATTTGGCCACGACTGGCCAAGGCTTTTTCCAATTGCTTGAGCTGATCTTTAATCAAAGGCTCGGTTATTTTGCACTGCTTGGCGTTGCGCAAGTAAACCTGGGCTTGCTGCCAGCGTCCTTTTTGCATGGCAATACTTGCCAACTGTATTTGAAGCATCGCCCTTTCGTTATCGGTGGGTACTTTGACTTCCTCTGCCTTTTTTAGCCATTTCTCACCAGCTTCTACATCTTTTTTAGCCAGAGCGATAGAGCCTTTGATCATGTAGTAATAAGCCTTATTGGTGGCATATAGCAATTTGGGTGCTATGGTCAGATCCAAGCGTTTTTCAGCTCCATCAAAATCATTGCCTTGCATCAAGACGGCTGCCGATTGGATGGTGCCCAGTAAGAAATAGCCCGCCAGCATCACCAGTCCGAGCAACACAAACCAAATCCCATACCAAACCCCCATAGTTGCCCAAAGAATGGTACCGCCTATCAACCCAACTACAATCAGCGCAAATCTCAGATAAATATTGATGGTAAACATGATTCGTTTTTTATATTATGAGCGTGCAAAGGTAAGAATTGTTTAACATTACACTAAAAATATCCTCACAGCATGTCGCGGCTACAAAACATTAAAACCATCGCATTTGATGCCGATGATACTTTATGGGTCAACGAGCCCTTTTTTCAACAAACCCAACAGCAGTTCAAGGCGCTTTTCAGTTCATTGGCCACCAACGATGATATGGAAAACCTGCTGTATGAGGTAGAGAGAAAGAATCTGCGCTTTTTTGGCTACGGGATTAAAGGTTTTACCCTGTCTTTAATTGAGACCGCTATACAGCTATCGGATGGTCGGATATCTGGCCAGACCATTCAACAAATCATTGATTTTGGGAAAGAAATGCTGTTGCATCCAATAGAAGTGCTGGATGGAGTAGAAGATACGCTAAAAGCACTCCATCCGTATTACAAACTAATGGTCATCACAAAAGGCGATTTGTTTGACCAGGAGAATAAACTAGCCCGTTCGGGCTTGGCCGATTATTTTACGGTAGTAGAAATTGTCTCTGAAAAAAACGAGGCAACCTACCAATCTATTTTCAATCGCCATCAGTTGCTACCAGAGCAGGTCCTCATGGTAGGCAACTCGCTCAAGTCAGACATCATTCCGGTTTGTAAAATTGGCGCGCAGGCTATCCATGTTCCTTTTCATACCACTTGGATACACGAGCAGGTGGAAAAACACCAAGTAGAGGATATGGAATACCTGGAAATTGACCATATCGAACAGGTGGTTCGCCTGCTCAACCCGAAAAAAAGCCCAGCTTATGAAGATGTACAGGTGTTCTTTGCTGGAAATGGTTTCAACCTGCGCCGCTTGAGGGAGGAAGATGCCGAAAGTTTTTCCCGTCATGCCAATAATCCTAATATCGCTAAAAATTTGCGCGAGCGCTTCCCTCATCCCTATACCTTGCAGGATGCCGTCGCATTCATAGAATATGCTGCCAAAGCAGAGGAAGAAACCATTTTTACCATTGAGGTAGATGGAGAAGCGGCTGGCTCCATTGGGTTTATTTTCCAACCTGACGTGTATCAACACAGCGCAGAGCTTGGCTATTGGCTGAGTGAAACGCACTGGGGCAAAGGCATTACTGCTCAGGCTGTCCGCAAAATGGTACAGCACGGCTTTGAAGACCTGGAGCTGAAACGGATTTTTGCCCGGGTTTACGATTTCAACCAGCCATCTATCCGGGTGCTTGAAAAAGCAGGCTTTGCCTATGAAACGCGCTTGAAAAAGGCAGCCATTAAGCGGGGTGCGGTTTGCGATGTGCTGTATTATGTGGTGTTTGCTCCGGGGTTTTAGTGGTTGGTTTTTAAGTTTCAGGCGGGGCGAAAGCTAGGTGTCGTTTTCCTGCCCGGCTCAGACGGGTAGTTTCAAGCTAGTTCAACTAGAAACCAGAAACTTAAATCCTGGTTTCAAGCTAATTCTCGGTGGATGGCTCTGGCCTGCTCCAAGTGGCGCTGTTCGTGAGCGATGATGATGTCAAAGGCCGTTTTTAAAGTGTAAACGATGTTTTTATTGGCAGGAGAAGCGATGATGGTATTTTTTAGCAGCAGGTCTTCGCAGGAAACGATGAATCCCTTCATCTCGGTTTGGTGCTGGCTGAACCGCTGCACAATATCGCCGCTGATATTTGATTGGGTTGGCTCCCAAATGGGAAAAGTTTTGGTTTTCCGTTTTTGTTCGGGTTTCACCGCGTTCAGAATCATTTTACCCAGCATGTTGTAGGCAAAGGGCCATTTTCCCAACCAGGGCAACTGGTAGGAATTGTTGCGCACTTGATCTATAACCGGGTAATAGGTCTTATTGATGACAATGAGGTGATCGAGGTTTTGAGCGATGCTCCATGCCTCGGGTTGTGGCTTCCAGTTGAGCGCCTCTGGAGAAAGTGCGCCAAATTCGGCTTGTACAGCTGCTGTTACGCGATCCATTTGATCGAACCAGTTGGATTGAATACTTTTTAAGTCCATTTTTTTTGATGTTGGATTCAAGTGCTGTCGGCACTAGAGTAAAGACAAAACCTGGAAGTTAATTTTTCTGCGTTACTAAACCGCTTCTGCTTCCTCCATTTCGGGGATAGCTATGGCTTCCTTTTCAGCTAATTCGTCTATTTCCACTTTCAGGTTGCCGATGATGAACTCCTGGCGTTCGGGCGTATTTTTACCCATATAATAAGCCAAAATATCATCTATAACGGTGTCTTCATTCAAGATGACCGGTTCCAGGCGGATGTTTTCATTGATAAAGTCTTTAAACTCACCAGGCGATATTTCTCCCAATCCTTTGAAACGGGTGATTTCAGCTTTGCCGCGCAACTTAGCAATAGCTTCCTGTTTTTCCACCTCGCTATAGCAATAAAACGTTTTTTGTTTATCCCGTACCCGAAAGAGCGGCGTATCCAAAATAAACAAGTGCCCATTGCGCACCAGGTCGGGAAAAAATTGCAGGAAAAAAGTGAGTAACAACAAGCGAATGTGCATCCCATCCACATCGGCATCGGTGGCGATAACCACTCGGTTGTAGCGCAGATTTTCGATGCCATCTTCGATATCTAGTGCATGCTGGAGCAAATTCAGCTCTTCATTTTCATAGACAATTTTCTTGGTCATACCGTAGCAGTTCAGCGGCTTACCCCGCAGACTGAATACAGCTTGGGTTTGTACATCGCGGGCTTTGGTGATGGATCCACTGGCAGAATCTCCTTCCGTGATGAATACGGTGGTCGCTTTGCGATGTTCTTCGTCCACCGTTCTGGGGTTATCGTTTAAATGGAGGCGGCAGTCCCGCAGTTTTTTATTGTGGATATTGGCTTTTTTGGCCATGTCGCGAGCTTTCTTCTGAATACCGGCTATTTCCAGGCGCTCGCGTTGAGACTGAAGGATGCGTTTTTCCAGGGCTTTGGCCACTTCTGGGGTGCGATGGAGAAAATTGTCCAGTTTTTCGCTCAAGAAGTTTTTGACGAAAGTGCGAATGGTGCTCAGTCCAGGGCCCATTTCGGTGGAGCCTAATTTGGTTTTGGTTTGGGACTCGAACACGGGTTCTTCCACTTTCAAACTGACCGCTGCTACAACAGAGGCCAAAATATCGCGTCGGTCAAAGCTTTTGTTGAAAAACTTCTGAATGGTTTCTACCAGCGCTTCCTTAAATGCATTGAGGTGCGTGCCTCCTTGTGTGGTGTTTTGGCCGTTGACAAAAGAATAATACTGCTCGCCGTAGTGATTGCCGTGGCTCATGGCCACTTCGATATCTTCATCTCTCAGATGGATGATCGGGTAACGCAGGTTCTCGTTGTTGGTTTTGCGCGAAAGCAAATCGAGCAGGCCATTTTTGGAAACCAAAATTTTGCCGTTGAAATTGATCTTCAAACCGGCGTTCAAATAGGCATAATTCCAAAGCTGGTTTTCCACATAGTCGCTTCGGAAGTGGTATTTTTTGAAAATGCTGGTATCGGGTTCAAAGATGACCTGGGTGCCATCCGGCTCATCCGTTTTAGCAATTTTATGGTCTTTGGTGATCTCCCCGCGCTCAAATTCAGCCACTTTGGCTTTGCCTTCTCTAACGGCTTGTACCTTGAAATAATCGGACAACGCATTGACTGCTTTGGTACCTACCCCATTCAAACCTACCGATTTTTTGAAAGCTCGGGAATCGTATTTGCCGCCTGTGTTGATCTTCGACACACAATCCACCACTTTGCCTAAAGGAATGCCCCGGCCATAATCCCGGATATTGACTGTACCCTGGTCAATGTGCACATCTATTTGCTTGCCATAGCCCATGACATACTCATCAATAGCGTTGTCAATCACCTCTTTGATCAAAATATAAATGCCGTCGTCGGTGGAAGAACCGTCGCCCAGTTTTCCTATGTACATACCAGGGCGCAAACGGATGTGTTCTTTCCAATCCAGCGAACGGATATGTTCTTCAGAATAATTGATGTTAGACATGAATTTGGTTGCGTTTGATAAAACCTGACGAAATTGGTGAAAATTTCAGCAAAAACCCGCGTTATTTGTTACAAAGATAAAAATATTTTTACTTCCGCAACAAATTGTTTATTTTATAACAACAATAAATTTTTGCTTTGAGCATCCAGCCATTTAAGCGCCACCCCGCTTTCCAATTACTGGCGGCTGCGCTGAGAAGAGAAAAACGAATGGAACTTGTCCTTTATTTGGCATTGGCGCTGACAGGCATCCACTTGTGTATCTTTTTTTGGCCCTCTAACTTTTACTTATGCCTGGTGGGAAGCCTTGTCTTCGCTGGAGGACTTTATGCCCTGATACGGCTAAAGCAACAAGACCATGAACTGCTTCACTTGCTGGATCAGGAGCCTGAAAAGATTGTTTGGGTCTATTCCGTGGTAACTCATCGGCAACCATTTGGAATTCAACTGTTTCAATCAGGTACCTTGTATTTCAAGTTAATGGACGGCAACGAAATTAGCGTCGTACTTCCTCCCAGCAAACTAAAGCTGGTTTCCCGCTTCCTCAACCGACTACTTCCCCATGCCAGTTTTGGCTACAGCCCCGAGCGGGCAGCCCTTTACAAACGAGATCCTGCTTTGCTGAAAATAAATTAACTGATACTTAGTTTTGTTTTCAAACTAAGTGAACTTTTATGTTACTTTTGCGTTCCCATTTCAGTCTAAAGCATAAAAAAACATCAGGTAATATGAGTCATTTTGCTGCCGCCGAACAACAATTGATCCAAAAGGGTTTTCTCGATCTGGAGTTGGATCCAACGCTCGATTTGTTTGAGGAAATCAATCGTTTGAAGAAAGAACGCAATGCCATTATTCTGGCTCACTATTATCAAGAGGCTGATATACAAGATATTGCAGATTATATCGGCGACAGTTTGGGGCTTTCCCAACAGGCGGCCAAAACAGATGCGGACATCATCGTGTTCGCGGGGGTGCATTTTATGGCCGAAACGGCAAAAATCCTTTCTCCGCATAAGAAAGTATTGTTGCCCGACCTCAAGGCAGGTTGTTCGTTGGCCGATTCCTGCCCGCCTGATGTTTTCAGAAAGTTCAAGGAAAAGTACCCCAATCATCTGGTGGTGAGTTATATCAACTGTACCGCCGAACTCAAAACGCTCACTGACATTTGTTGCACCTCCACCAATGCCGTCGCCATCATTGAAAGCATCCCGAAGGATCAGCCCATTATTTTTGCGCCGGATGTCAACCTGGGCCGCTATTTGATTAAAAAAACTGGCCGCGACATGGTGCTTTGGAATGGCTCTTGTATGGTGCATGAGATTTTTTCCAACGAAAAAATCACCAAACTCATGCTGCGTTATCCGGAGGCGGAGTTCATCGCCCACCCGGAATGCGAACCGCATTTGCTGGAAAAAGCGCACTTCATCGGCTCCACCACGGGCTTACTCAAATACACCCAACGCAGCCAGGCTGATACGTTCATCGTTGCCACAGAAGTGGGCATCATTCACCAAATGCAAAAGGCTTCTCCATATAAGACCTTCATCCCTGCACCGCCCAACAACACCTGCGCCTGCAATGAATGCCCGCACATGAAGCGCAATACTTTGGAAAAGTTGTACCTCTGCATGGAACACGAATTGCCAGAGATACATCTACCACAGTGGGTCATTGAGCAAGGCCGCGCTTCTATTGATCGGATGCTGGAAATCTCGGCTGAGGCGGGTCTGTAATTCATCCTGTTTATGCCGGATAAAGGTGGCGAATTGGCCTGCATTTATACAAATCGCAAAGTCTAGCTTATGTAAATCGCAAAGATTTGTAGGTTAAAATGTTTGATTTACATAAAAAACGCTAAGATTTGTTGCATGATCATACCTCGAAAATTGGCAGCGCACTTGCAAGAATTGGGTAAATACTTCCCAATTATCAGCCTGACAGGCCCTCGCCAAGCTGGAAAAACAACTTTATTACAGCAGTTGTTTTCGGAGTATCGCTATGTTTCTTTTGAAGACCCCGAATATCGAGCGCGCTTTGAGTCAGATGCCAGAAGCTTTTTGGCACAGTACGATCGTTACGTCATTTTTGACGAAGCACCGATTTGTTTTCCTATTTACAGGGCATCGTCGAGCAAGAGCGTACTCCTGGACGGTTTATCCTTTCCGGCTCACAGAATTTTCTATTAATCAGAAATATTACTCAATCGCTAGCTTCAAATGAATGGCCATCATAAGTGTTAAAATCCAGCGGTGTGAATGAGTTTTGCTTCCGACAGGATGTTACAAGGAGTAAAGCGGCGATTGGCCCCAAGGCCATCGAGGTTAGTAAAGTTTTCATAGCTAGCTGATTTAAAAAAGAAAGGTAAAAGTTTAGGAGGGGGTGAGTTAGGCGGCTGCGCCGCCTAACTCACCCCC
>CALMIR010000189.1 GCA_937864265.1 uncultured Saprospirales bacterium | reverse complement strand
TCTTACTCCCTTACTCTCTCAGTGTTCTTAGTGTTGCAAACCACACCCACACTCACACCCTCACCCACACCCTCACCCTCACCCTCACCCTCACCCTCACCCACACCCTCACCCACACCCTCACCCACACCCTCACCCACACCCTCACCCTCACCCTCACCCTCACCCTCACCCTCACCCTCACTCAATTTCCTCACAACACCAAGGAAGTCTCCTTAAAATAAGACTTTCCATTGGCCTGCCAATCCACTTTGATCTTCCACAAGCCAGATTTCATGCCCTGTGTGGAAATCACCTGCTCATGCGACTCATTGACTTGGATGCTGGTAGAAAAATCACTTTTGCTATCCGAGGGGCAGAAAAACAAAATTTCACCGTTCTCTGGAATAGCATCAGATGGAAAAACTAAAGAAATCGCTTGCGCGGGGGCTTCGTAATTAAAAGCCAAGTTTTCTCTCAAGCTTTGTGTGTTGAGTAACTTATTGTAATGTTCCTGGTATTTCAAGTCGTCTGCGTAATACTCATCCGAAACCAGGCTGTTGTCGTATTGCGTGGACTTATAAACCTGATAGACCAGCGAAACGACAAATACGGTAAAAAACAAGGCGATACCAGTACCCCAATTGAATTTCATGGCTTTTGCTTTTTGATGCCCTGTTGTCGGTTTACTTGACCGGCCCCAGGAAATTGGTTTTTACTTGATCAATCAATTTTCCTTCGGAATAAACTTCCACTACGATCCGTGTTTTTCGATCCTTTAAAGTGTTTTTCTCTATGTCCACAAACAAAGCGCCCTCTACTACTTCATTGGCTTTCGCCGTCGGCGCTTGACCGACCAATCGAATGCGCCCATCTTGATCCACGAGTTTGAACTCAATGGGCATATCTTTTCCACTTTTGTTGATCAGTTGATAATTGTACAGGTTGCTGATATAGCCCTCCTCAATTTCCTGGTAGAGCATGCCCGGAGTGCGCAAGAGTAGTGTTTCCATAATACCCCGCGAGTTGAGCAGGATAATGTTGACAACAATCAAAACAGCCAATACAGCGGTATAGGCGATTACCCTGGTGGTGAATAGCTTTTTCCTTTTTTCGACGATGCCGGTGTAACTGTCGTACCGGATGAGTTTTTTCTCCCGACCAATTTTTTCCATCACTTCATCACAGGCATCCATGCAAGCCGTGCAATTGATACATTCCAGTTGGGTACCGTTTCGAATGTCTATGCCAGTAGGGCAAACTTGTACACAGAGTTTGCAATCAATGCAGTCTCCTAGCTTAATGGGCGATTCCTCGATTGTTGCCGGGATGCTTTGCGCTGCCTCCTGCACTGCCAGCATGGTGCTTTCCAATGGATTGGTAGTTGCCTTAGCGCTGGTTTTGCGTATTTTACCCCTGGGTTCGCCCCGCACGAAGTCATAAGCCACTACGATGGAGTTTTGATCCAACAGTACCCCTTGCATACGGCCATATGGGCAGATTGCTATACAAACCTGCTCGCGCATGTAGGAAAATACAAAGTAAAAAGCGGCAGAAAAGAGAATCATTGTCATGAAACCGCGCAGGTTCTCACTGATCGGCTCCTGTACGATTTGGAGGACTTCGTCCACCCCAATGATATAGGATAGAAAGGTATTGGCAACCAAAACGGCGATCATAAAAAAAATAGCTTGTTTGCCTACTTTCTTGATGATCTTTTCGGAAGTCCAGGGTGATTGGTTGAGTTTGCGTTGGGCGTTGGCATCTCCCTCAATCCAGTATTCTATTTTTCGGAAAACCATTTCCATAAAAATGGTTTGCGGACAAACCCAGCCACAAAACAAACGCCCCCACACAACGGTAAACAAAACGATGAATACCATAAAGGTGAGCATGGCCAATACAAAGAGGTGGAAATCCTGAGGGGCAAAATGGATACCAAACAAGATGAAACGGCGTTCCAGAACGTTGAACAAAAGCAGTGGTTCGCCATTAACCTTTAAGAATGGCATACCAAAAAGGAATGCCAATAGCACCCAACTGACGATAGAGCGGGTGTTGTAATATTTGCCTTTAGGTTTTTTAGGGTATATCCAGAATCGTTTGCCTTTCTCGTCGATGGTGGCAATTTTATCCCGGAATTGTTCTTTGTCTTTGATAGGAGCGCTCGTACTCATGAGCTGTAACTTTTGCGAAATGGAAAAAAATGCACGATCAAACAACTGTATAGGAATTGACCCATATTATTGGGTCAATTCCTGATTCAAACCACACAAAACATCAATTCATGCCAACGGGGGAACTACTTTCTTCGGTCGTCTCTTCGGTTTCAGTATCTGTTCCAGTATCTGTACCGGTTTCAGCCTGAGGCGAAGCTTCGTATTTTTCACCTTGTGGTTCTTTCGCATTAGGCGGGTTGGTGCCAGCCATGGAAAGGATATAACTGGCTACACGGTGAATATCCGTCGGACGCAATTGCGATTGCCAGGAAATCATCCCTTTTTCGGGCACCCCATACTTAATGGTTTTAAATACGTTTTGTACACCACCGCCGTGTATCCAATATTCATCGGTCATGTTGGGGCCTACGCCGCCTTCGCCCATCATCCCGTGGCAGGCCGCGCAGTTGGCGTCGTAAACCGTTTTGCCCAGTGCCAGAGATTCCTCATCGGTCAGCAACTCGGCATTGGTTTCGTCCACCAGGTTAGCCTGCTGCGATAGATACGCTTCAACGGAGGCTTCTGCTTTGGCTACCGCCATTTCATATTCTTCTGCCTGACTTGGGCCATTGCCACCAAAGTGGTAATACACCATATAGACAACTGCAAAACCAATGGTGATGTAGAACATGGCCACCCACCAGGGGGGAAGGCTGTTGTCCAATTCGCGGATGCCATCGTATTCGTGGTCGAATAAGATGTCTTGCTCTTTTTCCAGCGGCACCACATTGGTCCAGCTTTTGTACAAACGGCGCCACAGGCTTTGCTGTGGTTTTTTTACTTCTTCCATATAAGCTTCAATGCCTTGTTCCTGGTAAATGCGCAGTTGTTGCATTTTTACCATGACACTGAGCAAACGCATGATAGCTAGAATAGTGCCCAATAGGACGATTCCAGCGGTGACCAGTAGCAGGTTGGAAAGCAGCTTGTCGTAAAAATAAGTCTCCCCAGTCGGAGCTTCTGTTTGAGCCAGCAAGTCGTTGCTCAACAATAGAAGCGGCAATACCCCGCCTATGATGGAAATTACTTTATTTTTCATGTTTGTTCTTTTCGGTGTTTAGTGATTGAGCATCATCCAGTGGCAGATTGGCCATTTTTTCAATGAATGCAGGATTTCGGCGGAAGGCGACTATGGCACTCACGGTGAAAATGATCACGAAAGTGATGAGGGCAAAAAGTGCCATCCAATTGATATTGCCTGCGTTCTCCAAAAGATATTTATACATGATATTTTGCTTTTTGATGGCCGACCTTTTGTTTCAACTCAAAAGGTCGGCACGGTTTGACATTAATTTCCTGCCTGAGGCTTGGGTTTAATATCAGTGCCCAAGCGTTGCAAGTAGGCAATCAGCGCAATAATTTCCTTTTGTTGCAGGTTTTCTCCCTCAATGCCATCTTTTTTCAAGTTTTCTGCTACTTTGGCGGCCTGCTTATTCAGGTCTTCTATTGCAATCTGATCGTAACCCGGTTCGTAGGGGGTGCCCAATTTTTGTAGGGTTCTGATCTTAGCCGGAATCAGGCTGACGTCCAGGTCTTTCGTGATCATCCAGGGATAAGGTGGCATGATAGAGCCTGGCGACATGCTTTCTGGATCGAGCATGTGGTTGTAGTGCCAGCTATCGGGGTATTTGCCCCCTATTCGGTGCAAGTCTGGTCCTGTACGCTTGGATCCCCACAAGAATGGACGATCATAGATGAATTCTCCCGATTTGGAGTACTCGCCATAGCGTTCGGTTTCAGAACGGAACGGCCTAACCATTTGAGAGTGGCATCCCAAACAGCCTTCACGAATGTATAAGTCGCGTCCGGCCAATTCCAGCGGTGTGTAAGGCTTCACAGATTCGATTTTAGGTACCTGTTTGTCAATCATCACCATCGGGAAAATTTCAACCAGACCACCGATCAGAATCAATATAGCAGATGCAATCAACATTTGAATAGGGCGACGCTCGATCCAGCGGTGCCAGTGTTCGCCTTTGTGGGCTACGTGTACAGTTCTGGCGGGTGCTTCAGCTGCCTCATCGGCAATAAACTGGCCGGAACGAACCGTCTTAACCAAGTTATAAACCATGATAAAGAAACCAACAACATACAAAGTACCCCCAATGGCTCTGGTCGCGTACATCGGTAAAATCTGAGTGACCGTTTCCAGGAAGTTGCCGTATTTCAGGAATCCATCGGCAGTGAATTGCTTCCACATCAAGCTTTGCGTCCAACCAGCCCAGTAAAGCGGAATGGTATAGAACAATATACCCAATGTGCCAATCCAGAAGTGGGCATTAGCCAATTTCACGGAGTGCAATTTGGTGTTAAACATGCGTGGGAAAAGCCAATACAATACCCCAAAGGTGAGAAAGCCGTTCCAACCCAGCGTGCCCACGTGTACGTGGCCGATAGTCCAGTCGGTAAAGTGGCTGATGGCGTTGACCGATTTAATGGAAAGCATAGGGCCTTCAAATGTAGCCATACCATAAGCCGTTACGGCTACTACCATGAATTTCAGGATAGGGTCTTGCCTTACACGATCCCAAGCGCCGCGAAGGGTCAGCAAACCATTGAGCATACCACCCCAGGATGGAGCAATCAGCATCACGGAGAAAACTGTTCCCAACGATTGCGCCCAATCGGGCAAAGAAGTATATAATAAGTGGTGTGGGCCTGCCCAAATGTAAATGAAGATCAATGCCCAGAAGTGGATAATAGACAGTTTGTAGGAATATACCGGGCGATTGGCCGCCTTGGGCATGAAGTAGTACATCAGCCCCAGGTAAGGCGTGGTGAGGAAGAAGGCCACCGCATTGTGCCCGTACCACCACTGTACCAAGGCATCCTGCACCCCTGCAAATACAGGGTAGCTTTTCCATAAGCTAACGGGTAGCTCCAGGTTGTTGCCAATGTGTAAAACCGTGACGGTGATCCAGGTGGCTATGTAAAACCAAATAGCTACATAGAGGTGTTGTTCCCGCCTTTTCAGGATGGTACCGAACATGTTGATACCGAAAATAACCCATACCAGAGCTATGGCGATATCAATGGGCCATTCCAACTCAGCGTATTCCTTAGCACTGGTAATGCCCAGTGGAAGGGTAATTGCCGCAGCTAAAATAATCGTTTGCCATCCCCAAAAGTGAAGCTCGCTGAGCAACTTACTGTACATTCTTGTCTTCAGCAAGCGTTGCAACGAATAATAGACCCCCATGAAAATACCATTACCAACAAAGGCAAAAATTGCCGCGTTGGTATGCAGGGGGCGAATACGACCGAAAGTAGTTTCCGGTATGCCAAAGTTGAGCGCAGGGAAAACCAACTGCAAGGCAGCCAGCAATCCCACCAATATGCCTACGGCTCCAAAAACGATAGACGCATAGGCAAATTTGCGAACGATGGCATTGTCGTAACTAAAATGTTCTACTTGTGCCATTGGTTAAGATTTTGATGTTTTATGTTCGTTTTTTGTTAGTTCTTCGTCAAAGAGCATTCGAATAGCAGGACTTTGGTCGTCGTCGTACTGTCCGTTGCGAACAGCCCAAAGAAAAGCCGCCAAAAAACCTAAAGCGATGATCAAGCTGACGATGATGAGTAAAAAAATGACTTCCATGAGTTGAAATCTCTTAAATTGGCGGCAAGTTAGGCTCTATATCAGGCAGGGCAGGATGATGATGGTCAGGGGAGAGGGTGATTTTTGTCAGTGTGCTGATTGCATTTTTACCATTTGATGACTTTTCTATAGAAACACAATCGAAGCAGCCATGCGGCAATTTGCAGGACTACTAGTTTTCAGTGTTTTTATGAGCGCTTGCGCTAAAAAACCGGAAATAGCTGATTATTTACACATCGGCCATGCTTACGACTGGCATTTTACCGACAGGATGGATCGCCGACTGGAAAAGCTAAATTTTAAAAGCTATGATCAAATATGGCTTGGCGGCGATGTTTGTGCTCGAACAAGTGAAAAGCAGGCAACGATGCAGTATTTAGATAGCTTGCTCAACTTTAGTAAAGTGCACTGGTCGCTGGGTAACCACGATAACGATTATGGCGAATTGACAAATATCACCAATTATTTGCAACGCCCTACTTTTTATACCCAATGGCAAGCTGGTTTTTGCTTGATGGTGCTCAATACCAATCTCTTTTGGCCTTATCCCGGCGTGCCGCCTCAGGATGACTGCGAGCAAAAAGCGGAACAATTGGCCATGATACAGGCCGTTTGCGATACGATACAGGCAGCTTCACATCTGGTTATATTGCACCACCATGCCCTTTTTACCGAAAAAATGTTGGACGAAAAAGGGGATACCATTCGCACATTCAATGTCAATCCCGTTCCTTTTATGGCTTCGTGCGATAGCAGCCTGACCGTTACGGATTTTATGTATCCACGCTTGGTCGAACTAGAGCAAAAAGGCATTCATGTAGTACTCATCGGCGGGGATTTTGGCATGCGCAGCAAACAATTTGAATATACCAGTGCTGAGGGCATTACCCTTCTGGGGTCTGGTGTCAACAATACCGTCAGCCGGGAATATGCACCGGAATATGTGACGGATTTCAGCGCCGATTATATTTTGGAACTACAGTACAACTTCTTGGAACAACAACTCAGTTGGCAGTTTAAGCCACTTGGAGAACTACAAAGTTTCTGACAACCATTGTAAAATACTGATGAACGATGTGAATTGGTTGAAAAGCCTTGCATCAGGAATATCTCTAAAATATTTCAGACAATGTTTAATGTTTTTTTCACACCATATTCGGATCGATTAGGCTTAGGCCATTAATATTTCTGAAGTCGCTGACGTTTCTGGTTAGCAAGGTAAGGCCATATGTCAGGGCAGTAGCGGCAATGATCGCATCTGGGAGCTTGATCTTATATGCTTTTCTTATCTCTGCGGTGTTGAGCTTAATGTCCTGTTCTAATCCAAATACTAAGGCATCATTTATAAAATTATGAAGGACTTCTAAGTCTTTGTCTGTAGCCGTTTTCCAGCAAAGCAGTTCAATTTCAGTAATTACCGAAATAGCCGGACTGGAATATTTCAAGGTATCGTCAATGAATTTTTCAGCTTGAGGCGAGAACTGCAGCTGTAGGTAGTAAATGACGGTGTTAGTATCCCAGAGGTATTCTATTCCCATTCGCTGCGAAGCTCGTTTAGTTGTTGGTCTATGTCGTTCAAAGGCTGTTTAGACATAGCTCCTTTGTATTTTAACCAGTCCATAGTAACTGATTTTTCTATCGGCTTATCTTTTCTTAACCTGATAAGCTTTAGTAATTCCAGAACTCGCAGAAGTTTCAGAGCTTTTTCGTTGATAATATCTATTGTGATGGTGCGCATATACCTAATTATTTAGTGGCAATCGCCTGTTATGCTTTAAAATTCTGGATGCATAGATCAATAGTACATTATACTTCAGAATCGTGATGTATCCCACTAATACGCAAATTTAGTAGAAAAAAGTCAAGGTATCAAATAAATGCGTGATGGCTATGCTGCGATTACAGGAATTTTTTTACAACGCAGCGACTTAAATTGCTAATAGAGTAGCTACTTTTTACCAAAAAAACTAGTTTTACGGACTACAAAATCCAACTCTCTAATGATACTTGATCGCATTGGTGTTTTTTTACTGACACTTACCACAACCTTCTCTGTTCAAGCTCAATCGTTTGATGTTTTGCCCTTGAGCAATCTTAGCGCCTTTCAAGCTGCCGATAAAAACTGGCAAATAGTTGGAGCGGTTAGTGCTGATTTACAAAAAGATTACAGCCTGAAAACAGAAAAGGGGAGTGGCATATTGGTCAATTTGCCAGGGGATAAGTCGAAATCCAATCTGGTCACCGTCATGGAGCACGGCGACATTGATCTGGAGTTGGAGTTTATGATGGCTCGGCATTCCAATTCGGGGATCTACCTGCAAGGTCGTTACGAGCTGCAATTGCTCGACAGTTGGGGTGTTCAGCAGCCCCGTTTTTCCGATTGCGGGGGCATTTACGAACGTTGGGATGAGGCCCAGCCAGAGGGACAAAAAGGATATGAGGGGTATGCCCCCAGAATCAATGCCTGCAAGGCGCCAGGGCTGTGGAATAAGCTGGAAATTTCTTTTCAGGCACCTCGTTTTGACCAGTATGGCAACAAAACCGCCAACGCCCGGCTGATGCTGGTAAAACTCAATGGTGCAATTATACACGAAAACCTTGAACTAACTGGCCCCACTCGGGGCGGAGGCAACACAGAAGCGGCACTTGGCCCAATACTGATACAGGGCGATCACGGCCCGGTAGCCTTTCGCAATATACGCTATCAGATATTTGACCAGCCTCCGGTTACCTTGAGCCAGATCCGTTATGAATATTACCTGACGGAAAAAGACGATATGGTATTAAGCGGACTATCCCCACTTAAAACAGGATCAACGGATAAACTCACCCATGAAGTCGTATCGGCCAACGAAAAACTGAGCCTGCGCTTTACGGGCAACATCACTATTCCAAAATCGGGGACTTATCAATGGATGTTCTATACTTTTGGTTGGGGAAAACTCAGGATAGGCGATACCTGGGTATTCCCGCGCGGTCCCTGGGATCGGAAAACGACAGTCGCCCTGGAAGCAGGTACTTACCCCTTTGAGTTGGTTTACACCAAAACCGGGAACTGGTTTTTGAATGGGTTGGGGCTTTTTGTTGCGGGCCCGGGCATTCGTTATCAGGCTTTACACACTGAAAGCTCATTGCCCCCAGGCATACAGGCTGCCGATCCGATTTTGCTTGAAAAGACAGCCTCGCCTTATTTATTAAGGAGTTTTGTTGACTTCCAGACAACAGGAGATTCTATTTCCCACCGCATCAGCCATGCGATAAATGTCGGTAATCCGGAGGGGCTTCATTTTTCGTATAACCTGGAAAATGGGGCCTTGTTTCAAGTTTGGAAAGGACCGTTCCTGGATGCAACACCTATGTGGAACGATCGCGGAGATGGAAGTTCCAGGGCAATGGGAGTCGTGATTCCACTTTGGGACGAACCTTTATTGGCCGTTCTTTCAGGGCAACAGGCAACTTGGTCTGCCACTTACGCCGCCTCCGATGGCTTTAGGAGCAAAGGTTATGCCTTAAATGATGTCGGTTATCCCATTTTCCAATACCAAACATTGGGATTGCTTGTAAAAGATGAATTGAGTCCTGTTGATGGAGGCAAGGCGCTTAGCAGAAAGATAGGCGTACAGGGCACAACTACCCCGGCAATGTACCTGAGAATAGCTAAGGGAACCGATATTCGCCAAGTAGATGCCCAGACTTATGCCATCGATCAAGCCTATTACCTCAAGGTACCGTCCAAGCCCAATTTTAAAGTCGAATTGCGCTCCGTATTAGGCGTACAGGAGTTATTGATACCAATGCATCAAATTAGCCAAATTGAATACGAAATGATTTGGTGAATCGATGTGGATATTAAAAGTTTGGCCTCCGTTTTTTAGGTTTTATAGACAAAAAAACTACATTTGTTGCACTGAAAATCAAAATTTTATGGATCTAACTGAAATAACCAAACAATTCGAACAAACCGCTTCCAAAATACCTTCACTTGGAAAGACCATCAAATTCAAACTTACAGAAGGCACTGTTTTCATCGATTCCAGTGGAGACACCACTGTTGTGACCAATGAAGACAAAGAGGCAGACTGTACCATTACTACCTCCTTGGCTACGATCAATGCCCTTAGAAAGGGCGAAATGAATCCGATGATGGCCATGATGAGCGGCAAAATAAAAATAAGTGGCGATATGGGGTTGGCCATGAAACTGTCATCTTTGATAAGTTAGTGGATGATTCATGGCAAGACTTGTCGTATTGATTGATAAAGCCCATCCGATTCTGGAAAGTGCTTTGCAGGAAATGGGCTTCGAATGTGCCGATCATCAGCACACGCCGCCATCAGAATTGCTGCCCCATCTGCAAAAAGCATTTGGCTGGATCATCCGCAGCCGAATTAATGTCGATCAGTCCTTATTGGATCAATGCCCTGATTTGCGATTTATTGGCCGTATGGGCATCGGGTTGGAACACATCGATGTGGACCATGCCGTACAGAAGGGCGTACAAGTGTTCAATTCTCCGGAGGGAAGCAAGGATACGGTAGCAGAGCACGCCATTGGGCTGCTATTGGGGTTGATGCATTGTATTGGACGCGCCCACCAACAAGTGGTAGAGGGAAAATGGCAACGCGAAGAAAACAAAGCCTTTGAGCTGCGCCACAGGACGGTGGGCATCGTAGGGTATGGCAATATTGGGCAGGAAGTGGCCAAACGGTTGGCAGGTTTTGGTTGCCGCGTACTGGCCTACGACAAGTTCAGAACCCATTATGGCGATAATTTTGCCCGGGAAGCCACACTGCAAGAGCTCTTTGAAGAAGCGGATATCATTACCCTGCACATTCCCTATTTGCCAGAGAATTATCACTTTGTGAACAGGCAATTCCTGCAAAAATTCAAAAAACCTATTTTCCTCATCAATACTTCCAGGGGATTAGTTTTGGACACAGCTGCCCTCAAAGATGCGCTGGAAAGTGGCCGAATATTAGGCGCTGGGCTAGATGTCATCGAATACGAAGAACAATCATTTGCCAAACTAGAAGTGAACCAATTACCCGAAGCCTTCCAGTACCTGCGTCATTCTGATCGCGTTTTGATTACCCCTCACATTGCCGGGCTTTCGCATGAAGTCATGGAATCACACGCAGCTGTTTTGGCGGATAAAATAAAAAGTGCTTTTCCAGGTTAGAAAAAAATTTGCATTTCTTACCCAAGAATTGTACCTTTATACGGCAAAAAGAGCTGAGAAGCAATGCATTAGGACACGTCACAATGGTTGAGCCTCAGCATTGAAAACCCTAAAAACCCTGGCCTATGCCTTCATTAACTGTTGTTATTAGCTTTGTACTCATCATCCTTTTTTACAGTTTGTTGGGTACTATCGTCATGGAATTAATCGCCAGCTTCCTGGCGATGCGCGCCAACCACCTCGAAAAAGTCCTGAAAAGCCTGCTTTCTTCACAGGACAGGCGAGAAGAAATTCTCGGCGATTTCAAATCCAACGTCGTTTACCAGCAATTGTCGGGCAAATTTTTTGGCAAATCCACACCGCCCTCTTACCTGCCTTCCAATACCTTTCGATCCATTTTGATGAATGTGCTTGCGAAGGATGAGAAAGGGTTTGGTTTGTTTGAAAAAATCGAGTCTTTGCCGGATGAAAACCTGAAAGCGACTTTGAAGCAATTGCTCAAGGAAGCCGATAATGATCTGGAAGCCTTCAAAGGCAAAATAGAAACTTGGTACGACGATATTATGGATCGCGCCAGTGGATGGTACACGCGAAAAATAGAAAGAATGCTTTTGGTGTTAGGCTTGTCTATCGCTATTATTTTCAATGTAGATACTTTGACGGTTTTCAACCGCCTTTCCGAAAGCTCACAAACGGATTTAGACAAATTAGTAGCCCTGGCTGAGGCCACAGCCGAAGATCCGGCGCTTGCAGCAGCTTATGATACCCTGCCTGTCACAGCCGACAGACTGGCGCAGCAAGAACTGCAAAAGGATATTTACGGGAAAATTAAAACTGGGCTGGATGAATTGGATAAAAACTCCCTGGGCATCGGCTGGGGGGAAGACATCGAATTGTCCAACGACATTTTCTTCTGGTTATTCAAAGCTTTTGGCTGGCTCATCACAGCAGTGTGTATTTCTAAAGGAGCGCCCTTCTGGTTTGATTTGCTTCGAAAGCTGGTCAATTTCAGAAGTACCGGAAAGTTGCCCGAATTTAATGTCTCTATTGCATCACCACCGGCGGCGGTTGTGAGTACAGCGTCCAAAACGGTCGTTGTACCGCAAGCACCGCCAGTTGTCGTCAATTCGAATATTGATATTGAAAATATTGAAAAACCAGTTGGCTAATACCCCAAGACCATGCGCATCAGATTTCTCGTCAATACAAATGTCAGGGCTTCGGCTCGTGATTTTTCAAAACCACCCATCGGGGTTATTTATTCCGGCACAGAAATAGATGTAGAGGATCGGCTCTATCGCGGTACTGCCATAGATGGGGTGGATACTTACTTTAAAGATTTTCATGGCTGGTATTATTGGAGCGGTAGGGTGTTGATCCTTTACAAAGCCCTCATGTCGCCAGAAAAAAAGGCGGATAAAAACACTGAAACAGAGGGCGAATTAATCGGCGGCTCCTGGTCGCTGGAATTGGGCGAAGAAAAAACGGTTTTGAAAACTCCTGAAGTGAAAGCAACAGTTGCTGCTCCTTCTTTTGCTGTTGAGCCTTCATCTGACGTTCAGCAAGCGCCCGTGTTTAAGCTTAGGCGGGATTTACAGCATTGGGGCATGGATGATTTTGAAATTCCTGCTCTTTTTTGGGACAACGATATTTTGGGAACAAGCATTAGAATTGCCCTGCTTGATGGGCCGATTGCTCAGAACGCTCCTGATATCAAAGAAGCGATAACCGTTTACAAAGACTTTACTTCCGGCGACTCCATCATGCCCTTGGAGAACAGTGCAAGTACTATATTGGCTGGTATCGCAGCCGGACGAGGGCATCAAGCCTATTTAGGGCTAGCACCGCAGGCCAATTTGTTGGTAGGCAAGGTATGGGACAGTATGCTCGGAATTGATTTTTACCTTTTTTTGGAAGGTCTTTTCTGGGCTTTGGATCAAGGAGCAGATATTATTTTTATTCCTTTCGATTTCAGAGAACATGCCTTAAATCACAGTCAAAAGAAAGAATTGCTGACCATTTTTCAGGAACTGGAAAACAAAGGGATATTGTGTATTGCGAATGCAGGTATTTCCAACCATACCCGCCCGGAAAACCGCTATCCTGCCAGCTTGAACAATTGCCTTTCTGTTGGAGGCATCCAAAAAAACGGCGAGCGCTTAGCGAACGAAGTCAGAAGCTATACCCTGGACGTTATGGCGCCTGCGATGGATTTATATCCGCAAAAAAACAATCATTACATTCCTCTAGGAGGTGCTTATTTAGCCGGGCTTATGGCGCTGCTGTTACAAAAAAGCCGACAACTTCATAAAAAGCTTTCTCCTGGTGAATGGATACATTTGATGAAAGAAACGGCCACACCTCGGTTTAAAATGACCAAATGCAAGGACATTGAATACGGTTGTGGGGTCGTGAATCCCCAAGCGGCCTTAGAGGCCATACTGCCTTGAGGTTTGTTCTTATTTTCCGTAACGTTCTTGATGGAACAAGTCTTTCACAGCGAGCGCCAGGTACAAATAGCTCGATCCAACGCTGATAACGTACTCGTTTTCTCCCCACAAGAAGGGCCAATCCTCTTTGTTTTCGGGAAAATCAGGCTGAACAATCAGTACCCCAGGTACGATCCCACCGGCAATAAAAGAGTAGTCAGCCCGGTTCATGCCGTATGCCACTTTTTTGGAAACGGTGCCTACCCCGGAAACGAATGAGATATTAGAGCCTGGATGGCAGCCTAAAACATAATTCAAGCCCTGATATACCGCCTCTTTGTCAATGATATTGGGGAAGGCTTTGTGAAGTGCGTAATTGTTTTGGGCAAAGGCGATGACTTGCCCACTTCCTGCCCAGCCTCCCGTTGCAATAGGTACACCGAATGGGTTTTCAGTAGCATACTGATCTATGCGAGCCTTGTGCTTTAATGTAAATGCTTCTAATTTTTGAGAATAGGCTTCATCCATCATTGGCAACAAAGCTGTCAGATATAGTGCATTTTGGGCAAATCGAAGTTCGATGGTTGCCCACTGCTCATGGATGAATTGCCGGTATTTGTCCTTTTTAGTAGTCAATAACAACTCTGCTGCAGCTTTGATCCTTTCGTCGTCTAAATTTCCACCAGTTGTATTCCCGTGTTGGAAAATTACAGGCTGATGGCTCTGTTCCTCCTCCCAAACGCTTTCTGCCACAATTAAACATGCCTGAGACAAATCATCATTGTACCCCCTCAAAGCGCGGCTAGCAGCAGCAAGGGCAGCAATAGAACCGTAGTTAAGCGCAGATGTTTTCGTTGTAAAAGCCCAGCGATCATCAAAAGACCCACTGCTGAACCCATCGCTTTCCAGACTGTCCAAACCTTGTTTGTAAATGAGGTTATCTGTTTTGGTGGCGCCATCGCCCAAGTGGTGATAAGTATGCAGATAAGCCGCTACTATTCCAGGTATTGCATGTCCAACAGCCTTATATTGAGCAATCAAAGCCAGAATGCCGTGTTCAATTTGTTGTAAAATATCCGCTTTGCCATCAGGATGGTGGATGTCCACGTAGCGGGTTTGCTGATCGACCAGCGTTTCATCGCGGTCGATGCCAAATTGCTCCCAAACTTTGACCAGGTTTAACACAACATAGTACTGGGTTTGGGTTCTAATATCATAATCGCCTGCATCGTACCAACCACCTACATTTAATCCGGGAATATGCTGCCCCGGCTCATAAGGCGAATCGGTCGTAGATCCTTGAGCATACAAATCAAAATGAACATGATCGACTGGAGCTTGCAAAGCATCGTCGAGGTGAGAAGCACCATGCCATACCCGATAGGCCTCGTTGACCATCATGTGATCCATTTGAACAGGGAAAAAAACATCTAAAGTAGGTTGCCAAATTTTTTCATACACAAAAGGATGGATGGGAAAAGGCAAGGTTTGCTCTGTCCCATATTCAATGTAATACAATCCGGACTCGCGAATAGGCGAAAAGTCAAAATGCAGGTATTGATAACGGGTATAAGTACCCCAAACAGATGCGGCACCCGTAAGGACTTCCTGGGTGTGCCCTTGCTCGTCTAGTTGCATCAAGCGGGCACTTGTCAGAGGTACCGCATTTTTATCAAGTTCTATGACTGCCACTTTTTTTTGATCGGGATGGTATCCCACCTGCGAATAGGCAATCATAGGCGAGCGAACCCAATTTGGGATGCTGTTTATTTTTATAGACCACTCAAGAACTTTACCTGTTTTGTTAGCAGGAATGAGGGTGCGTAGTACAAACCAGCCATTTTGAGCCTTATTTCTACCATCGTACAAAGAAATGGAACCACTGAGTGCCTCAATGGTAATCCTACGTTCCGGGTCTTCGGGTGCCAGCACAAACTTTCGCCCACCGGCAATCTGCATGGGAGCCGTAGATCCATCGGCTTGTAATCGAGTTGGGCCACTGGGGTACAAGGGAAAAGCAAAAGCCTGCCCGTCGGCAAAAAAGTTTTTTTCAAAATAAGCGCTGGGTAAAAATTCCAGATTGAAACCCGCCCGATTGCGCAATGCTTCAGGTAAAGGCTGCTCTAAATGCACACTCAGGCGTATATCCTCGGCAGTGGCAACAGCCTGGATTTGATAAGCGAAATCATAGGCAGGATATTGCAAGTTGGCGATAATCCTGTTGTTCACCCGATCTATTTCGCGGTTGATGAATTCGGGTATGGCATCCCATTGTTCTGGTGTGGGGTGTAAGCGGACATCCCCATTCGTCGCTGTTCTTACACCGTGATGGATGATTTCTATGCCACTGATTTTGGAATCGCTGAATAATCCATTGTACCAATTGCTAAAGACCAACAAATTGCTACCCCTGTTTTCAAAATAGTCGTTCTCATTAATGCTCAAGGATTGCGACGGGCTGCCAAGGGGATAGATAAAAAAAATTGCCCCAAAAACCGGGATGGTTTTTGAAAAAAAACCTTTGAACGATTTTGTAAATATGAATGGTATTTTAGGCATGGTCGATGAATTTCTGGTTAATAAAATTTCAGCTAGGCCAATCGATACAAAGAGAAATAAAATTTCATAAATAAAAGGGTTGTCAAAAGATATAAAATGAATCAAACATCAACCTTTTTAGTGGTTTTGGGCTTTGAGAATCAAATACACCCCTTTTTTGAGCAAAACTCCCACCTGAACGATTTTCTCCCTCGGTAACTTTGACTAACAGACTTCAAGCACTCACATGAAAAAACTTTTTGCCATCGCAGCCATCAGTTCTATGGCTATTTGGGCTTTAGGGCAGGATACCTATCATACCAACCTCCTATCTGGTTTGCAAACTAATTATGGCTTGCCTGCTGGAACCTGGGTGTTGAATAATACAGAATCTGCGAATCTAAATGCCGATTACTGGTGGGGCGATATAAACGCCTCCAATCAAAGTATTGCCGATCAGCCTTTTTCACAAAAAGTACAAATTGCCATCAACAGTGCCGGCACTAATCAATGGGATGCGGGCTATGGCATTCACAATATACAACAAATCAGTTCAGGCAGCGCTTGCTTACTGGTCATCTGGCTGAGGACGCCTAGCTCTCCCGCCCAAGTGAGCCTTTTTGTAGAAAATACTTCTACCTATGAAAAAGAAGTCTATTTGACTTTTGATCTTACAGAACAGTGGACTCAATTTTTAATTCCTTTCGATGCCAACCAAACTTATGCTGCGGATGGCCTATCTGTTGGCTTGCACTTGGCATGGCTACAGCAAAGCGTAGAAATTGGTGGGCTGGCCGTGTTAAACTACGGAACCAGTTTGAGCATTGACGATTTGCCCAACCAAACCAATAACGACCAATATGGTGGCTGGGAAATAGATGCCCCTTGGCGGGCAGCCGCTGCCGAACGGATAGAACAGCTTCGAAAAGCGAATTTAACCATAAAAGTTCAAAATGCTGATGGTAGTCCCATTCCCGGTGCGCTAGTGGAAGTGGAAATGTTGCGCCACGAATACGCTTTTGGCTCTGCCGTAGTATCCCGCTTATTTGCTGGCAACAACGGCCAGAACAATACTTATGAAACCAAGTTACTCGACTTGGATGGCGAAGGTCACGGATTCAATTGGGTTGTTTTTGAGAACGCACTAAAATGGCCGGGCTGGGAACAAAACTGGATTACGTCCAAACCAGAAACGGCCAATGCCGTTCAGTGGCTGCGCGATCACGACATTCAAATAAGAGGGCACAATTTGGTCTGGCCCGGCTGGAGCAATTTGCCGCCCGATATAGAAGACCATCAGGACGATCCGGCATATATCGAAAACCGCATCTTTAATCACATCGAAGAAATCACCACTTATCCAGGTATAGAAGGCAACATTGCGGAATGGGATGTATTAAACGAAATTACGACCAACAGGGATTTGGAATATGCCCTACAAGGGCAGCCTGGCTATGTTACAGGCAGAGAAATATATGTGAAAATTTTTGAAAAACTCGCTGAAGTTGACCCTAATACTAAAACATATATCAACGATTATGTCACCATTAGTCAGGCCAATACAGGGGGCGGCTTATACGATTTGAAAAAACAATTTGCCCAAGAACTAATCGACGCGGGCGTTCAACTCGACGGTATTGGCTTCCAAGGGCATATTGGCGGTTTTCCCACCTCAATTTACGATGTGAAATCCATTCTGGATGATTTTTATACCACTTTTGGAACTACGGCTAAAATAACAGAATACGATACCAATGAAGCTATAGATGACGAATTGGCCGCCACTTATCTGCGCGATTTTCTCACCCTGGTTTTCAGTCATCCAAGTACGGATGGCTTTATGATGTGGGGATTCTGGGATGGAGCACACTGGCATGGCAATGCACCCATGTTTTATCAGGACTGGACGCTTAAGCCTGCTGGATCGGCCTTTATTGACCTGGTTTACAACGATTGGTGGACGGAAGAAAGTGGTATGACGGATGCCAATGGCACTTATTCCCTGCGAGGCTTCAAAGGGGCATATAAAATTACGATTGATTGTGGAAATGAGCTACTGGTAGATACTATCGAACTCAAGCACAACACCATTTTGACCAAGTTAGGATCAGATGTGAGTGTTGGCGTTGATCACCTTGATCAATCCAGTGATGTAGTAATTTATCCCAATCCAGCTGACACCTTTTTTATCATTGAAAAAAATGGACGGTATCCGTTGTTGGTACGCATATACGACAGCAGTGGAAAAGAAGTATATGTAAGTCAATTGATGGCTGATAAAACCACTATTCCCGTCACTTTCGCACCAGGAACATATGAGGTCTTGATAGAGTCACAGGGTAAGTTGATCAGAACAGAGAAAATGGTCATTCAGCGATGATAGGTCTGTTTGGCTGCGCAACATTTTTTGTAAAACAAAATTCAAACTTATGAAAAAGCACTTTTACCCTATTTTAATAGCGATTTTCCTATTGCCAGGCTACCTGTCGTACAGCCAGGATATTTTGTTACAAAGCTTTGATAATCCAAGTGATATAGGCAATTGGATCAATAGCACTGCGGGAAGTTATACCCTCTCAGGAACTGCTGATGCCGCAGAAGGCAGCGGTGCCATTGCTATCAACTACCATTTAGTCGCTGATCAAGGTTGGGGGGGCAGCGTGGACATACAAATGTTGCCAGCCAGTGAGAATTTCGGAGACTTGTCAACAGCCGAAGGCATCCGGTTTTGGTACAAAGTGACCGAACCTGCCAGTGATCCAAACGTCAGTTGGACCACCAAAATTTATATCAACAGCACAGGCGGTGTTGAAGAATGGCACGCTACCCTTGCCGGCATAGCTAGTGATGCTTCAGGCGAATGGACTAAGGCAGAAATTTTATTTTCCAGTTTCAGCATCCCCTCTTGGCTGACGACTTACGACGGGATACTTTATCTAGATCAGATAAAGGAAATACAGATGCAGCTTTTAGCTCCGGAAGGTACTACAACCATGGGGGAAATCCTAATTGACGGTTTGAGTGCCTATGCCGGAGGCAGCGTGACTGAAGGTACTTTGTTGGAAAGTTTTGATGCCTTAGGCGATATAGGCAACTGGATCAACAGCACAGCGGGCAGCTACGCTCTAGTTAGCTCATCGGATGCGGTAGAAGGAACGGCGGCGGTTTGTCTCGATTATATTCTCATAGCCGACCAGAGTTGGGGCGGCAGTGTGGACATGCAGTTTTTACCCGATGCTGCCGTTTATCCCGATCTAACTGGAGAGGATGGTTTGCGCTTCAATTACAAAGTACTACAACCTGCTAGTGTGACCAACGGGGTGAGCTTTAATGTGAAACTGTTTATCAACAGCACGGGTGGAGAGGAAGAATGGCATGCGGCATTGACCAATGTACTGGGCAATACATCCGGCGTCTGGGAGGAAGCCAAACTGCCTTTTGATAATTTTTCCATCCCCTCCTGGCTAACCACTTATGATGGGGTACTATATCCCGACCAGATTTTAAAAATAGAGGTTCAGGTGATTGCCAATGCGATGGGAATTGAAACGAATGGCAATATATGTCTGGACAATCTCACGAGTTATAGCAGCGGAGATATCACTATTTTTGAAGGCTTCACCCTCGATAACATGGACAATCCATCTGCTGGTGTGAGTAGTTGGATCAACAGTACGGCAGGCAGTTATACTTTTAGCAATTCAAGCGATGCAGTACAAGGAGATAGTGCTATTTGCTTGAGCTACAACTTGATTGGAGATCAAGGCTGGGGTGGCAGTGTAGATGTTCAATTTGCGGCAGCAACTGGGGTTTTTCCAGATATGACCGACCATCTGGGGATTAGTTTTTGGTACAAAGTAACAGAGCCAGCCAGCGTTTCGGGCAATGTGTCCTTTATTGTTAAAGCTTTTGTCAATAGTACCGGAGGACAAGAAGAGTGGCACAAAACGATTGGCGGCTTATTGGTTAATAGTTCGGGCGAATGGACACAGGCTTTGGTACCTTTTACCAGCTTTGCCATTCCGAACTGGCTGCCCACTTTCGATGGTCTCTTATACCAGGATCAGATTTATCAAATACAGTTTCAGATACTCGGTCAGGAAGGTACGACTACTCTGGGCGGCATTTGTTTTGATAACCTCACCAGTTACGACGATGAGGAGGTCATCAATTCAATCAACACACCTGCCATTGAAGGGTGGAAAATATATCCCAATCCTACTTCAGGTCAAATAAATATCCTGGGCTTGAGTCAGGTCAATACTGTGTTCATCTACGATGTGAATGGAAGATTGGTAAAGATGGAAGCCAACGCTACCTCATTGGATGTTTCGGACTTGAGCAGTGGGCTTTATGTACTCAGAATTCAATCAAACCAGGGTTTATATATCGCGAAGTTTTTGAAAGATTAATTTGCAAATGATTCTTAGTTGGACGGCTCCTTATCTGAAGTGGTAGGGAGCTTTTTTTATTTTTGACACTCTACTTCAAAAATCCAACAATTTCGGCTTTTGGTTTTGTAGCAGACAGGCACAAGTTTCGCGGATGCATTGATGGATCGGAGTGTACTCAAAATTAAAAGCATCGATGGATTTCTGGGCATCGTAGTAAAAAGTGCGACCTGCCATCCTGGCTGTTTCTTTGGTAATAAACGGTTTTTTTCCACTCAGTTTAGATTGCAGCCAAGCCCCGCGCCAAGCCAATTCCCTCAAAAGTGGGGTAATCTTAATGCGAGGCGGTTGCTGCCCAAACTCTTGTGCCATTAACGTGAGTACTTCTTTATAAGACAGGTTTTCAGCATTGAGTACATATCGTTCCTCTGCCTGTTGGCTTTCCATCAACAGCAGCATGAACCGGGCTACATCCCTGACATCGACCCATCCTGTTGTCCCGGCACCGTAATAAGGAAAGCCCTTGGCGGCCAGTTCAAAAAAACCAGAAGTGCCCCTTCCGGGAAAACCACTGCCCAATACGGTGGAAGGATTCACAATAGCAGCGTTTAACCCTTCCGCAATACCGCGCCATACTTCTTGTTCTGCCTGAAACTTGCTGATTGCATAGGTCGTATTGTAACGGCTGCGCTGCCATTTGTTGCTTTCGCGGAGCGTTTCTCCTTCCCGTATGCGCCCCAAAGTAGCGATGGAGCTGAGGTGAACCAATTTATTAATACCACCATAAAGGGCCGTATTGACAATATTGGCAGTACCCTCTACATTCGTGCGGATCATTTCTTTGGCCTCTTGTGGCCGGAAAGATACGATGGCTGCGCAGTGGAAAACCCATTTTGCCTCATGCATCAGATCTTCCAACAGTGGAATATCTAATAAGTCACCGTCGATCCATCGGATTGAATCGAGGTGTTCGACCAAATCCAAAGGGCTGTTGGGGCGTTTTAAAGCTGTAATCGCTGTATAACCCTGGTTGCACAGGTATTGCAGCAAATAGGCACCGATAAAGCCGGTGCCTCCAGTGACGAGGATGGGAATGTCTTTTGCGATATTATTCATTGGTCTTGATCCAGCCATGATGCCATGCTCCGGCGACTGCCGCTTTGGTAGCGCCTGTTGCAGAAGGCAAGCAATTGGGTATTCCTTTTATGCGAAGCAAACCCATAAGGGCAATCAGCGCTGCTTCTTTGTAGGATATTGTATTTTTATCAGGTATGATGAGGGATATTTTTAATGTTTCATCCAACTTTTGTTGCAAGCATTGGATTAAAAAAGCATTAAAAGCACCGCCTCCGGTAACCAGCATACTTTTGTTAGCCAATTGGATGCTTTCGCGATCGGCAATATGGATTAAATCTTGTACGATCCGCTCCGCTATTTGCAGGCAAGCGGTATGCAATTTATCTTCTACCGACGCCGGATAAGCCAGGTAAACACTGGTCATTTCCCGTTGAACCCAATCGTTTCCCAATGATTTTGGGTAGCTTTTCTGGAAATACGGCAATTGCGCGATCTGATCCTTCAAATCGGGCAAAAGGCGACCTCTAGCGGCCAGCTTTCCGTCTTCATCATAAGGCAGTCCAAGCGTCTGTGCCAACGCATTCAACACTTGATTGGCACCCGTGTTATCAAATGCAATATACTGATCACCAACCCGGCAACTGATATTAGCAATACCACCCAAGTTGAGCAAAATGGAGTACTCTGGCAATAGCCAGGCATCGGCCAAGGGAGCAAGCGGTGCTCCCTGACCACCCAGTGCAACATCCTGCATGCGAAAATTGTCCACAACAGCATGTCCTGTAATAGCGGCGATAGCTGCACCATCTCCAATTTGGCTGCTCAGGCCTTCCTCCGGAAAATGGAAAATCGTGTGTCCATGTGAAGCAATCAGATCGAGGTTCACAGATTGATTCGATAAAAAATCAGCACATTGCTTCCCAATGTATCGACCAAATTGAGCGTGGCATAGCGCATAGTTTTTTGCAGTATCCGTTGACACTGTCAAAAGCCGTTGCACCCATTCAGGATCAAAAAGGTGGGTTGTTGCTTCCAGAATTTTCCAGGAAAGCAACCGTTTTCCTGCCATTTCAAAACGGCACAAAGCCATATCCAGCCCATCCAATGAACTGCCAGACATGAGTCCTAGTATATGAAAAGTTTCAACGGACACCAGTGCTATTTCTTTAGCTTGAGGGTATATTCAGCTACTGCTTTGATTTCTTCTTCTTTCAGCATACTGCCAAATGGAGTCATGGTGTTTCGCCCATTGGTGATAACTGCAATTCTTTCTTCCAGATTCAGGGCAGAAGTCTGCAAATTGAAAGCGCCGCTGGCGCCCATATCGCCGTAAAGGCCGTGACAGGCCACACAAAGGTTTTTGTAGATTTGCTGGCCATCTGGCTTTTCTGTTTTAGCAACTTTTTCGCTGGCGGCAGACTCTTCTTTAGAACCACAAGCTAAAATGAATAACAAAAACAAACTGGATAAAATGAGTGTTCTCATAACAATAAAAATGTGGTCAATTATATAATTTCGTCAGGGCGAAAGTACCCAATAATCTGTAAAAAACGGGCTTAAATAGAAAATTAGCAACTCCTTATAAAAAAACTTGTTATCTTTTCAAAAATATAAACGAATCCTATCATGAGTCAAGGGAATAACGCGAAAGGCTCCGGGCGATTGGTGACAACAGGTATCTTTGTTTTCATCGCGCTGGTGACTGTTTTAATCTTCTCTAATGCCACTTTTTTAACCATTGCTCCGGGTGAAAAAGGGGTATTGTTCAAGCGCTTTTCGGGCGGTTTGGACAAAGAAAAAATATACAATTCGGGTTTCCATGTCATTGCGCCTTGGAACATCATGTATGTGTATGATGTGCGGGAGCAGCAGCTAGACGAAAGCATGACGGTTTTATCCAGCAATGGTTTGAACATTAGAGTGGATGTTACGACCCGTATCAACCCCTCACATGGAAAAATCGGCTATTTGCACGAGAATTTTGGTACAGGCTTTATTGACCGCTTAGTAAGGCCGGAAGTCCGCTCTGCCGTTCGTCAGATCATCGGGCAATACACACCGGAAGAGCTTTACTCTACCAAACGCAATGAGGTGCAGACCGAAATCCAGGCCACTTTGGAAAAAGAGCTGAACGAAAACTACATCGAACTACAAGCCGCGCTCATCCGGGATATTGAATTACCGGACAAGGTTCGCACAGCGATAGAAGAAAAAATTGAGGCAGAACAAAAAGCGCTCAAATACGACTATATCCTGGATCAGGAACGCAAAGAGGCAGAACGCAAAATCATTGAGGCCGAAGCCAAAGCGCGTTCCAACCAAATCCTCAGCGCCAGCTTAACCGATAAGATATTACAGGATAAAGGCATTGAGGCTACATTGGAGTTAGCCAACTCGCCTAATTCTAAAATTATCATTGTAGGTGATGCAGGCAATGGTGGCTTGCCACTGATATTGGGAGGAAACTAAGTGAAGGCTAGGGGAGTTGGGTATGGCTAAGCTTCACCATGCTCATACCCAACTCCTTACTCATTTTTCTGATTTACGATCAACGAACAAGGATGTACGTTTTACGAAATCCCACGCACGCACTCCACACTCTTAGTGCCTTCCCGCCCGGACGTAGTCTATTCGGACATGGCGGGTGAATGGCGTATGAAATGAACCAAGTGGGATTGGTCATATATCGTACATCTGATTTACGATCAACGAAGAATGATGTACGATTTACGAAATCCCACGCACGCACTCCACACTCTTAGTGCCTTACATTCTTAGTGTTCTCAGTGTTGAGGCACACGCACACCCAATTTCTTCTTACAGCCTTACATTCTTCCCGCCCGGCCTGTCCGAATGGACTACGTCCAGGCGGAGCGACCCGGTCGGACGGGAGTGTGCTCATTGTTGCAGCCCACACACCCACCTCTCACACCCAATTTCTGGATTTCCGATCAATGATGTACCCCGCCTGGCTCATTTCATTCACCATTCGGGCAGGAATTAACGATGTACGATTTTCGATCTTACTCCCTTACGCCCTAAGTGTGCTCAGTGTTGAACTACCCACACCCAATCAAAATCAACAATACAACTTACCCTCCAAAAACGTCACTGCCTGCCCGGCCAAAGCCACCCGATCGCCCAACATGGTGCACTGCACCTGCCCACCCCTTTTAGAAATCTGGAGCCCTTTGAGTTGCTGTTTACCCAATTTTTCCGCCCAATACGGCGTCATGGTAGTATGCGCAGAACCCGTCACCGGATCCTCGTCAATGCCAGCGTTGGGAAAAAAGCAGCGCGACACAAAATCAACTTGATCCCCTTTTGCAGAACAGATCACTCCCCGGCCTTGCAATTGCTTGAGCAAGGCAAAATCGGGCTTCAAAGCCGCTACGGCAGCTTCTGAATCCAAAATCACGAGGTAATCCTCGCGTCCCATCCAGACTTCTTGCGGTGTAATGCCCAGGGCTTGCTCCAAAACGGCGGGCGGCAACACAGGCTCCAATTGATCGCTCGGAAAATCCATGATGTACAGGCCCTCCGATTGGCTGACTAGCAGTTGCCCACTCCTGGTTTCAAAAACAATCGTTTGGGCGGCGTAATTCAGGTGCTTAAACAACACATGAGTCGTTGCCAGTGTCGCATGGCCACACAAATCTACCTCAATGGCGGGTGTAAACCACCGCAAGTCATAGACTCCGCCCCGGGCGACAAAAAAGGCGGTTTCCGACAGGTTGTTTTCAGCAGCGATGGCCTGCATATGTGCATCGGGCAACCATTTATCTAAAGGGCATACAGCAGCAGGGTTGCCTTTGAATAACTGATCCGTAAAGGCATCTACCTGATAAACGGCTATTTCCATGGTTTTCAATACTTGAGAATCTTGTACCATCCTGTAAAAGCGGGATGATGGATATTTAAAAAATACATACCAGCCTCGAAAGTCGATAAATCCCAGACATTTTCGTTGACAAAAACGCCTTGGCTCATTGGCTGACCCAGTTCGTTGTACAAACGCCAAGTTAGCGCCTGCCAGTCTGGATTTGCGCTGCGAAAGTACAGCAATCCATCCGTAGGATTGGGGAAAACAAAGCCATTTTTTTGAGTATCGAGATTTTCCAGCGCATTGGGCATCAACACCACCGTTTTGCTGATGGCTTTGGAACAATTGGCGTTGGAAGCATTGAGGTTGACTTGATAAACACCTGGCTGCACATAAGTGTGGCTGGGATTTTCCTCCTGGCTGCTATTGCCATCGTCGAAGTTCCAAACATAATCGCTCGCATCGAAAGACAGGTTGGTAAAAACAACCGTAAGCCCATCAACGCTAAAATCAAAATCCGGCTCAGGGCGCGAATAAACCTGGATGTACTCGTTCAAAGTCAAATTTTGGGGCGGGAAATTGCTTTCCGCAGTCAGGCTAACGGCATAGTTCCCCGGCGTTTCATACAGAACAACCGGACTCTGTTCGTTAGAACTGGCAGGGCTTCCCCCCTCAAATTGCCATTCCAGCCCGGCATAATCGCCATCTATGGCTGCCATAAAGGTGACCTGCATCGGGGCACAGCCACCAGTAGGGTTTTCTGTAAAGAAATAGACCAGCGGCGGCATGCCTACCGTTACCGGTAGAATGGATGTAAACGTGCCACAGGTGTTGACTGCCTGGAAAACCACCTCGTATTGCCCCGTTTGGGCAAAAGTGTGCGATGGAGCCATTTCAAAAGTGGTCATGCCGTCGCCAAAATCCCAAAAATAATCATCTGCGTTCTGCGTATTGTTGACAAAGCTGACCGTCAAACCATCCACCATAGGAACAACATCAATCAAAGGTGGCGACTGAACTTGAATCAAACTAACAGACTCAAAAGTAGCTGTCCCAAAACTATTGCTCACCTGAAGGCTGGCGCTGTAAGTACCCGGCAGGTTATATACTACAAGGGGGTTAGCAGCCGTTGACGTACTAGGTGTACCCCCTGGAAAAGACCATTCAATGGATTCGATTTCTCCCGAAGAGGTATTGAAATATTGTACACTGAACGGCGCGCAGCCCAAAGTCGCCCCCACCTCAAAAGCAGCGACTGGTGCTCCTGCAATGGCAATATTTACCGTAAAAACAGCCGTATCCTGGCAAGCCGATTGGATGGCAAAGAGCGTTACCGCAAAATAGCCGCTTTCGCTAAACGTATGCGCCGGATCAATCAGGGTCGAGCTGCCCCCGTCCCCGAAGTCCCAATAGTACGTATCCGCATTTTGAGAAGCGTTGGCAAAGGAAAAGGTCGCCCCTGCTTGCATAAAAGTAAATGCCGCCTCAGGCGCTTCGATAACATTTAAGGTGATACTGGGCGAATAAATCGCAGAAAAACATGCTGTCACCACGCTTACGCGAAACTGGTAGCCCTCAAAAACAGCACCAACGGGATCAATTTCTAAAGTGCTATTGTTCACGCCGCTATAAGGCGGAATATCCTCCAGTATCTCAAATCCATTCCCCATATCGACCTCCCATTGCAATTCGTAATCGAAGCCTTCTACCAATGCCTCCAGGGTCAGCATATCACCCGTACAAACACTCAGGCTTTCCGCCGCCACACTCACTACAGGCATTTGATTGACCTCCATGCCTGCCGGAATGGCGTCGAAGGTAGTCATCGAGCCGTTTTGGCCATTACTTGCGCCATTGGTGCCATCGTTGCAGGAAGCCGAATTGTAGGTCTGTCCTGCCGAACCTCCTGCCGTCACGGCCAATACCACAGCGGGGTTATTGAGCAGCAGCCGACCGCCACCACCACCTCCGCCAGGGCCAAAACACTGTTCAAAATTCAAGTTATTCGCATCGCCGCCACGGCCGCCTTTGGCCTCTACTTGAACCAATTGATTATTTGCATCGTCAATTGCCAATACGATGCTGCCACCGCCGCCGCCGCCACCTGCACCGTCTCCGGCTGAAGTATCAGCAGCTTGCCCATTGCTCTTAATCGCTTGTCCGTTGGGAATAATTTGTCCGGCATGTATAATGATGATGCCGCCCCCCGCTCCGCCATCTGTAGCCTGCGAATTGTTGGCATGCCCAGCACCGCCGCCGCCGCCCATCCAAGCTCGGTCGTTGGAAGGACTAAAGCCTTTTCCTCCTACTCCGGGAAAATTGCCCTGGCAACCAAACAAAGATGGATTGTCGTTGATGCCACCTAAGCCGCCGAGGGAACTGTTGGCACCACCGCCACCGCTTGCATTGTGATCGTTTCCACCTCCACCGCCATTGCTTTGAGCACCCCTGCCACGAGTATTGTTATTGATAATCTTCGCGATACCTTCTCCTTTTTCTGCAGCTCGAATGCTATTTGCCGTATAGGCATAATCGCTGTAATTGATAAACCACAAGCAATCGCCGTCGTAATTGATTGGCGCGTAGCCACCGCGAAAGCCCTTGCCGCTGGCATCAATGGGCGCTTGTAATTCCAATACATTGGCCGTAAAAGCCAGTACACCTCCCGTAGTGCCATTCCAAGCCATTGGTTTTAAGGTGTCTATCACCAGTGCTTCGTCGTATTCGGGCATATTGACCAATTGAACAGAACCGTCCAAGTCGTAGGTGTTGACCAGTGCATTTTCGAGTCGCACTACATTGCCATTGATTGCAGCAACCCTGCTGCGTTCAAATTTGCCCGCTTGGCGCAAATCGCTCACTTCGCCAAAGCTGGCATTATTGGAGGTATTGATGATGGCTCCTTGCATTTGTATCAGGAGAACCGCCTTTCCCGTGGAGAAGAGCGAGGCATTGCTCAAGGTGAGGGTATTTTCACAGTAGTCGATGTCTTCCACCACTGCGTAGTGGTTGATCACACCAGATAGGATTTCTTGCGCAGAAGTCGTTTTTAGGATTATCAGGAAAAAAATCCAACAGCAGCTTGCTTTCATTGGCACCTTTTTTTGTGGGTAAAGGTACTGAAAGCCGCGCATTTACCAAATCAGAAGCAAAGTTGGCAGGCCCTTCTAACATAAAAAGAGCCTGCCTTATTCGATTAAGTGCCGCTTCTGTCATCGGATGTTGATACCCGGATGCGTTGCTTGCCGCCAAAACTGCGGGAAAGCGACACATAAAACAGTCGGGTATCCAAATCGGCATACGGTTTTACCAAAACACCGCCTACTTCTTGGGTGAAATCGGGATTCAAAAATTCGCGCAAGTAGTATTTGAACTTGAAGCTCCAACCACCAGGCAATTGGATGCCTGCAAAAACAGAAGGGTTGAATAAGTTGGTGCGGTCGCTGAACCATTCGTTGAATTTGTCCTCTTTGTCGCCGTTGACAAACAATTTTTCTTTGTAGTTGAACATCAGCTCGGCTTCTGCCCCGGTGAAGAAGAAAATTCGTTTTCTGAAATCACCTACCTTCAGGGCCAGCGGTGCACCCAGGGCGTAAGAGCGTTGCTTGCGCACAATGCCTTCCCCTTCATCGGTGATCATCCCTACATTGCGAATGGCCAAGCCGGTAAACATGCCTACATTATGCCCAAAATCGACGTGTAGGTATTGGCCGAGGTGAAGAAATGCCGAAAACCTCAATCTCGAGCTATAGTCCACATCGTCATTGAGGATATCGCCAAAAGAGAAAATCAATTCACCACCCGATGTGGTGTAAACTTTATTTCTCTCTGGGGTTGGGCCAGCCAGGTCATCTTCATTTTGTGCCTGAACCTGCAGGCTCAGCAAGAGCGCTGCTACAAAAAGAGCGTATTTCATATTGTTAAATATTAGATGTTATAAACCAACCAGAAACCACGCCTTTCGCGTGGCGCGGCCTAAAGTTTGAAATTTGACGCTAAATTAGACCCTTTAGGTATTTGATGCAAGGAGGGAGGCATTAAAAGGCCGTTAAAAACAGGTTTAAAATGTCAAAATATGTTAACACCTTGTTTGTTAAAGGGACTTTTGGTGACCCAACGGTTGTTTTGATAAAAAAAACGCCAGGGCCAGGTGGCGGCAAATCCAGCTGATTCCACACCTATTCTAGGGCTGGCTGCTATTGCTTCATGCGCAAATTGTTCTGGTTTTTCCAACCAAATGGGGCTATCGGGATGCAACAAGTCTATTCCGCTCCAATCCGTTTTAATTCCAAGTGCTTGGCTCAACGCACCGGGGCCTGCTGTTAGCCGTGGCTGAAGGCGTTCCATACCGCGCCGCGCCAGCATGGTTTCAATATTTTCCACCGGTTCCAGGGCGCGTATCAATACGGCATGGGCTTTTTCCGCAGGCGCCGTAACGATATTGAACAAATGATGGATGCCATAACAGAAATAAATATAAGCCGTCCCGCCTTGTTGGTACATCACTTCCGTACGCGGTGTACGTCGGTTGTTGTATGCATGGCAAGCTTTGTCATCCGGGCCGCGATAGGCTTCCACTTCAACGATCCTACCTATTGTACGTATGCCGTCAAAATAAGTTACCAAATGCATGCCCAGCAGGTCTTTGCTGATTTGCACGACGTCCTCACGCAGAAAAAAATCTCGATCGGATAAACGATTTTCCATAGTAAACTAGGTCGTTGGAATGGCTCTTGAGCAATCGATGGCATGGCGGTAGGCGGGAAGGCCCAGCTCTAGCCCAGCCCATCAAATACTCCCTGCCCGACCGGGAAAAGCCCAGCTTTAGCCCCGCTACTGCTTCAGCACCGGATACAACTTTGGCAAAGCCGCATCACCAAACTGCAAGTAATACGTGCCGTCTGGCAAATCGTATAAACTGACCACCCCCTGCACAACACCACTGTAATTGGCCAATCGGCTGTGGCGCACCACTTTGCCTTCGCTATCAAATACTTTTACGGGCATCCAGACTGCTGCATCCAATCCTTGTATTTCTACCCGCACGAATCCGTCATTTGGATTGGGATACAGCTTGACGTGTACGCCATAAAAGGCATTATTTTCATCAAGCCCTACCAGCACATCAATATCCAAGTCTTTGTCGCAACCAGAATCATCGCGGACATACACCGTGTATTGCCCTGGCGTTAGCCCTGTAAAAATATTACTGCTTTGAAAATTGACCCCATCCAGGCTATAGGCGAAAGGTGGTACCCCACCATTGATCAATACCGTTATAGAACCATCAGCTGAAGCTCCCCCAGAGGCGCCCGATACTTCCGCACTTATATCCATAGTACAAGTAGCCAACTCAATAATCGTGTCTGCCAGGCAGAAAAAATTATCCCTGCCCACACAATTATAAATACCGCCGCTCAGGTTTAAAAAGAAAGGCGCACTTTGGAAGTTTTGCCCACCATCAATGCTGTATTTGTAGGGCGGGATGCCATTTTCCAAGAGCAGAACAATCCGGCCATCCATTTCGCCCGGTCCCGATTCATCCTGGGTAGTAGCATCAAGTGTAGTCAGGCACTGGAATTCTGTGCAAAAAGGGATGTCGATTTCAAAACCGAAATTAATGGTCGTTAAGCTCGCAATGATCGTCCCTTCTTCATTGAAAATCTGCACATTACCAGGTGGTGGTCCCAACAAGCCGTCTCCAAAACTATCGTACAACCTCAAAATATAGCAGCCCGACTGCATACACCATTGCTCTTCAATGAGCGTTGTGAATTCCGTATAGGGGCCGCCAGCGTACAATACGTTGCCCTCATCATCCAACACCTCCCAGGTGGTTTCGCTGGGATAAGAATCGGTTAGCAGCTCCATTCTAACAGTTTCTCCGCCTAGAACGGCATTTATATTCTGGCTGCGCGAATCATTGCTCGGGTCTTCATCGGGCACTCCGTTCGGTTGGCTCAAGCTCACCGACAATTCATTGTCTCCGTTTTGGAGGATACCCACCATTACGGGCAATTCCAAGGTTTCACCTGGTGCCAAGTTGCCTGACAAAGGGATTGTTTGTACCGCACCGCCGTTCAATTGCCAGTTGACTTCCACACTTGTCAATTCATCTACCCCAGTATTTTTGATCAAAAAGATCACTTCAATCGTAGAATCACAAACCGTTGGTGCAATTCCTTCAAAACCAGCTATAGCAGCATCGTTTCGCGTCAACTGAAAAACGCGGGTTCGCAAAGTATCGTTGTACTGAGCAGTGTCAATAGGCAAAGTGGTATAAATTAAAAAATCATACCCGCCTATGACCGACATATCGACCGTAGGTACAAAAGTGTGATAATAGGTACTATCTGCCGGAATGGTATCGGTGATCAGTTCATTGACTACTGCTCCTCCGTTGAAACTATAACTGATACCGACATTACTCACCGCTTTGTAGCCATAATTGCGCACTGCTACTGTAACAGGTTCGGCATCGGTCAGGTAGCCGGAATTTTTTGGGTTGACCAGCATTTGTGGTCCCACATCATTGGAATCGCGGCGAATGCGCGCCATCCCTATTTTGGTGCCCCATTGGCCATTGGCCTGCATGTATTCTGCGGTAAACCAAAAATCGGTGCCGTTGGAGGGGTCTATCGTCATGGTTGCATAATCGCCCCAACGCTGGCCACCGTAATTACTCAATCCGGTTGCATATTCGTATTCATCAATGGTCATTATCCCCAGGGGATCGTTGGCCAGGCGGCCTGTGAAGCGCAAGGAGGGCTCTACAGCACCTGTGACAGAATACGACAGTAAGATATTTCCAGCGGCATCCATGGAGAGCGCGCCAATAAAGCGGCTGTTGTCTCCATCCGGTGCATGCGTACCTTCCTGGTACAAAAACCAGTCGCCCCCTGGATAGCGCCGCAACTCCATCCAACGAATGCCGGCTCGGTCATTGCCACTTACATCCACAGAAAAATTGAGGGCAATAGACTCATGGGTGCCGAAGTTGCGATAGGGTACCCGGTTCATAATGACTTGCTCGATAGCGCTCAGCAATACGCCATTGGATTGAGGCACACATTCGTAAATGGTAAATGGGCATAGATTGGACTCAAAAGGAGCCGTGAAAAACTCCAATGGGCCATTCACACCCGAATTGCCGGGGTTATCCCAATCGATATCAATTTCCCACATTTCCACCTTATCTTGCCCCCCGTCCCAGGCATCGTCGTAAATGCGCACTACGTAGTGTGGGCTACCCGCTGGCGGTGGCGTATTACCGTCCCAATCAACGGGTGTGGCTACTTGAAAAGCAAAAACGTCCACAAATTTTGGGACACCCAGGCGTTGTACATCGGCATTTTCACCCACCAGCATCGATTCCCGATTGATGGCATAAACCGGAATATTTCCGTCAGAAAACTCGTTGGTTGTGATGTAATAGGCATTAGGCCATACGCCAAATTTTGGATAATCCGGAAAGTCGGGCGATTGTACTTGATAGACCAGGTAACTGCCCAGGGGGTCTTCCGTTTCCGAAAGGGCGATTAGCATTGTGTTGTTAAAAAAATCGGCAAACTCGGTCAGTAACCAGCGTTGGGCATCGTGATCCCACAGCGCAATGGGGTCGCCAATGCCAAACAAGCCTACCTGCGCCCAGAGGTTGTTGAGGGTGGAAGGGCCATAAACGCTGTTGCCCATTTTGTCAAAAATCTGGTAAAACGCCCCTTCAAAAGAATTGGTCATTTGAATAAAATGAAAGGGGCTGACATCTCCGGCAGGGTCGGGCACTCCGATCGAGGAGGTCGCCTGGTCAATGCCTTCAATCACCAATTGAGGTTCTACGATGAAGGACTGATTGCGCTGTGGCAAATTATTGACCAATGGATCTGCGCCTTTGGGAAGTGCGACGTCTTCAAAAGGCGTAGGCATTGGATACGTGCGGTTAAAATTCGGGATGTCTTTTGGGAATTGTCGCCGCACTTTTGCCCTTCTGCTGCTTTGATCATTTGGAAGTAACGGAGCCGTTTCACGAAGGGGTTTGGTTTTTCCCATGAAAATGGCTTGAGTAGTAATGGCTGGCTGTGTATTTTGACCACGTAGGTTTATGGCCGAAATCAGCAGGAGTGCCAATAAAGTCAAACAAATGGTTTTTTTCATACCGCTAGGGTTTAGTGTTAAAAAAGAGAGCTTAAACTTGGACAAGATAGTTGGATTTCTTCGATGTTGAATGGATTGACATAGGTTTATTTGCCAGCCGACAAAATCATGTTGCTTTCTCAATAAAAATGGGTATCAAGTGGTATGCAAAAAAATATTTCCCAATTTATTAGGGGCCTTAATTTTTCTGCGTTACCAAAGCGAAAGATATCTGTATATTTGAGGAGCGGAAAATCAAGCATATCGGCTCTGATACCAAACGACCCCTTGCTTCAGGGAGGAAACAAGCATGTCCCGCTTTGGTGTTCCGTACATTCACACCCTTCATCACCCAAGCAGTCGCCTATGCATCCCCTGACTTCTGTCCCTGAGGTAGATCGAATTGCCAGCCTGCCAGAACCTCGCAGCAGGAATTTGCACATTACCCAAAGCTACTATGAATTGTCTTTGGCCTTGAGCCAGCGTTTAGGTTCGTACGCCAATTGGTGTACTTTTGCGACCTGGGCTTCCAGACAGGCCGGGCAAACCATCCGCCAAGAAGATATGCAGCAGGCGCTGGAAAAATACCTCCATACCCATCCCTACCTCACCCAGACCATTGCGGATAGCGCAGCAAGCTTTTGGAAAAAAATCCCACCACCTAGTCACAGTTCCCTAATACAATTCCTTTGGGAAATACTCAACCCCAAAGCCGCCGCAGTCCGGGCAAGTGATGCCGTTGCTCGAGGCAACCAAAAAGTATATGCGGAAATTGCCCGGGAATTCGCCCGCTTTTTGGACACTTGTTTGAAAGACCAAAGCTATGCTCCAGAATCGATTCAATCGTTTTGCAGTGCACTGCGTCCTGGAAATCCGCCGGAAGGACAAGCCTTTTTACGTCAGGCTTTCCAGCATTATTATGCCGCTTTTTTTGAAACCGATCAAAAGCTGAAAGCCGAATTGATCTTAATGGCCAACATTGAGGTCGGCTTCCACGAACAAACCCGCCTACAGCCGGAAATCGCCGAAGCGATGGAAGCTGCGGTACTCGATCCAAAAGCGTTCAAAACGCTTCTGGTCAATTCCATGTCGTCCAACGGCAATTGGATGCAGCGCTTGTTTTATTGGGGCAACCGCGTTTTTGATTATTTGCGCGTGCTGATTGGGATGCCCTCTCCTTTGGACAAGGCCATAGCAGATTTGGCGTATAAGTCCCGCCACCACATTAGACTATTTTTATCTGCTCACTTCATGGAACTGGGGTTTCCAAATGGATTACAGATGCCATTAGGAAAAGATTTGACGGCACATTTCCCCACCCAATTGCAAACCATTACCCATCCAGCATTGATCCTATTGCTCCAGCAAATTGATCCCACTCCGGACAGCTTGAAAGACACGGGGGCCATAGATTGGGCTGACTTGAAAGATCGCCTGCATTTCATTGCCGATCTTTTCCGTTGCTTTCAGGAAGATAGAGATTTGTTTGCTCCGCCTTTGGACGAGGAAGCGCTAGTGCCACATGAGTGAAGTTGATAAGAGTACGTCCATCGCTAGGCAAAGCGCGAAGGAGAAGTGGTGTTGGATTGCTTGGCTCAGATTTTTGAAGGGCAGTAATAAAAACCGGGAATGATGGAGCCAATCCACCATTCCCGGTTGTCTTAAAGCGTATTTTAGCAATATCGGTCGAAAGCCATTTTCAGGTTTTCGGCGATAATTTCGGCTGAACGGCCTTCTATGTGGTGTCTTTCCAGAAAATGAACCAATTTTCCGTCCTTGAACAAAGCAATAGAAGGGGATGAAGGCGGATAAGGCAGCATATATTCTCTAGCCTTAGCCGTAGCTTCTTGGTCAACACCTGCAAATACAGTGACCAAATTTTCTGGCGTTTTATCGTTTTCTAAAGCCAGTTTAGCCCCCGGACGTGCGTTTCTGGCTGCGCAACCGCATACAGAATTGACCACTACCATTACTGTGCCTTCTTGATGACCCAATACATCATCCACTTCCTTGGAAGAGCCCAGGCTCTTGAACCCAAAAGCTGTCAAATCTTTAGCCATTGGCTCTGTAATTTCCACTGGATACATAATATTTTCTTTTTATTTGCAAAGTTAATCCACTTTACCTAATACAACAGAGTGGGGGACTTGGTTTAATAATAATCAAAGAATAGAAATTATGTTCAACGAAATATCCGATGGCATTAGCTCGCACCTCAAAGCATTGAGTCTGATCAGCAAACACCGTTTGTGGATTTATTGCCTCGCGCCGGGCATCATTAGTCTGTTGTTGGGTGTAGCCATCATCGGCACAGCTTGGAATATTTCCGATAATGCAGCCGACTGGCTAATGGCTTTTTACCCTTATGAATGGGGTAGAAAAGTCCTGGATTGGATCGCACAGGCTTTTTCTGGCCTCCTCGTATTGACCTTAGGCTTTTTGTTATTTCGCCACATTGTCATGGCTATCAGCGCTCCTTTGATGAGCTTTTTATCCGAAAAGGTAGAAAAAATACTAAAAGGCGATGGCGGAGCGCCTCCTTTTTCCTTACCTCAAATCTTGAGTGACTTGGTCAGGGGCATTACCATTTCCCTGCGCAATATCATCCGGGAGCTATTTTTTACTTTTCTAATTTTCTTGCTTGGTGTATTTATTCCCTTTCTCGCTCCAATTGTGCCTGTGTTGATATTTTTAGTACAGGCTTTTTATGCTGGATTTGGCAATATGGATTTTTGCCTCGAAAGGCATTTCAGGGTACGAGATAGTGTTCGTTTTGTTCGGCGGTACAAAGGCTTGGCCATAGGTAACGGAACTGTGTTTTTGTTGCTCTTATTTACTGGTATCGGCTTTCTGGTGGCACTCCCTTTAGGAACGGTGGCGGCTACGGTGGAATCGGTGAAAAGGGTTTCAAGTTTCTAGTTTCAAGTTTCTAGTTGACCTAGCCAGAAACTTAAAACCCTTCCAATTTTCTAGCTCGACAATTATTCTTTCACAAACTTCATAGTCCGGCTTTCAGCACCGGCTTTGATGTTCAGCATATACACACCTGGTGAAAGGGGAGCCGTATCAAACTCATAAGACTGTAAGCCTTGCACCGCTGAATTCGTGCGCTTGACAGAAAGCGTTTCTCCCAGCATATTCAGGATATTAAATTGCAAGGGGACGGCCTCTTTCAGGTTGAGTTTGAGGTTCAATTTATCGCTGACCGGGTTGGGGGCCAAGCTGGCTTCCTCTACTTGTACTTCCGGTGCATCTACGAAAATATCGCCAACAATTTGGAAAAAGAATTCTCCTGGAACATCTGATGTCAAGCGAGTGGAAACATGGATCAACAACTCGATGTCATCGTCGGGTAACCCGGTTATCGTCGCATTTACAAAGGGATTTTCGATGCTAGAAACAAAACAAGAACCCGGTAAAGCCATGGTGTCAACTTGTTCATTGCAAGCGTAGTAAAAATCTACATAAAACTGACTATTGGGTGTAACTGCATTGAAAAATATTTGTAACTCGGCATTGCCCAGGGTATTGAATGAATACCAAACATCTGCAAATTCTCCCCCATTTTGATTACTCAAACATGGTGGGAAGTTGAATGTATCGTCATCAAATGTACCATTCAGCGTAGTGCCTTCAAATAAGATTTCAAAACCAACCGCTTGCTCTTCTGACATGACAAAAACTTCTTCTGCGCTGTCACAGGCATCGTTGGCAGGAGGAGTAGGCGGGATGATTTCCGTCAAGCTAAAAGTTCCCTGCCCTTGATCCGAATTGTAGCCCCCCAAACGCAATAAATAGGTTTCTCCAGAAACAACCGGAAAAATAACCAGTGAGGTAAAATTGGAGCATCCAGGGCCATCATCGTTGCAAGCCAGCAAGTCAGCATCGGTTGGTGGGCAAGCTGCCCCGGGTACATATACCGCCATACGGGTATCCACTGGAGTCATACTACAAGTTGACCATTCGACAAACCCGTCAAAATCGGGTGTAAACGTGTACCAAATATCTGCGCCAGCCGTGATATCGCCAAAGCCAAAGCATGGGTTATCTGGGTGGTCAGGGCCATCGGTAGTAGCATCAATATTTGAAAACATGATACCCTCCCCAGCAGTAAGAGCGATTGCGGTACTGCAAAGGTCATTAGCTACAGCAGGGATGAACGCTTCCAGGGTAAATGAACCACTGCCGGATTCGCCAGGCGCTCCATCGCCATAGCCACCGATGCGCAACAGGTAGGTTTCTCCTTGTGTAGCATCGAAAATCACCTCTGAAGTTACCGTATTGATGCAGTTGCCGGCATCCTCACTACAAGCATACAAATCGGCATCGGTAGCTGGGCAGGCTGTGCCTGGCAGATAGACAATAATTTTGGTATCAAAATCGGCCATATCGCACAAACTCCAACGCACCAAACCAGTAATGGGCGATGTAAAAGTGAACCAAACATCATTATACACGATGTCTGGCGTTGTTCCTGAAGAAGTACAGTTGTTGGGATGAGCAGGGCCATCCGTAGTAGCATCGATGGTTGTAAAAGGAGTTTCTTCGTCCATGATAGCCGCAATGGCATCACTGCAAGCGTCATTAGCGGGTTGAGCCATCGCAGCAGTGCTCCAGCCCAGCATTAGAAAAAGGGTGTAAAAAATCAGCCTCATAATACTTGAAATTTAATTGGGTTAAAAATATTAATCATCGCTCTTGAAGCGATCTATCTCTCTTCTTTCTTTTTTTGTGGGGCGACCGCTACCTCTTTCCCTTCTTTCTGGCACGGCTTTGCCCACATACCAATCGTTGTACTTGTTGAGTTCTTCTTCCGGGGTTAAATTTTCGTAACACTGCTGCGCGATGGGCGCTCCGACCCTTTTCTCGATCAAAGCCACCACTTTGTATTGCAGTTGAAAACCTTCTTTCCTCACCTCCACCACTTCCCCAATTTGTAAGGCATAAGAAGCTTTTACCGCCGTGCCTTTGATTTTTACTTTTCCTTCTTTACAGGCATCGGCTGCCAGCGTGCGCGATTTGTAAATGCGCACACTCCAAAGCCATTTGTCCACCCGCACCTTTTCTAATGGTTCCATAAGCTTTTTTTCCAACACAGAAATCTATTTATTTTGATGTTATCAGTGGTGGGTACTCCAATGGTAGCGACCTTAGGGTTTCTAGGAGTGTTCTGGCAACGATATAATCCCGATACCACCTTTTATCAACGGGTACGATCACCCAGGGTATTTCGCTATGATGAATGGCATATTCATAGCAACGCCTGTATTCGGGCCAATGCTGCCTCTCTTTCCAGTCGTTGTCGTTGTGCTTCCAAAACTTATCTTTTTCGTGTTGGCGCTCTAGTAGCTCCTGTTCCTGCTGCTCGTAGGAAATATGAAGGAAAAATTTCAGAATCAGGGTATTATTTTCGCTTTGCAGCAAATGCTCAAAAGCATTGATAGCTCTCATCCTATTGGCTACCCTTTCATCGTCGATCCAACCATGCACCCGCTGAATCAAAATATCTTCATAATGCGAGCGGTTGAAAATTTGGATCATGCCCTTTTCAGGAACGCGCTGGTGGACACGCCATAGAAAATCATGGGCAAACTCCTGCTCAGTAGGCTTTTTGAAGCTGTAAACGGACAGTCCGTTGGGGTGGCATTCCTTGAACACTTTTTTTACAGCGCCATCTTTGCCGCTACCATCCATGCCCTGAAAAATGACCAGCAAGCTGTATTTTTTCTGAGCATAAAGTATTTCCTGTAAATCGCCAATTGCTTCAACCCATTGTTCCGTTTGTTCTTTAATCGTTTCCTCATCCACGGCTGGCGGGGGCATGGTGGAAATTTTAGCCAATTCAATCATATTTGGTAAAGTTGGTGCTGTTTTCTGGTGAAAAACACAAATGAGTAATCGTAGGGATTTTCTTGATTGGCCTGGTGGTCTGCTCTATGTACTTCCTCCCATTGAAGGTTGTCAATTTTTGGAAAAAAGGCATCGCCCTGAATCACTGTATGTACCTCCGTAATAATGAGTTCATCCGCGAGGTCAATGGTCTGTCGGTATATTTCTGCGCCTCCTAGAACCAGCAAACGGTTCGCACCTTTGCTTTTAGCCAGACTTATGGCTTCATCTACGCCGTTAGCAGCATACCCATTTTCCGCTGTGATGGTATAACCTTTTTGTCGGGTGACGATGACGAAGCTTCGATCCCGGAAGATTTGTTGACCTTGTTCGGATTCATAAGATTTGCGGCCACTCAATAAAAAGCCATTTTCTATTTGACGGTAGAAAAAAGCCAAGTCGGCAGGAAGGTGCCAAGCCAACTCATTACCTGCTCCTATGACCTGATTATCGGACTTTGCTGCAATCAATACTATTTTCATAAGCCGCCAAAGAGGCCATAAAAAAAGTAAAAAAGCGCAACCTTTTCCCTTTTTTTTCGTAAAAAATGACTGTTCGCCAAAAATACAAGTGGTTATCCCTAGGAAATGTACCCTGGATAACCTATTCAGGTGCCTATTACAGTCCGATCGAATTTCGAAATACTGTTGAGAAAACGAAACACTGATGTTGCTGAATAAGCCATTTACCTCGACTCGGACACCACCTTCTGGGCATAATCATGCTTTAGCCCGTTTCCTGATGCAGCAACATGCTCCTGCCCAGACTTTCCGCATACATACTGCCTACCGTACAACCGTACAATCAGAAAATGGTACTCTAATTACCATTTATCCTCAAAGTTTTATGGACGCCAGCGGACGCTTGGTGACAGAAGAAGTGGACATTCACTTCAAGGAGGTGAAAGGGCGTCAAGAAATGATTTTTTCTAATGTAGTCCCTACCTGTGAAGATCGCATACTGCCTTTGAACAATCAACTTTGGCTCAATGCCGTTCAGCGAAGAACGCCCCTCCAACTTGTCCGCCCATTGGAAATTGCCATCGAGGCCTCTGGGTTGAGGTATAAAACAGCCAGCCTGCACCTTTTTAGGGCTAGTATATCTTCCACCCAAGCTTTTCAGGCTGAAAAAAACTTTGACTGGAAACTTGCGCCGGAGACCGTAATAAAAATAGAAAAACGCAATAACAAACAGTACTTACTGTTCGAGTCGGATCAAATGGGGTGGATGAATTGCAATTATCTTCTGCCCGAACGCGGCCATAGAACAATGCTTACCGCCAAGCTAGATGCCCCAGTAGAACACTTCGATGATTTGATCGGCTTCTTAGCGCTGGAAGGAATGGAGGGTTTGGTACGGATGTATCCTGGTTTGCATGCCTTGACGGCCATCAATGTGCCTCAAAAACTCTCTGTAAAAGTGCTTGCCATTGGCTTATCAGAAAACCAGCTTTATTTGGCAGACAGTTCCTGGTTTGAGGCCGCTCAAAAGCGCGTATTTTTAACCATGCAACCTGCCAGCAATGAGTCATTGTTAGATGCCATTAGGGCATTTTAAGTAGAGCTGTGTTAAAGCTGTGTATGGAGAAATTGGGTGAGGGTGAGGGTGAGGGTGAGGGTGTGCTGCAACACTAAGGCAGTAAGAAAGTAAGGTTGTAAGAAGAAATTGGGTGAGGGTGAGGGTGAGGGTGAGGGTGTGCTGCAACACTAAGGCAGTAAGAAAGTAAGGTTGTAAGAAGAAATTGGGTGAGGGTGAGGGTGAGGGTGAGGGTGAGGGTGAGGGTGTGTTTTGCAACACTAAGGCACTAAGGTGGAATTGGGTGAGCGCATGAGATTTCGTAAATCGTACATCCTTGTTCGTTGATCCTAAATCAGATGTACGATATATGATCAACCCAGCTTGGCAAATCCAGGAAGGGAAAAAACCAAAATCCCTCCCTTCAGTCATTCTCAAATATCCTATCTTTGCGCCAGTAAAGCTAGTAAAACCATGTTATCTGTTCAAGAAGATACCCGTATATCTGCCCTGGAAAAGTATTTTGCTCCGTATCGCCGCCAAGTGATCGGCTACGACTTGCATTTTCAGACCCCGTATGGGGAAAAACCTTTGGTGTATGCCGATTGGACGGCTAGCGGCAGGATGTACGCGCCGATTGAAACCTTGCTCTCCGCGGGTTTGGCGCCTTATGTGGGCAATACGCATACCGAAACGACCATCACCGGATCGGCCATGACCATGGCTTATCATCATGCCAAGGAGGTCATTAAAAAGCACTGCGGGGCTGAAGAGCGCGATGTGCTCATTGCCTCCAACTCCGGGATGACCGGGGTAGTCAATAAATTTCAGCGCATCCTCGGTTTGAAATTGCACGAGCGTTTTCGGCCATTTACCCAAATGCCGGCAACCGAGCGTCCCATCGTCTTTTGCAGCCACATGGAACACCACAGCAACCAGACCTCTTGGTTGGAGACCATTGCCGATGTGGAAGTCATTCCACCCGACGAGGAGGGACTGATGGACTTATCTTATCTCGCAGAATTGCTATCCCGGTACAGCGATCGAAAGACCAAAATAGCGGCCATTACCTCCTGCTCTAATGTAACGGGGATAAAAACGCCCTATTACCAGGTAGCCGAAATGATGCACCGCGCTGAAGGGCTTTGTTTTGTGGATTTTGCCTGTTCGGCGCCATACATTGAGATCAACATGCGGCCGGAAAACCCGCTGCAACACCTGGATGCCATTTATTTTTCACCGCATAAGTTTTTAGGAGGCCCCGGCAGTACTGGTATCCTGATTTTTGATCCGAAGTTGTACCACAACCGGGTGCCTGACTGTCCGGGTGGTGGTACGGTGGACTGGACCAACCCCTGGGGTGAACACAAATACCTGGAATCGATAGAAGCCCGGGAAGATGGCGGTACACCAGCTTTCCTGCAAACCATACGTGCCGCCTTTTGCGTGCAACTCAAGGAGCAAATGGGCATCGGAAAAATACTAGCTCGCGAAGCGGAGCTACTCGACCTGATCTGGGCGCGCCTGGAACAAATTCCCAATCTGCACGTGCTGGCTGGCCAACACCAAGAGCGCTTAGGGGTCGTTTCTTTTTATATTGACCAATTGCACTACAACTTGGGTGTTCGGCTCCTCAACGACCGATTTGGCATACAAGTGCGCGGGGGCTGCTCTTGTGCAGGTACCTATGGCCACTACCTGCTCCATGTGGATCGCGACTACTCCCACAGCATCACCGACAAGATCAATCAGGGCGATCTGACCGATAAACCGGGCTGGATTCGCCTGTCCATTCATCCCGTCATGTCGAACGCGGAAATCAATTACATCCTCGACGCCATCGAAGCACTGGCCAGTCAACACCAGGCATGGGCAGCGGACTATACCTATGATCGGCATACGAATGAATTCCGAAACCATGCCAATCCAGGCGTGGAGGCAGCGCTGGTGGAGGAGTGGTTTGGAGGCCTGATTTCCGGGTAGTTGACATTCGGCTTTTCGGCGGGTGTGTTGTTTTTTTGGCAGCGTTATAATTGGGGCACGAAAGCAGTTAAACGACGGAGATATACACGAACATCACCAAAAAAGGTTGGGATAAGTTGGGCAGCCCCGTAGAGGATTTGGAAATTGGCTGAAAATGAATTATTAAAGACGATTATTGTTGTTTTTGAAACAAAAAATAAATATTAACTGGATTTTTGTATAGAATAGTGTGTAACTTTGATAAGTTAAAAGGTGTTGTTTAAATAGATATTTTAAACTTGAATGGATGAATACAGTTAAAGAACTCCAACATAGTTTATCACAACTTATTTATTCTATTACTGATGTGAGATCATTAAGTAAGATTAAGTCAGCAATTGATAGATTTGTAAAGCCTGTTGAAGATAATAATGTGTTGCCTTGGGAGCAAGCAACGCTTTCGATGAAATCTATTACTTCATTTGAAGATGAGGTGAAAAATCAAGGAGATAAACATTTGACTTTTGAAGGATTATATCCATGTATAGATGAGTCTGAAACTGATTATACGATAGATGATCTATTAGCTGCTTTAAATTAATCTCGGATGAATTATTTGTTGGATACCAATATTATCATAATTTACAGTAAAGACAAAAGTAGAGCAAGGAGAATAGAAGCAGATCACAGAATTTTTGCATAAGAAAATAATCTAGCCATTTCAATTGTATCAATAGGAGAAATCAATTCAGTAATTCACCAATTCAAGATAGGCGATGCAAGAAGAAAAGGAATAGATTGAACTTACCCCAATTCATAGGACAGCAAAATTAGCATACTTAGTTTGGAAAA
>CALMIR010000188.1 GCA_937864265.1 uncultured Saprospirales bacterium | reverse complement strand
ACCATTCCCATACATTGCCGCTCATGTCGTGCAGCCCCAGCGCATTGGGGCTGTTTAGGCTGCCCACGGGTACAGTTTTGCTCCGATATTCGCCTACCACGGAATATGGCTTTTTGTAATCCGTACTCGCATTAAAATTGATTTCAGCAGGGTCGGCTATATCCTTGCCATTGCCAAAGCGCACTTTTTTACCGCCTTCCCGGGCTGCGTATTCCCACTCCGCTTCGGTGGGCAGGCGGTAGCCATTAGCTTTCCAGTTAGGGGTTACAATCCACTTTAGTTCGTCATAAATACTAGAATTATTTGGGTCTTTGCGGGTTTTGTCTATTTCGTAAAAGGGCGTATAGCTATGTTGTTTGCTCAGCCAGTTACAGTATTCCACCGCATCGTACCAGCTTACATTGATCACCGGGCGCTGGTCACGCCCCCAGCTGTAGTCGCTTGGCTTTTCCCGTTCAGTGGCTTCACAAAAAGTATCGTATTCCGCAAAGGTCACTGGGCTGTCGCCCAAGTAAAAGTCGCTTAGGGTGATCCGGTGGACGGTTTCGTCGTCGCTTACCATATCGCCCATCACATCGCCCATATCGAAGCTGCCGCCGGGGATGTGTAGCATGTTGGTTAGTGCGGCTCTCCTGCGCTTGGCTTCCTCAGTATGAGGGCTATCGGGAAAGTATTGGATGAACTGCTCCCAAGCGGCGATTTGATCCAGGCTCAATGCCTCCGCCCAGGCGATTGCTGCTTTGTCTTTTAGCCAGGAGCTTGGGTGGCCAAAATCGCCGTCCAAAACCTTGCCTTTGAAAAGGTCGGCATAGGTTTTGAAAAAGGCATCATGCGGTACGAAGGATGTCGGCCAGCGGGTGTAGTCCACTTCTGCTTGGATGGGTAGTAAGGCGGTGGACTCTTGTTCGATCAACTCCTGAAGCAGGCGGTACTCAAAATAATCGAGCATGAAGCGCAATAGCTCTCGCAACTGTTCGGCAGAAAGCCCGGTAGCCAATAATTCCGAGTACAAGCCCTCGTCCCGCTCTACAGGGAAATGGGCGTAGCTGTGGATGACTATCCGAAAATCGGGCAATAGCTCCTGCAAATATCCGATCAATGAACGCCATTCTTCCTCCAAATCGTCCATGCGACGAAAAAAAGTTTCGCTGAAGGCGGCAAAAGGGTTTTCCTTATCGAGGGGCTTTCCACTCAGCAACTCTGCCATGCTGCGGTTGAAGACCCGCTCGCCCATGGGGCTGAGGAGCAGCCATTTTTCGCCAGGCGGCAAGGTGGTTTCCTCAAGGCTACTTGAAAATCCCACATTAGACATATTGTTGGCAGTAAAGGTGTACTGTAGCGGATCAGGTGCTTCCAGTGCCGCTATCGCCTCTACAGCCTGCCGGATATGCGCAAAATTTTGCACCGGGATGGAAAAGGTCGTGAAATCATCGGCCAATTGGGCCACCAGATCAATGGATTCGTTGTGGTTGAGCCAGGTATCGCCGATGCCGATCAGCAGGGGCTTGCCTGTAGCGCGTAGCTTGGCAGGCAGATAGGTGGACATGTTTTGCAAAACCACATCAATCGGTGGCTCGTAAATGCGCCCGTAAAAAGCGGGCAGCGGCGTTTTGGAATCGGCATCGAATTCGATTTGCTCGCGCAAGGGATAGCGGGCATCGAGTGTAGAGGTGCGCAGGTAAATGCCTTTGGCAAAATATTGGATATTATAATCCTCCAGCATGGCGCGGAGGGGATCAGCGCTGGTGCTGTTGTATTCGGGGTTGAGCAGGCTGATGCTCAACAACTGGTCGAATTGGATGCGTGGGTCTTTGTCCTTAATCTGAAGGGTGCGGTTGGTAATATAAACGGAGTCTGCACCAGGCAAAGACAGTACAGGTATTCCAGGTACTTGTTCTGCGCCAAGTTCTATAGCATGTTCCGAAGCCAGCACCCGGATATTGACCCCGCTCACTGGCCAGTTGTAAGGGATGGTGTGCGGGAGCAGGTAAACCATTTCTAGTGGGATCAAGGCTGTTTCTCCAGCGGGGAGCAGTTGATTTCCCAAGTTTATCCAATTGATGTAAATATCATCCCGCATTTGAAAGACGGCGAAATACAAGTCTTTATCGTGGGTATTTTTCAGTTCCAGTGCCAGGTCGTAGCGATCGTTGGCGTGTTCCATTTCCCATACGAAGATTCTTTCGTGCCCCCAGGGTTGCCATTCGCTATCCACTTTGGCCATTAAAGTCATATCCAATGGCTGTTTTCCTGTTTTATTGGTTTCCCAACGCAGCAGCCATTCCCAGTCGATGATTTGATGGAGTTGGGTGGCTATTTGTACAGGCAAATCGACAGCGGTCATGGCAATAGGCCGAGCAAAGGGCTGAAAAGCATTGACCGCGCCAGCAAACCAGGCTCTATCGGCTTCTAAGTGTAACACCATGCCTTCCACCCGCGGCTCCTCCACCCATTGGATGCGCTCATAGCCGCTCATCAGTTCGTGGACGGCTTTGATCAATTCGGTGTGGTAGCCGTGATCTTGGATATAAACCTTGATTTTTTCTTCGGCAGCAGGAGGTATGCTTATGTTATAGGATTGGGACTGGTCGCCTTCAAAATGGCTGACGAGGGCGTAGGTATCGAGTACCTGATGGAGTTCCACCGTAAGGGTATCGCCCGTTTCTGTTTTTACTTCCAGGGGACTGTGCCATACTGACAGGCCTTCGGGGCGGCCTTTGTCTATTTTCCAAATTTGGGCAGTGGTATCGTAAAAAAGGCTGGCCTGAGCTCGGGGGCGCAGGGCTTTTTGTTCGATACGGGTGAGGGTGTCGAGTGATTCAGCTACAGCTTCCCAGGAAAATGGGAATGTTTCATAATCGGATGACAGGGCTTGTTTAGCCATTTGGCTGAGCCTTTTGTTTAGGCCAGATTCGTCTGGCGTTATAATGGCTATCTTGGATAAAATCGGGTGCGACTGATAAGCACAGCGTTCCAACAAAATGCCGACCATCCGCTTGTTGTAGGTGCGGGCAAAGTGGTACATCTCGCGGATGTATTGGTTGAAAACGGGGTCTTCCAACCTGCGCTGATCAATGGGCAGGAGCAATAGCTGGCTGGCTTCCCAATCGGAAAGATGGTTTTGATTGCGATCTTCCAGTTGTATGGCCATGAAATGGTTTTCTAATTTTCCAAAATTAGCCTTTTTTTTATCCGCTTGTTCGGAAAAGTAGGATTCTACTCCTTCTTTGCCTTAAAAAGGGTTTCAAAGGCATGGTAAACGGCTTCGTGCAAAATATCAGCGTGATCGCGGTTGGGAAAATACCTAAAGTGTAAGCTCATCGCAGGATCCGCTAAATCGCCCACTTTTTTGTACAAGGCTTTGGCGGTTCGCTTCATCACCTTTCCTTCGTTTCCAACTGCAATGTAAATTGATTTTCGGGAACGGGTTTTCATCGGCATAAGATCCAGCAAGGATTCGTCATCCCACCACAAGCTGGGGCTAACAATCACGTAATGATCAAATAAATCCGGTTGTTTAAACAGGATTTCCGCTGCCAACAGCCCTCCTAAAGACTGGCCGATAATCGTCCGCTGGGCTGCTGTGCGGTAATGATCCGCAACAAAAGGAATCAGTTCTTTTTCCAGGAAAGCCCTAAATTTTTCTGAGCCTCCGGTGGTGGGGAAAGTGGCCTTATCTTGTTCGTTACGGGTCGGAAAAGTAAAATCGCGTTTCCGATCTACGTTGGAAATGCCCACCACGATGGATTCCGGCACCATGTTGATCCAGGAAAATGAACCAAACTGAACCAGCCCAACAACGTGCAGAAAATCCTCATCCATTGAACCGTCCAACAAATAGATCAGCGGATATTTTCTAAGCGTATCTTTGCCATATCCTTCAGGCAGATAAATATTCAAGACCCTATTTTCTTGCAATATTTCAGAAGCAATGGTAACAGTCTCGCCAATGGCCAATGGAACCACTTGCCGAAGCGCTGTATCAGGCTGTGCCAAAAGATGCAATTGAAACATTAACAGCACAGCCATTAACGGCATTCTGGGTATCATTTCATTTTTTATTATCCGTTCATAATAACTCTTTGCACCGCCCGAAGCTTCAAATCAGCCCCAAGCCCAAAGCCAAAGATAGCAAGATCAACAAAACAGCCACTAAACGCTGTATGAACTTTAGCGTTATTTTTTTCAATAAGCGATTGCCTAGATAGGCGCCGGTAATGGCCGCAAGCGTCGCGCTCAAAATGAGCGGCATTTGTTGGTGTAAACTCATTTCCCCAAAACGGGTGGCATACACACCCAGCCGGGTAAAGTCGATAAATACCGCAATCAACGTAGCGGTACCGATAAAAGCTTCTTTTGACATGCCTGCGCGAAGCAGAAAAGCGCTGCGCAATGCTCCCTGATGCCCCGATAAGCCACCGAAAAAGCCGCTGAGCACACCCCCCAAGGGCAAGTGTTTTTTATCGATTTGAAAACGTTCAAAAAAAGGCAATAATTCCATGATGGCAAAACCAATCAGCAATACGGCAATGATGAGCTTCACCGGGCTTACTTCAAAGGTTCGCCCTAGCCATTCATAGCGGTAGAGGATCGGCACTGCTGCTATTTGAAGCAAAAGCCAGGCCCCGACAAACGCAGCAACCACTGCTGGGATACCAAAACGCAGCAAAATAGCCTTCTCAGCGTGTTTCCCCACCAGCACCAATTTGAACAGCCCATTGAAAAAATGCACGACTCCAGTTAGGGCGATGGCCAGGTCAATCGGAAAAAAGATCGCAAAAACGGGCGTGAGTATGGTGCCTAATCCGAAACCGGAGAAAAAAGTAAGCATGGCCGCAACGAAGGCAGCCAATGATATGATGAAATAATCCATAGTCCTTTATGCGCTTAGAAAGTTGGCATAAATTTAGGTGCTTTCGTAACGCAGAAAAATTAATAGCCCGATTTGTTCTTGCATTTGAGTTATTCACACATTTTTTTCCACAATGAAACGTCGAACCTGCGAACTTTGTAACTTTGCACCGAAATATTGGACAATAACATGGTTTATCTGACGAGAAGAGAACGTTTCAATGCTGCCCATAAGTTGTGGGTAAATGAATGGACAGAAGAAAAAAACCTGGAAGTTTTCGGAAAATGCGCCAATAAGAATTGGCACGGACACAATTACGAGCTGTTTGTTACAGTCAAGGGCATACCCGATCCCGTTACCGGTTTCATCATGGATGTCAAGCAGTTGGGAAAGCTCATCCGTCGGGTGATCACCGATCGGGTCGATCACTGCAACCTCAATCTGGACGTGGATTTTATACCCAAAAACATGCAACCTACAACAGAAAACCTGGTTATTTTGTTTTGGAAAGAGTTGCAACCCCATTTAGGCGAGGTGCAATTGCACAGCATTCGATTGTGTGAAACCGAAAACATTTATGCCGAATATTTCGGCGAATAACTTCAACTGAATGACATCAACAATAAAGACCGACGCACAGGAAGATCAACTCATTCAACAATTGTCAGATCATTATTCCAGCATTTTGGAAGGTATTGGAGAAGACGCTGGGCGTGAGGGATTACTTAAAACGCCGGAACGGGCGGCTAAAGCCATGCGCTTTTTAACCGAAGGCTACCAAATGGATGCAGAATCCATCCTTCGTTCGGCGATGTTTCGGGAAGATTACAGTGAAATGGTCATCGTAAAAGATATTGAATTGTATTCCCTTTGCGAGCACCATTTATTACCTTTTTTTGGCAAAGCCCACCTGGCTTACATTCCAAATGGTTATATTGTGGGCTTGAGCAAAATTCCGCGCGTTGTGGATGTATTTGCACGCCGCTTACAGGTGCAGGAGCGACTGACGGATCAAATTTTACACTGCGTCCAAAGCACCCTTAATCCTTTGGGCGTGGCGATTGTTATTGAAGCGCGGCATATGTGCATGATGATGCGCGGGGTGCAAAAACAGAATTCCGTTACTACGACATCTGCCTTCACTGGAGCTTTTCAGCGGGTGGAAACTAGGAATGAATTTCTCAATTTGATTGGCAATAAACTACATTAATTCATGAAAGCATACGTTTTTCCGGGGCAAGCCTCCCAGTTTGTCGGTATGGGCAAAGACATGTACGACGCCTCTACGATAGCTCGCGACCTTTTTGAACAAGGCAATGAAATATTAGGTCACCGGATTACAGACCTCATGTTTGAAGGCACTGAGGAAGATTTAAAGCAAACGAAAATTACCCAACCTGCTGTTTTTCTGCACTCTATTGTAAAGGCTAACATCTCTGATGAATTCCAACCGGATGTTGTTGCCGGGCATTCTCTGGGAGAGTTTTCTGCGCTAGTGGCCGCTGGGGCTTTATCCTTTGAAGACGGTTTGAAATTGGTACAACAACGCGCTTTGGCGATGCAGAAAGCTTGTGAGGCCGTAGAGAGTACGATGGCTGCTATCATAGGTATGGAAGACAACGAAGTGGAGAATATTTGCGCAAGCATCACCCATGAACTGGTCGTTCCTGCCAACTACAATTGCCCCGGTCAATTGGTCATTTCCGGTACGGTAAAAGGGGTTGAATTGGCAGTAGAAAAAGCCAAAGAAGCTGGGGCTAAAATGGCCGTTGTACTGGCCGTAGGCGGGGCTTTTCACTCGCCGCTGATGATGCCCGCACAGGAGGAATTGCAATTGGCGATTGAAAATACCAATTTTGGGGTGCCTGCTTGCCCAATTTATCAAAATGTAACGGCAAAACCGGAATTGGATCCGGAAAAAATACAGCAAAACCTGATCGCTCAACTGACTGCTCCTGTGCGTTGGACGCAAACCATGCTCAATATGATTGAAGCAGGTGTATCTGAATTCATCGAAGTGGGCGGTTCGGGTAAAACTTTGCAGGGTTTTGTAAAAAAAGTTGATCGGCGTTTCCCGACTTCTGCACTATAAAACTGTAAGTAGCTTGAACGTTATTTTCTCAAGCGTTCTATTAGAGAACTGTGCATAAATTTTTTGTATGGTGGGAGAAAAACTTATCAGCGGCATCATTTTGCTGGCCGAGCCATTTATGTTAGACCCCAATTTCAAGCGCTCGGCGGTCTTGTTGTGCGACCATGGCCAAGAAGGTAGCATCGGTTTCATTATGAACAAACCGATCAATATGAGCATCAATGAGCTTATCGAAGATTTTCCGGAATTCAATGCTTCTGTTTTCTTTGGCGGCCCGGTACAAACCGATACCATCCATTATATTCACAACTTGGGAGATTTATTAGAAGACAGTGTAAAAATTGCCGAAGGTGTTTATTGGGGCGGCAATTTTGAAAAATTAAAATTTCTGGTTTCCAGTCAATTGATCAACCCCAACAATATCCGTTTTTTTGTGGGCTACTCCGGCTGGTCGGAAGGACAATTGGTAGATGAAATGAAGATCGGCTCTTGGGTGCTTGCTTCGATGGACTCTAATTATTTATTCAAACTTTCCCCTGATCATCTCTGGCGAGAGGTCATGTCCAATATTGGCGACATTTATTCTGTCATCGCCCAAATGCCTGATTCTGCTAATTGGAATTGAGCTTAGTTTGGGCTCACTTCACGCGATCTTCGTGGTCTTTCACAAAACTGCTCCAATCGTTGTAGCGCTTTCCCTGTCCGGCTAAAGGATTGCCGGTTTGATAGAAATGACACAAGGCCGTAGCCAAGGCATCGGTTGCGTCCAGGTAATAATCGTCTAAGGCGAAGCCCATTTGATGGCTAAGCATGGCCGCCAGTTGCTCTTTAGAAGCATTGCCATTTCCTGTAATGGATTGCTTGATCTTCTTGGGTGAGTATTCTGTGATGCCCACGCCTTTGGTCATGGCTGCGGCGATGGCTACCCCCTGCGCGCGCCCCAGTTTTAGCATGGATTGAGGATTTTTGCCAAAAAAAGGCGCTTCGATGGCCATTTGGGTAGGCTGATAAATATCGATAATGCTTTGCAGTCGTTCGAAAATGTGTTGCAATTTTTGTTGATGATCCTCAAATTTTTTCAGGTAGATCACGCCCATGTCCAAGAGCTTTGGCGTTTTGGATTCAATTTCAATCAAGGCATAACCCATTAAATTCGTGCCGGGGTCAACGCCTAGTAGTCGGTAAGTGTTTTTTTCTTTTTTCAAAAGCTTTGTTTAAAGATTGCTCAAAGTAACCTAAATTGTGGACTAAAACCAAACCAAAGTTAACTTGTTCCCAAAAATAAGCGCTTCTGTTATAATACGTCTTCTTTTAAAAGCTGGTCTTGTGGCTTTTTTGTTGTATCTGCTTTATACACAAACCCTAGGCGTACCTGATGGAAAGCGATTGCTTAGCCAATGGCTCGATCAGTTGAACAGCCCGCGTTGGCCCTGGCTATTCTTGGTGATCTTGCTTTTACCATTCAACTGGGCATTGGAAGCCCTTAAATGGAAAAAGCTGATGCAGCCTTTTTGGGAGATTCCTTTTGGTTTGTCTTTCAAAGCCATCCTATGCGGAGTCAGCCTGTCCGTGATTACACCCAATCGGATAGGCGAATACGGTGGCCGCATCTTAGCTGTACCCGCTAAATACAACTGGCATGCTGCTATGGCCACCGGGGTAGGTAGTTTCAGCCAAATTCTTATATTACTAAGTGGCGGCTTGCTGGGATTGATGTTTTTTTTAGATTTAAACTACTCCTTTAGCCGATTGCCACTTCTCAGTCTTTGGATCATCAGCAGCCTGGCCCTGGCGAGCCTCTTTTTCTTCTTTTTTCGAATTGATCTTTTACTCGTTTTGCTACAATATGTCCCCTTTCCTTCATGGCTGAAATCGCGATTGGAGTCGCTAAAAACGATTGGACAATATCCCCATGCGATATTAAAGCAAGCGTTGGCCCTTGCTTTCTTGCGCTATCTGGTTTATTCCTTTCAGTACTTTTTTATACTAAAATTCTTTGCCATTGGTGTTCCCGCTGCGGCAGCGTTTAGCGGAATTGCAACGATCTTTTTAGTACAGACCAGCGTACCATTGCCCCCATTGGCGGCTGTATTGGCTAGGGGGGAAATTGCCCTACAAGTATGGGGCAATTATGCGGAAAACGAGTGGCAAATACTGGCTGCTGTCTTCGCTTTATTCATAATAAACCTTGCCATACCCGCGTTACTTGGAGTGTTGTTTATCGTCAAAATAAATATTTTAAAATCATTAGGTTATGAAAAGGAAAGTGTTGATAAAAAGCCCTTTCATCGTATCGTTGACGTTCCTCATGGCCTTCACTTATCCAGAAAGGATAACGCATCAAGCTGAACCCCAGCAGGCCATTTCACCTTGCCAGATGGAAAATAATGCCTTCCAGCACGGTGAAACCATTGTGTACAAATTGTACTACAACTGGAATTTTGTTTGGCTTTCTGCCGGAGAGGTTACCTTTCGTGTGAAGGAGTTGAATGACCAATACCACTTGTCGGCCCATGGCCAAACCTACCCTTCTTATGAATGGTTTTACAAGGTCAGCGATAAGTACGATACTTACGTGGACAAAAAAACGCTATTGCCCAAAGTTTCGATCCGCGATGTTTCGGAAGGCAAATATAGACTGTATGACAAGATCACTTTTGACCAAAAGGGCTTAAAAGCTTCTTCCTTGCGTGGCAAGAGCAAAGACACCGCTGAAACAACCGAATACACGCTTGATGGTTGCATGCATGACTTGCTATCTATTGTTTACCACATCCGGAATGTGGATTTCAACAGCCTGAGTAATAACACGGAAATCCCTATCAAAATATTTATCGATAAGGAAATCTGGCCGCTCAAGGTCAAATACCTGGGTAAAGAAAAGGAGGTCAAAATCAAAGGCTCTGGCAAGTACAATACCATCAAATTTAGCCCAGAAGTTGTTTCCGGCCTGGTATTTAAGGAAGGAACTAAAATGACGGTATGGGCTTCTGATGATAAAAACAAAATACCGCTGATGATAGAATCGCCCGTTTCCGTGGGTTCGGTAAAAGCCGTTTTAAAGGAATACAATGGCCTCCGCTACGATATGGAGGCTCATATTGACTAATCAGTTTGAAAAAAATACTGCTGACAGGGCCGGAGTCGAGTGGCAAAACCACGCTGGCAAAAGCCCTGGCTCATCGCTACAACGGCATTTGGGTGCCTGAATACGCCCGTTTATATTTAGAAAAAACCGCTGGCAATTACCAAGAAGAAGACTTATTGGCTATTGCTCAGGGGCAAATGGCGCTTGAAAACGCTATGTCTTCCTATCAACCCGACTTTCTCTTCTGCGATACGGGCATGTTGGTGATGAAAACTTGGTCAGAAGTCAAGTATGGCCGTTGTCATCCCTGGATAGAAGCGCAATGGAATCAAAGCCGTTACGACCTCTACCTGCTATGCGGCATTGACATTCCCTGGCAGGAAGATCCCCTAAGGGAACATCCCAAAGAAAGAGAATATCTCTACAAGCACTACTTAAATGCGTTAAGAAAAAAAAAGGTGTCTTTTTTGGAATTAGAGGGATCCCTTGAGGCACGCTTGGCGTGTGTGAAACCTATGCTACTGAATGCGTAATGAAGCCACACACGCTCAGCCTTGCCTTGAAGCGCTTACCGTCCTTTAAGCTTTAACCAACTTAACAACCCCCTGCTTGCCGTCTGCCATCACCCGCAACCAATAAACGCCTTCCGGCAACTCGGAAACGGGCCATTCCACTTGCTTTTCTTGAACCGTCACCCTTTTGAGCAATCTTCCTTGTGTATCCCACAATTCCAGGGTTTTGTCTCCATCGAAAGGCAATTGGATATGGGCTATGCTTTGCGCCGGATTGGGAAAGAACTGAATATCCAAGCTGTTTTCCACCGCTCTTGTGGCAATGAGTCCATCAACCGTCACGTTGGTACGGTAAGCGGATAAGCCGCCGCGCTCGTTGCCTACTACAATATCTAACAAACCGTCATTATCCAAATCGGCAATGGCTGGCTTGGCTAAACGGCCCACTTTGATCTGACCAAAAGCATCGCTCTGCTGTACAAAGTTGCCGTAAATATTGCCCGCTACCTGGTTGTGAAATTCAATATGGCCATCCTCAGAACCAGTCACAAAAATAAAATCATCACCCGTATCGTAAATAGCCGGAGCGCTATAGCCGCTGATGGAGCCGATGATCCGCGTATCAATTCCACCTAATAGAAAAGTATTGGGCGCATTTTCAGGATTCGGATCAAACACTGGTGTGCTAGCCGTACCGATATTTTGAAAATAATTCACATTGCCCGTGCGCTCGCCGACGATAATATCGGGCAAGCCATCGCGGTTAAGGTCGGCGATTGCGGGCGAACTGACCGAAGCACCACCACTTACAAAAAGGTCTTTATAGCCATACTGCCAGGGGCCAAAAGCCATTGGATTGCCCGCGCCGGCTGTGTTTTCTGCGTAAAAGAGCCGCCCCAATTCCTCCCCTACCAAAATATCCAAATCACCGTCGTTATCCAAATCGCCAAAGGTCGGTGAAAAGGAATAATTATCATCAAATATATTGAGATTGAGGTAGTTGTCGTCCTCCAAGCGGAAAGCCGGATCGTTGGCGCTTCCGATGTTTTTATATAAAAACAAACGGGTATCCCTTTCTCCGAAAGGCTCAAATAACCCTCGGTTGCCTACTACAATGTCCAACAAGCCATCGGCGTTGTAATCCACCAATGCCGGGCTGGCACCAGTTCCCAAGTCGATGGTGTTTTCCACCAAAAAATCGTCTTGCACATAGCTGAATACAGGTACTTCATTGCTGCCTGTATTTTCATAAAACCAAAGCACTTCGTGGTTCTCGGCAATATTGATCGGATTGGGCGCAGCAGCTAGGTCTTTTAAGCCGTCATTATTCAAATCCAAGAGAAAAGCAACTGGAAAAACCGGAATATCTGCGCTGACATCATAGCTGGGATAATCGGTGTCTTGTTCCTCCACCCAAGCCAAGTCGCAATCGCCATCATTGGTCAAAAAATTCAGCGTAGCATAAGTAATATCGCCTAAAACCAGGTCTTTATCGCCATCGTTGTCCGCATCGAAAGTGAGTAAAGTGGAACCCGGATGCCGATCGGCAATGGCCCCTTCCCCCTGTAGGTTGTAACAATCGCCAGGCGACGAGGATGTCGCCACTTCTTGTTGAATACTCAACTCAAAAAAGCCCCCCCAGCAATTATCCATTAATTCGAAGATTAAACTGTCTAAGCCATAACCCTTTTCTAAAGACTGGTTGGTATATAGCTCCACATAACCACCTGCCACATTGAAAGTCAGAATATCTAAATCGCCATCGCAATCCATATCGTCAATGGCTGGGTAATCGACGTTGCTCACCAATAAATTGGTAAAGGTATTGTTGGGCAGTTTAAAAAAGATCAGGTTCGGTTCGTTATCAAAATTGACCCGCTCGAAGGCGATTTTGTTGTTTTCGTAATACCCGCGATACACCATGATGCCCTGTATGCCCGGAAAATCAGATTGGGCAAACAAATCCATAATGCCATCTCCATTAAAATCGCGCAAAAGCACCCAGTCTTTCAACTGTGCAGGAAAACGCGACTCAAATTCCGGGGCATAGGTATAACTGCTTTGGCCAGGTGTTCCTACATTTAAAAAGGTCAGCCATACATTTCCGGTACGGTCAAAAACTAATAAGTCCAATTTACCATCCTGATTCAAGTCAACCGCCGAAAGCTGGGGGTTATTCAAACCGCCTGTCAAAGGATAGGGCAATTGTTGGCCAAAAATCTCGAAAGGGAGGTTGAGTCGGGCAAAGGGTTGTTGAGAAAAAAGCGGTATAGCAAGGGCAATACAAAGGAAAAAGGAGACAATTCTGATCATGTTGAAACGTCGCTATTTAATTAAGAAACGAGAGAAAAATGACTTGTGAAGTTTGGGCGGCAATTCCCTACAAACGTTCACAACTTGATTTTTACACGATATTAAAAGGCGAAGTTAGGTCATTTGGCCTGTCTGGTCAAAAAAAAACGGGCTTTGGTTTTGTGCTGACAAAATTCTTTAAGTTAAAAGCAAATGAAGTAGCTGACTTTTATCCGCTCCGCCTGGTCTGACTGTGGCCTGCGTTTGAAGCACTACATATCTGCCATCGAAAAGCCACGGTACATTAGGTCGAATCCAGCAAAAGTTCTTTGAAGTTGATACGTTTTTTGCTCCAGGGCTGCCTTGGAATACTGACTAGGATTGCGCTTTACTTCCGCAAATAATACTTTGCGTTCCAGGCGATTAATTGCCACGATGTCAATTTCGTTGCTGAAGCCCGATTCCCAATAAGTACCAACCTCTGACCATTCGCCGCTTAAAGCCAGTTTCTCTCTGAAATATTTTTCCAAAAATCGCCCGCTATAAGTGAGCCCATCTCGTTCAATAAGCTTACGCAGATACGTAAAATTACCAATTTCAACCGTGGCTTTGTTTTTATAAATAAATCGAAACCAAAAGTGGAGAAAATTGTCTTCGATTTCATATTTGATGCTACGAGTGCCGGGCTTTGCCAATATCGGTATTACTTTTTTGATGACTTGGTATTCGTTTTCAAGCCGCGCCAAATAGCCGCCCACATCTTTTTGAAGAACACTTTCGATTTCTCCACGAGAGGTTTTGGAAGAAGCCAGTAAGCTTAAAATAGAAAAATAGGTGGCATATTCCTTACCAAATTCTTCAATGAGTACATTCTTTCCCTCATCTAAAAAAAGGGAGTTCTCCCTCAATACCTCATCTAGCATAGCATCAGCAGAAAATGCCATACGATCTACCAGCAATTCTACATACTTTGGAACGCCCCCCGTAAGCATATACAGGCGCAACAGATCCTCCGCTGTATGGTTAGGAGCGTATTCTAAAAGGGTAGATTGCAGGGTTTCTACTGAAAAGGGCTTGACATACAGGCGCTCGTCGGCTCTCCCAAATAGCGGTTCTCTACTGTCTTCAAAAATTTTTTTCATCATAGAAAAAATAGACCCGCAAAGGATAAGATGCATGCGTGTATGTTCTTTTTTCCGGTCCCATATATCCTGCATCTCGCTGTAAATCGCTGGATTGATACGGAAAAATTCTTGGAATTCGTCAATGACCAAAGTAATAGCTCCTCTTTCTGCAAAGTCCATTAGCAGGGCAAAAACATCCTTAAATTTATGGATTTCTCCAAAAATATTCATGCCCAACACCTCACGCATGAGGCCTACGAATTCTTCACAAAGTAAGCGCTCTTCCTTCCGTGCAACAAAAAAATAGAGGCAACGCGATTCTTTTTGGCTTTCTACAATGAGTCGGGTCTTGCCAATACGCCGCCTGCCAGCCAAGATGGTCATCTTCGATCTTATCAAACTGGCTTGCCCAACCCTGGCCAATAGATTTAGCTCTTTCTCGCGGTTCACGAATTTCATGCCATAAAAATACTGTTTTTTTTGTAACTGCCATTACCGTAACCGCCATTACGAAAAGAATTCGTTCTCTGATAATTTTTGGGGGATGGGCAGAAATAGGCCCAATTGCGCAGAAAACTTACCCTTTCGGTTATTCCTTACTTACAGGCTTCGCTACGGCTCCAACCACAAAGCACCTACAGCCACCATCCCAATGACAGTTGCCAACTGGCTAATAACCATTGTGTCCTTTCCACCTCTACTCCATTATAATCTGCGTAAAGGACCTCAGAAGATGGATTCAATCCATGAGTGTAGCGAAAAGTAGCATCCATGCGTTCCGCAAATTGGTATCGAATTTGCCCCAAGAGTGCGACATCAAAAGCTTGGTCATGCAATATGAAACGTTTTCCAAAATCCAACGCCGCGTAGGAAAATTCTGCACCTGCCCCACAGCTTAGTTTTTCCGCCCATTTCCATTCCATGAATACAGGTAAAGCGACATAGCCCAGGGTCTCTTTTTCAATCGTTCTTTCACTGTCTAAACTTGGGTATGACAGACCCAAATGCTTTTCGATGTAGAGCAGCTCCGAATGGAAGTACCACTGCTTAAATACGGGTACTTGCATGCAGAATCCCCCAAGTGGGCCTACTAAGAGGGTTCTTCTAAAGGATTCGTCGGATGCGGAAATGTCTCTAAAGTAACTGAGGTTTGTACCTGCTTTCAGGCCTAATCGAAGCTGGGCATTCAATCCATTCATCAGTGCGAACGCGCAGCAAACAAAGAGCATAGTTCTTTTCATTTCGATTTGTTTTGTTATTTAGCTGTAACGCTAAATACTACCTCCCATTTGCCCACAATTATTTATTAACAAATCTCGGTTTATTGTAAATATTCTTTTTTTTAATTCATCTCAAATGCTAAAGAAGCGCAGAATTGTAGCTGGCCTTCCCGGTATGTTTTTTGACAATTGACACCTCATTTTTGACAATTCATACCATATATTAGTCTTGAATTTCCGGGTTTATGCATAATTTTAAAACTTGAACGCACCTGTATGACGGACTATTCACTCAACGACAAATGGCTGAGGATTTTAGTAATCCCCTTATCAGTGCCTGCGGCTTGCTTGGCGCAAATGCCCATATCCTATCCTGGGCGTTGGGATATTTGGTGGAAACTATCGCTCATCGGGATGGTCTTTGCCTCTCTAACTTGGGAAATATGCCGCGTTTTTCTGTTGAAAATCCGACGCAAATGGCCTACTATTAGTCAAACCGTTCAGCGTATTGCGGTTTCTTTCTTAATTTTTGCTGTTTTTGTTTTTTTTGGGAGAATAGCCATTTTACTAACGGTAGATTGGTTGGGTATTTTTCCATACAAAGTAGTGTATTGGTGGAATGTCCTGAATAATTGGTTAGCTGGATTTATTTTTTGGGCCATCATTGGAAGTATTTATGAAGCTTTGTACTTTTTTCAAAATTACCGACTAGCCTTACTGCGATCCGAGACACTCAAAAAAGAACAGGCCCGCCAACAACTGAATGCGCTTAAAACCAGGGTAAATCCGCATTTTTTATTCAACTCGCTCACCACGCTTTCTGCATTAATTGGTGAAAATGCGCCGCAGGCGGAACGATTTGTAGATGAGCTATCGAAGGTTTATCGTTATTTATTGCGGGCTGGGCGAGAAGAGTTGGTACCGTTAGGGGAAGAACTGCAATTTGCTAAATCTTATGCCTTTTTATTGGAAAATCGCTTTGGTTCAGCTGCTTTTTCCCTACAATTGCCCAAATTAAAGGAAACTCAGCCGGATCAAAGCGCAGAAGTTAAGCTAGTGGAATACTTGATTCCAACCCTGACTTTACAACACGCTATTGACTATTTTGTACGCACCCAATATTTGCCACTGGATATAACGGTGTGTATTCAGGAATATACCCTCACTATTGTAGGTAATCACCGCCCAAAGGCCATCCGTTTTGACCAATCGGACAACGACTGGCAGCAATTGCAGGAAAGCGGCGCTCACAAAAAGAGCGATGAAAAACACTTGATCCTCTCTATACCTATTTACACCAAATCCATGTCTTTATGAAAATTAATACGCGCTTTTTTATTCGGAAATTTTGGATAGAAATACTAGCCATCCCCCCCATGCTAATGGCTTTTTGTTATTTCCTGTATGGTCAAGCGTATTTTAACTCCTGGAAGAATTTTGCTCAGATGAGTTCACCATGGCTCTTCATGGCCGTGCTTTCGCCAATTTGTTGCCATTGGGTACGACGCAAATGTTTATCGCTTTTTCCAAAGATAGAAGATTGGCCCAAACGCATTTTTTGGAGCGTAATTGGTTACATGACCTGTACGGTAGGCTTTGCCAAAGCCACTTATTTTATCCTTGTTTTTCTGCATTTTACCCATGTGGTGCCATCTGAAAAGGACTTTTATAGCATGATGTTCATTGGGTTTCTCACCATCATGTCATTGGCTGCCATTTACGAGGGTATTTCTTATTTTCAAAAATGGCGAACGATACTAATGGAAAACGATCGCTTAGAGCAACTGCAACTGGAGACCCAATATCAAAGCCTGCAAAACCAGATTAGCCCTCATTTTTTGTTCAATAGCTTCAACGTGTTGTCTTCCCTCATTTCCGAAAACCCGCAACGAGCAGAAGCCTTTGTAGATGAGTTATCGAATGTCTATCGCTACTTGCTGCGTTCCAATGAACAAGAAATGGATTGCGTAAAAGATGAATTGCGCTTTATCCGTTCCTTTTTTCACCTATTGGAAACCCGGCACGAAAAGGGTATTGCGCTGGATATACAAGTAAGCCCTAAATGGATGGATAAAAAACTGCCCACTTTGGCCCTGCAAATTTTAGTTGAAAACGCGGTCAAACACAACGAAGTAAACCCCGACCACCCCTTACACATTCGCATATACGAAGGAAAGGATCAGCTTAATCAGCCAGCTCTACTGGTGCAAAACAACCTACAACCCAAAGCAGCCCGGGCAAAATCCAATCGGGTGGGTTTGGATAACTTACGGCAGCGATATGCCCTGCTCAATGTCCGAGGATTTGAGGTCTTGCAAGAGCACGGCTTTTTCACTATCGTGCTTCCTTTGCTGGATCAGCAGCAGCATAAACCAGCTTATTCCAATTTCGCATAAAAAACCCATACATCATGCAAGTACTGATTGTGGAAGACGAACCCCTAGCCGTTAAAAAATTGGAGCGCCTGCTATCAGAAGTCGCTAAAGACCTCGAAATAGTCGGAACAGCCGGCAGTATCAGAAATGCAGTCGAGTGGTTGGAATCCAATCCAGCTCCCGACCTTTTGTTTCTGGATATAGAGCTATCAGATGGCCAAAGTTTTGAAATTTTTCAGCGCACACAAGTGAGTAGCCCCGTCATTTTTGTCACTTCCTATGACGAATACGCCCTGCAAGCTTTCAAAGTGAATAGCGTGGATTACCTGCTCAAGCCTGTTCAAAAAGAAGATTTAGCGCAAGCTATCAATAAATATCGCGATTTAAAAAACCAATACAGTCGCGAAGCCCATCCACTGACGAATAGCATCGAAAATCTGCTGCTTTCGCTCAACGATCTGCGCCAGCCACTACCCTATCGAACCCGCTTCCTGGTCAAACACCTTCAAAAATACGTTTCCATAGAAGTAGCAGAAATCGCCTACTTTTGGTCAGAGGGCCGGATCAACTTCTTTAAAAGTCGCAATGGTCAAAAATACATCGTTGAATATACCATGGAAGAGTTGGAAAATATGCTCCACCCCAACGATTGGTTTAGGGTAAATCGCCAATTCATCGTCAGCGTCCACTGTGTCAGCGAAATTCACCCTTATTTCAACAATCGCCTGAAGCTGCACTTAATCCCAAAAGAACCCGAGGAGGTCACTGTAAGCCGGGAACGAGTGTCGGCGTTTAAGGTTTGGTTGGGGAAGTGAGGGAAAGTAAAAGCCCGGCTTTTTTGCACAAAAGCCAGGCTTCAAAATTTATAGATTTAAAGAATACCATTCATTCAATCCCTCTGCTTAGTTTCCCAAACCCAATAAACCACTTCGTCCACTACGTTTAGCTCATTTTGCAGGATGGTCTGCACTTCTCCTAGCATCATCAATTGTGCCTGTAATACGAGCAGGTAATGTTGCCCAAAATCGTAGCCATGGCCAAAATCCACTGCTTGAAGTGCTTCGTTTAAGGTGACATATTTCAACTTGGCCCGACTTCGGATATCACTTAATACCAATGCCATATCCTTCATATATTGGTCGGCTGCTTGTAGGTGTTTTTCCATGCCTTTCCGGCGAACGGCATCCACTTGAGCGGGATCGTAGTCCTGACCATACTCGCCAAAAGTAATCAAAGGTAATTTTTTGATTTCCGTTTCCACCCAAAGTTCGATGGCATCGTGTATTTGGGCATTTTTTAGTTGTAGGTCAATTTGTGCCTCCCAGCGCGTCATATCTGAAGCAGCCAGATTGATTTCCTGGCAAAGTTCCATCCAGTTGTATTCCATACCGGGCAAAGTTTTTTCCTCAGCCTGACCTGAAGCGGGTTTCAAACCTTCATCGGCCAATAAAGAGGCCATATAAGCATGTTGCTCTTTTTCACTCATTCGCATAAATTGAGCAGCAAAAGCCGGGTCGTTCAGCATTTTTTGAGCCAATTTGGCTGTAGCTGTTTCCAAGTTCATTTGATCCTCGGAAGATACAGGGTGATTGGGCACTGATGGACGGACTGTAACACCCAAGGGGTTTTGCAGGTAAAATTGTTGCATCAAGGCCTGCCCTTCCCTTTGATAGCCTTCCATTTCGTCGAGGTAGCTTTGGTAAAACAGTCGTGCATCGGGTTCTGATTTGCCATCGGGGCAAGCTCGCTGCCAAGCGTCCTCTAAAGAAATGGGGGCAGATGGAAAAGATTGAAGCAGGGCAATGGCATCGCTTTTTATCAAAGGTTGGGCAATGGCCGGTATCATTCCAAGCACCGTCAGGGCGTGGATTAGGATCAAAAATAAAGTTCTCATGTATCGGGTGATTTTGAATTAAAAAATGTCGGGTGATTTCAAATGCTTTCTTAGCTGCCAGCAGGCGGTATGGGGCCAGGGACTGCATTCTTGATCGGAGTAATAGATTGCAGGTAGGCAAAAATAGCACGCATGTCCTCATCACTCATTTTAACGTAGTTGAACCAAGGCATAGGTGGCAATAAAGGCCGCGTACCATCCAGTCCTTTTGATTTGCCTTCGCGAAGGGCTTTTTCAAATTGTTCGTAAGTCCAATTGCCAATTCCCGTGTCGTCGGGCGTGATATTGGCGGCAAAGGAAATACCCCAAGGGCCTACGGCAGCTGTAAGACTGCTATTGAACAAAGCCCACTGGCCTGGTGCAATCATGCTGGAATCTGTAATGGCTGGCAATTGTTCATTTGCAGGGTGTCCGGCCAGCATCATCTTCATATCGGGTGCCGGCCCCATTTCAGTCATGATTTTGGGTGTGTGGCAATCATTGCAGCCTGCTATACCTACGAGGTACTCCCCACGTTCGATAGCAGCCTGTTTTTGTTGTTTTTCGCTGGGTTCAGCGGTGGGTTCTGGGCCAACAGGACTACACTGCCAAAGTGCCAGGCTCAGGCCAAAAACGAAAGCACCTAAAAAAATCTTTCTCATCATGTATTGAATTTAGGTTTAAGAAATAACATCCATTTCCTGGATGGAAAAAATTTGTTGCATTTGTCGGTTGATGGTTTTTGAGGGTGCTATGCGCATCATCCATTTGACGAGTTGCTGTCCAATGGGGTGATGAGCAGCTTGTCCTAATTGCCAGGAGGTGTTTACAATGTGATCAACTTTTTTGCGCCGCAGTGCTTCAAACGCCGAAAGAGCCTGTTCTATGCTAGATTCGTAGGCCAGCAATTGACTCAAATAATAAGCATCTTCGATACCTTGACAAGCACCCTGCCCCATATTGGGTGTTGTAGCGTGGGCGGCATCGCCTATTAGGGTAATCCGTCCTTTGTGCCAAGTAGCTAACCTTTTGAGGTCGTAAATATCGTTGCGGATGATCTTGGCATCCGGAGTTAGTTGTATGATATCAGAAATCAGGGGATGAAAGCTTGCAAACCGATCAAGCAATGCCTTTCTGAAACCTGATTTGTCCTTTCCTCCCGCAGGTTCATTTGCCACAGCATACCAATAAACTTCTCGATCGGAAATAGGCGCAAAACCAAAGCGCAGGCGAGACCCCCATGCTTCTTTAGCCGTATGACGCAGTGGTAAAGGCAATTCCATATCGGCGATACCCCGCCAACAAGTTTGCCCGGAATAGCGCAGGGAGGTATTTGCAAAACAATTTTTACGTACAACAGAATGTATCCCATCGGCGCCCAGCAATAGATCAGAGAGGGCTATCTTTTTTTCAAAAATAGCTTTTACTTGAGTGTGTTTGTCTGTACAGTCCACTAAAGGCATGTCCAATTCCACTTTCCCGGTAGGCAGTGCCTCATATAACACCCGTTGTAACCTACCTCGGTGAATGGCTATAATTTGTTGGCTGCGATCGCCTGAAAGCAGCGATGGGTGATTTTTCCGAAAGGATCGCAAATGCTGATCTGTAATATCGGCGAAGTTAAGTGCCTGCCCAGCCGATCTGATGGCATCGCCTATGCCCAGCCAATCGAGAATTTTCATCGCATTGGGCTGCATCATTATGCCTGCTCCAACTTCGTTGAGTTCGGCGGCTCTTTCAAAAAGGGTGAAATTACTGAATCCCGTTTTTTGAAGCGCCAAGGCCGTACTCAACCCCGTAATTCCAGCACCGATGATATGAATATTCATGATTTTTTTTTTGGAATTAAATAATCCATTATTGTTCTAAGTTCAACAATAAGCCCATCCGAAGGCTAAAGTTAGGTTGCAAGTATGGATTAGCCCATACCCAACCCCTAGTTTTTCCTTCTGCTTCGGCATACACGTTGAAGCTGTCGCTCAATGGCAAATGTGCTCTAACTTGCATCAAGCCTCCCGTTTGGCCTTTACTGGCATAAAAACCTTCATTCTCAGGCTGTACCCAGGCCATAACACGAGCCGTCATGTCCAGTGCTTTACTTCCCAGATTCGCTTTTATACCCTGGCGTTCTATTTCAATTCCAGCAAATACGTTCTCGTGGTTGTGATACGTGTGGAAGCCCAGCAACCAATTATTGCCGCGATGGTTGATCAATAGATCTCCGCCAAGATCATAACCAAAAGAGGTTAAAATATGCCGCACTGCAAAATTGAACCTCAGTTGATCATTGAATCGAATGCTGTGTACTCCTAGCATCGATGGAGAAATATAATTGAGGTATTGCAAATTGCCCATTTTCACCAGATAAGCATCTTCTTCCTCGCTCAGTTGGCTGCGTTTGATTGCCCGATTGATCCCTTGGCCTTGAGGATGTTGCCCTCGAAACGTGTAGGGTTCATCCGGGCGGTGCAGGTCATATACCCAGGGGGTAAAATCCCACCCGACAAAATCGCGCTCTTCCAGCAATTTGCCATACGCATTCATGGTATCAATACTAGCGTCGTAGTCCGATTGCTGAAACTGACGAACATAATCGACTGCTTGTTTGGTGATCAAGATGTTCATCACCACATTGGGATAATCGGTATCGTGGTAAAAATTGTCTTTTTGTAAGTTGCGCACAAAAGCATATTGCCCTTCAATGCCTGCGGCAAAAGTTCTAACCAATGCTTCCGGGGCTTCTGCCTTGAAGCGAATCAAGTCTTCATCGCTGACTTGAGTGACCGAACCACCTGGCGTTCCATCACCGCCAAAACGGTAGTAAGTGTCATCAAAACTGCTGATGCCCTGAAGGGTAAGCCCATTGCGGTGAAATTCTTCGTGCATCCACACTGGGCCAAAAACCATCAGGTTGTAGGCCAGTAAATAATCGACCACACCAGCCGTGGCATTGGCTGCCAAACGGTTGAGAAAGTGTTTTTTTCCATTTTCTGGCTCTAGCCATTTATTCCAAAGTTTGTTTTGGAAGTAGTAATTTGTAGCATGCAGGTCTTTAGTAATGGCCAAAACTTGTGACATAGAGGGACTTTCGTAGCCTCGCAGCCAGTCATTTGCAGTGGGTTGGGCAGCTAGGTCAGACGTCTGACCTGTTCTTTTGTTGTAAGCCATCTGTGCTGCATATTGCATAAATGGCGCATCCAACAAAGGCATGTCTAGTATCAGTTTTTCAGTGATGAGGTATTTCTCTTCTGTTTGGCTGAAACTCGTCTGGTTGCCATAAAACAGAAAAATAAAACTTAAAAAAAGAAGGCGTTTCATGATAAGTGTAAGTTAGATGTTTTAATCGGGTGATTTCTATCCAGAAGGATGATGCAAATATATCGGGCTTTCTAACCTTTATAAAAGTGGAAGGGGTACGGAATAGCAGAAGGCAGGTATGAACCGTCTATTCTTTTACTTCAAATTTCCATCAAAATCCTGTCTTATTTTTGCGCTGACAATTTTGAACAGGCATTTCCATGAAAATACTGGTCGTAGAAGACGAAAAAGAGCTGGCCGAAAACATCCGGGCTTATTTGTCGCGCAGCGATATGATCTGTGAGGCCGCTTTTGATTTTGCGGAAGCACAGGATAAGTTGCTGAGCTTTGAATACGATATCGTTCTGCTCGACATCATGCTGCCAGATGGCAATGGTTTGCACCTGTTGCGCCTGCTCAAGCAATTGCAGCCCGAAACAGGGGTTTTAATCGTTTCTGCCAAAAATGCGTTGGATGACAAAGTAAAAGGGCTGGAATTGGGCGCCGACGATTACCTGACTAAGCCTTTCCATTTGCCGGAGTTGAACGCCCGCCTGAATGCCATTTTCCGCCGCCGCAAATTTCAAGGCCATAAAATGCTGGAATTCGGCGATCTCCATGTCAATACGGATACACACGATGTGCTGGTGAAAGGGCAGCCACTTGTTTTGACGGTGAAAGAATACGAGCTATTGCTATTTTTTATCAGCAATAAAAACAGGCCGCTGACCAAACAAATCATTGCCGAACACCTCTGGGGCGACCATGTGGATTTCCTTGATTCCTTCGATTTTGTCTATCAGCACATCAAGAATTTGAGGAAAAAAATCACGGCTGCTGGTGGGGCGGATTATATTAAAACGATTTACGGATTGGGCTATAAATTCAGCGAAGATTGATGAACCTGATAGCCAAAACAACCCTGCTTTACTTGTTTGTTGCGTCCCTTGTATTTGGTGCGGGAGGCGTTGTGGCTTATGTATTAGTTCAACAAGAGGTGCAAAAAGAAACGGATTTTGCACTATACGATAATATGCTACAACTAACGGAAGAGTTGGCAGATAGCATTCCCCTCTATATTTTAAAACGCGGCAAAGTGGATATTTACGATCTGGGCAGTGAGGTCCGCGATACATTCTATCAATTCTCGGATACCTTAGCGCCGCATCCGTACCGCGAAGGACAAATGGAGCCTTTCCGCAAAATCAGTGCGGTGCAGCTTGTTAATGGCCGTTATTACAAAATCAGTATTACGGATGTGATCATCGAAACGGATGACATTTATGATGTGGTGGTCAAGATTATGCTGCGCCTTTTTATCATCCTGGGTTTGGCTATGATCGTTTTTAGCTTCATCATCACCCGCCTGTTGTTTCGCCCTTTTCAAAAAACCTTGTCGCAGATACGGGCTTTTCGGCTCAAAGAATCCGACCCACTGCGATTGCCCAACACCAGCACCAAAGAGTTTCGTCAGTTGCACGTTTTCCTGGAAGAAATGACGGCAAAAGCCAAACGCGACTACCTGGCCATGAAAGAGTTTTCGGAAAATGCTTCCCACGAAATCCAAACACCTTTAGCTATCGCTCAAGGCAAACTTGAATTGCTGATGGAGACCCCCAACCTGAGTGATGAACAATTGCAATTGACAGAAGCCATCCAACAATCCATCGCCCGCCTCTCCAAGCTAGGCAAGGCGCTATTGCTGCTTACTAAAATTGATAACCAGGAGTTTTCGCCGCAGAAGCCTATCGATTTTTCCCAAATTGGGCAATCCTGCTTGGACAACTTCAGCGAATTGGCCGATTTGAAAGGCCTGCGGATGCATGTACAAATTGAACCAAATGTCCTGCTTGCTGTTAACCCTGTGCTGGCAGATGTGCTGGTTAGTAATCTTTTGAAAAATGCCATTCGATACAACGAACCTAATGGCTGGATCGAATTGGAGTTGAATCAATACCACCTCCTCGTGCGAAACCCTGGAAAAGAACCCAGTGTACCCACAGAGCGGCTCTTCGACCGTTTTCAAAAAAGTCAGCCTACGTATGGGTCGCTTGGACTCGGCTTAGCTATCGTCAAAAAAATAGCGGAAGCCAGTGGCATGAAGGTCAATTACATCTTTAACAGCGGCATACATCAGCTCCAGGTTGTTTTTCCTTCGGCAAAAGCTTAGAGATGCTATGTTCAGTATCTCTTAAATTTCAGAATTACTTCAAATTTGCTATAAAATCGGCACAGAATTCCCCCGTAACTTTGTGCCGAGATTGGAAATCACCACTTTGATAACGATAAAATTGACCATGAAACGCCATTTAGCTCTGTTGAACACGCTATTGTTTTCTTTTGCCTTCTGTTCTGCCCTCATTGCGCAACCCCAGGTTGAAATACTGCAAGGCCTTATCAAAGGAATCGTAATAGATGCTGCTACTCAGGAACCATTAGACTATGCCACGATTACCCTATTCGCGGCTAAAGATAGCACGATGGTTGGCGGAACCGTGACCGATGCCAGCGGCGTTTTTTCACTGGAAGCTGCTCCAGGCAAGTATTACGCCATTATCGGTTTTATCGCTTACAAAGATGTGGTTCTTGAAGATATAAATGTTGCCAAAAATAATTCCACGATTGATCTGGGGCTTATTTCGCTGCAAGCCGAAACAGCCGTACTGGCCGAAATCGAGGTGCGGGCCGAAAAGAGCCAAATGCAGTTATCCCTGGATAAAAAAATATTCAACGTGGGCAAAGACTTGGCCAATACCGGTGGCAACGCAGCAGATGTACTGGACAATGTGCCATCCGTTACCGTTGATGTAGAGGGAAATGTAAGCCTAAGAGGAAGCGGTGGGGTGCGCATCTTGGTCAATGGCAAGCCATCCGGTCTGGTAGGTATCAGCAATTCTGATGGTTTGAGAAACATTCCGGCCAACCTGATCGAACGGGTGGAAGTCATCACCAATCCATCGGCACGTTACGAGGCGGAAGGGATGGTCGGCATCATCAATATTATTTTGAAAAAAGACAAGCGAAATGGCTTGAATGGCTCTTTTGATATTACAACTGGATTTCCCCACAATCATGGTTTAGCCGCTACCCTTAATTATCGACGGGAGTGGCTCAACCTTTTTGCCAGCTACGGCATCAATTATAGACAAAGCCCCGGCAAGGGCAATTTGTACCAGGAGTTTTACGATACCAACGAATTTGGCCCCGATACCCTGTTTTTGCTACAGCAATTTCAGGATAGAGAACGCAGTGGCTTTTCCAATAATATTCGTTTTGGTACCGATGTTTTCTTTAGTGAACGCAGTACCCTCACGGCGTCCTTCAATTACCGACCCAGTCGCGACGACAATTTTTCGGAACTTCAATACCACGATTATTTGTTCAATCTCGATAATCCAACTGGTATTACGATCCGCCAGGATGATGAAAGAGAAGACGAATACAACTTGGAATATTCGCTGAACTGGCGCAAACAATTCAACGGAAAAGACCACGAATTGTTAGCCGAAGCCCGCTATCAAGACAACCTGGAAACCGAGCAATCAGATATAGCCGAAGCTTACTATACGCCAGAATATGAAAAAATTGATGCACCTGACCTTCAACAACGTTCTTACAACCAGGAAGGTGAAAAAATGCTGATCGTTCAAGTTGACTATATCCGGCCTGTAGGCAATGAGGGCAAATTTGAGCTGGGTGTACGTTCTTCCTTTCGCGATATCAATAATGATTTCTTCGTAGAAGAAATCGAAAACGGGCAATGGGCATTTTTACCAGGGTTTACCAATCAATTTATTTACAATGAAGATATCCATGCGGCCTATGCCATTTTTGGTAACAAATTTGGTCGCTTCTCCATTCAGTTGGGGCTAAGGGCGGAATACTCTGACATACGCACCGAACTCCTGCAAACAAGCGAAGTCAATCCGCGTGATTATTTTAATTTTTTCCCCAGCGGTCACTTGAATTATGAATTGCCGGCACAAAATGCCCTTCAAATCAGTTACAGCCGACGTATTAACCGGCCCAATTTCTGGAGCCTCAATCCATTTTTTAGCTTCAGCGATCCCCGCAACTTTTTTTCAGGCAATCCCAACCTCGATCCGGAGTTTACCAATTCCATAGAGCTGAGCCATATCAAGTATTGGGACAACGCTTCCCTCACTTCATCTATTTATTATCGCCATACGGAAGGTATTAATGAACGTATTCGCACCGTTGACGAAGAAGGTAATACCTTTACTCGTCCGGTCAACCTTTCCACGCAAGATTCCTGGGGCGCAGAAGGCACCTTCTCCGTTTCTCCAACCAAATGGTGGGATTTCGATGGCAACATCAATGTATTTTACGCTGTGACAGATGGCGAATTCCAGGGGCAATCCTTTGATGCAGAAGCTTTTTCCATGTTTGGCCGACTAACTTCCAAAATAAAGCTTTGGAAAAAAGTGGACAGCCAATTGCGCTTAAATTACCGGGCGCCCAGAAATACGCCCCAAGGCATCGACAAATCGATGACCCACTTGGATATAGCCTTTAGCAAAGATGTATTTGCCAATAATGGCACCCTTACCCTTAGTTTGAGCGACGTATTTAACTCGCGCCGACGCCGTTATATTTACGAAGGGCCGAATTTTTATTCAGAGGGCGATTTCCAATGGCGGCGCGGCCAGGGCGTCATCCTTACTCTGAGTTATCGCCTCAACCAGGAAAAGAAGCGCAACAGAGATGGCCGCCGCGGAGAGTTTGAAGGTGGCGGTGGCGAAGGAGGTGATTTTTAAAAGCTGCTTATTTCAGCCCTTTTAACCAATTTTTCAGACGCCCCATCCAATCATCTTGTGTTGTCTTATTGAACATGCCAAAACCATGGCCGCCATAGGGGTATAGGTGCATTTCAACTGGTACCCCATTTTCAAGACATGCCTGGTAATAGGCAATGCTGTTTCCGACCGAAACGACTTCATCGTCTGCGGTGTGGATCAAAAAAGCAGGTGGAGCATCTGGCCGCACTTGCTCTTCATTCGACCATTTTAAAACTTCCGCTTCATTGGCTTGTTCGCCCAATAAATTGCTGCGCGAACCCATATGGGTCAATTCGTCTGTAAAACTAATGACAGGATAGATTAACACGACAAAATCAGGTCTCACCGATGTCGTATCCAGTTCGTTGGAGTCGGCTATTTTATAAAAATGGGTCGCTGCAGAAGACGCCAAATGGCCACCAGCCGAAAAACCCATGATGCCGATTTTTTGTGGATCAATGCCATATTTTGACGCATTTTTCCGCACGTAGCGGATGGCTTGTTGGGCATCTTGCAATGGAGCTAATGATTTATCGACGTTAGTTATATCCATAGGACGGCGGTATTTCAAGACGAAAGCAGCTATACTGTCCTGAGCTAATATTTCAGCTACCAGTAATCCTTCTTTGTCTATGGCAACGCCGCTATAGCCGCCGCCAGGGCAAATAACAATTGCTTTGCCGTTGGGATTTTTGGGCAAATATGCCGTAATCGTAGGGATAGAAGTATCCCTAATAAAGCGATCTCTTGGGCCCCAGTTGTCCACTTTTTCAGGATGTGCAACATCACGCGAGTTGGGAATTTTACCCGAGTAAAGCGGCATTTCATCTTGAGCACTTGCTGTTAAATACCATGCTAAAATCAGCCATATTGTCACTGTCTTTTTCATATGCACCATATATGGGCAAGCGCTTTTGGAACGCCTACCTGTTGAATTTGGATTAGAAAATCGGTCAATTTTTGCTTCAACCCGGGTATTTTAGTCAAGTCAGTTTCCCATGCATCTTCCCAGCAGCAGTATTTCTATTCAGTTTTTGCATCGCCTGTCTTGATGTCTAAGTATTACAGCGATACGCCCCGTTTCCATGGAATAAAATCATCCTGCCCCAAACGTTCGGCATGTGTCAAATAAGTGCCATTCGCTACCTGTATGAGCAGTTCCAACAATGCTTCTCCTTTCGTTTCTATGGTGTCTTCACCCGAAATAATCGTACCGGCATTAATGTCAATAATATCCGGCATGCGCTCGTACAAAGACGTATTGGTGGACATTTTAATCGTTGGAACGATGGGATTTCCGGTAGGTGTTCCTAACCCCGTGGTAAAGACGATCAAATTAGCGCCAGATCCAGCCAACCCTGTAGTGCTTTCCACGTCGTTGCCAGGCGTGCAGAGCAAATTCAATCCAGAGCGGGTGGCCTGTTCTGTATAATCCAGCACATCCGTAATAGGAGAAGTACCCCCTTTTTTAGCTGCGCCAGCCGATTTCATGGCATCGGTAATGAGTCCGTCTCTAATGTTGCCCGGAGAGGGGTTCATATCAAAGCCGGAGCCGACTTCTTCCGCCCTTTGGGCATAAGTGCGCATGATGTGGGCAAATTTTTCAGCATGGGCATCTGTAGTACAGCGGTTGATGAGTTCCTGCTCCACGCCGTTCAATTCTGGAAATTCAGAAAGTATGGCTTTTGCTTCTAGCGCTGCCAATAAATCAGCGGTGTAGCCCAAAGCTGGATTGGCGGAAATACCCGAAAATCCGTCAGATCCACCGCATTCCAAGCCAAGTGTCAGTTGAGATAAAGGTGCTGGCTGCCGCTCAATTTTGTTGGCCTCTATGAGTCCGACAAATGTTTTTTTAACTGCCTCTGCGATAAAATCGCGTTCCGATTTGCTTTTCTGTTGTTCCAAAACAAAAAACGGCTTGTTGAAATTGGGATCTATGTCTTGAATGGCCGCTTCTAAAAGCATAAATTGGGCGTGCTGACAACCCAAACTCAACACAGTCGCTCCAGCTACATTAGGATGGGTGATATAGCCGGCCAATAAGCGACACAGTGCTTCGGTGTCTTGCCGAATACCGCCACAGCCACCATGATGGGTCAGGAATTTGATGCCATCGACATTGGGAAAAAGCCGGTTTCGCTGAATATCTAATCCCGTTTGAAGAATGTCTGTCTGCAAAATTTCTTCGGCGGTAGCTCCTTTCTGATATCGCTCAATTAAGCAATTGATATGAACCGAGAAATCCCTTTCGGAGGCATAACCCAACTGCCCCAACATGGCCTCTTGTATCACTTTGATGTTCCTGTTTTCACAAAATACCAAAGGCACTACCAGCCAATAGTTGCGCGTGCCCACCCTGCCATCTGCCCGGTGAAAACCATTAAATTTGCGATCAACCCACTTGGACACATCAGGTATCTGCCATTCCGTTTGGCGCTTCCCAATCTGGTATTCGCCTGAAGCATGCGATACATTTTCAGTACTGATGCGGCTGCCCTTTGGGATGGGGCGCAGCGCTTTGCCCACCGTCACGCCATACATGGTAATAATATCGCCTACTGCAAAGTCTCGCTCCGCAAATTTGTGCTTAACAGGAATGGGTTCTAATAGTTGAAACAAGCGATCATTAAAACGCACTTCATCTCCTGCGGAAAAATCGCGTAATGCAACAATAACATCATCCGAAGGGTGAACTTTTAGTACTTTGCTTTTCATTGAAGTTTCATTTTACAAACCAGTGCTATTTTTTTGCGTATTTTTTCCAAAGGGCATCGGCCTTTTCTTGGTATAAAACTATCCATACTTCAGAAAAGCTCACCAACTAAAAGGTAAATTTCCCCTTTCTGCCAGGGCTTTTTTAAGCGCTTCCACCTCTTCTCCATCAAAATTGCCTGTAAACAACCCAATACTTTGCTTTCCTTTTACCCTGAGTGCTGCTTCTAAAATTTGGAGCCAATTTGCGTCGCTCTGATCCTCTGATGGTTCTCCCAAATTGGTCAAGAAATCCCGAATGGCCTCATTTAGGTTTGATTTCCCGGCTTCCTCCGCGCGCCAAATTTCCAAAGCGGACGATAGGGCTTCGAGGTAAGCATTCCTATTTGCGTTTTGTAAAAACGGCCTGTGCAAAGCCTCCTCGTGGCCGATGGCCAGTGGGTATTGCGGCTGGGTGTTATTGTTTTTGAGGCGCTCGTGTACTTGTTGGATTAAAAGCAAAGGCGTTTGGTACATTCCTTCTGACAAAACTTGGAAGAAAGCCCGAGTGAAGGCGCCATGAGTTATTTCTTCACTGGGCAGTTCATAGGCTTCCCGCTTGGGAGAAGTTGAACAAAGCAGCAAATGTTTGGGGTTTTCGGTATCGATCCATTCGTCGCTGCCGCTATGGGTATCCAATACCAAAGTCAGGTATGCTTGGCAGGAACTGATCCAAGAGCGAAATTCCTGCGCTGAGATGACCCCTGATTGGGGCAAGTTGTCTCCTTTTTGGGTACTCTGTTCCAAATCATAACAAGCCAAATAATGTTGCGCTTTATTTTCCCCATGCCCGCTGAAGTAAAACAATACCTGGTCTTCTGGCTGGGCATTGTTGATGCATTCTATGACTCGTTGATAAATGTTCTGCTTGGTAGCTTGCTCGTCTTCCAGGCGAATGATTTGAATTCCACCCATTTTATCTGTCCAGGAATAAAACCATTCCTCCCATAGGTCGAGGTCATTTTTGGGGCCTTTTAAGTCTGGAAAGGTCTTATTCTGCATGGTATTGACCCCCACCAATATGGCATATACCTTGCCTTTTACTTTGTTGTCCCTACTCTCTGTTTCCGTTGCCTGGAAAAAATCGAGTACATTTTGGGGTACTTTAGTGCGGAAGCCAGATTCTGTGATCTGGTTGGTATCAGTTTGCACAAAATTTCGCAAAGGAAGCAGTTTCTCGCGAGCCAGGGCTTCGTCTCCCTGTTCCAGACGGCGAATACCTTCTATCAGGGTTTCCGCTAGGCGAATCGGGTCAACTCCTACACCATTTTTCGGCGCAGCCAGCCTGCCTTTGATCCAACTGAGGTAAATATCCACTTCGGCGCCCGATAGCTTTTGCTCCACCTGGCGGCTGTAGGCTTCCAAAATGCTGCGAGCCGCTTTTTCCGGATCGAGGCGGGTATCGGCGGTAAAACGCTGGGCTTTTTCAAAAGCAGTAGAAGGCAATTTATCTTTGTTGTAATCGAGGTAGGCGTTTAGGAACTTAGCCAAACGGTCGATGCGCCTGATCCCAAAGCGGGATTGGTTTTGTAAATGTTGGAGCAATGGGTCGCGCAGGCTATCGTGTATTTCGTAGAGGTCGGCGCCGATCTTGCGGCAAAGGCTGGAATTGAGCAAAAAGCCCACCGCTTCTAAGGGGATATCCATCAACTGGCCGTTTTCGTCTGACTTGAAGTTGAGCCATATTTTGTACAACAAATCAGCCGTGAGGGCAACCGGAAAGGCAGCATGTGCAGCCAACAACAGGTAGTTGGACTCCGGAAATTGCGCTTGAAATTGCTCTAAGCGGCTTTTATCACTGATTTGTTCCAATACGATCATAGGCTTGCCACAGCTTGTTCGATGCCCCATTCGCTCACTTCGAGCATGGGTACAAATGATTGAATAAAAGCAGCGGTGCTACCCGCCCATTTGTTTTCAGGTACAGGATTGAACCAGAGCACCCGTTCTATTTTGCGCTTGACCTGGCGGATAAACGCCTCGCTGATTTGCAGTCTTTCCAGGCTGACTTCCCTGTTCGCCGCGCCAGCATCGCTATAAATTAGAACGATGGCATCGCGACTCCACACTTGCAACAAACGGTTCAAGGATTGAGCGGTAGTGTGGTTTTCCTGTGTAAACAACCTGAAATGGCGCAGGCCTTCTTTTTCCCGAAAAGGCGGGAAAACGGTAAAATAATAATTTTCGATGGTAGTCAGGCGAGTGCTCTCTTGTAAGGTCAGCGCCAATTGTTGTTGTAATGCCTCATAAGGTGTCATGGCTGCACCGTGGTCGATTAGGAGGATGAAATGTTGGCTGCTGATTTTCTCCGTTTGGAAAACAAATTCCGAAAAGAAGCCCTCCCGTGCCAATTTTTTAGTGGTCGCCCTTACGTCAATCTCCGAAGAAGGTCTGCGTTCGCTCTGTTGTTTGAGCCGCTTCCACGCTTGCATGGCGCGGCGCGTTTGGAAAGGCAAATGCTTGTTGTCAGAAAAAAGGAAAGGCGTATCTAGGGTCTTCAACTGCTCTAGTTGTTCATTTTCCTTGGGTATGCCGCCTTCGCCCTGGCCACTGCCAAAGTTGATTTGTAGTTCACCTATTTGTTCTTTTTCTTCTTTGGGTTTATCTGCTGGTTTTGGCGGCATGGGTGTCGAAGTCGGCGTTTCTGATCGGGTAACTGGAGCATCACTATTTTTAGGCGCTGCTGGGGTGGCTACGGTTGCAGGGCTTTCTGTGGCTGATTTACGTTCTTTGGTTTGGTCCCAACCCAGCCAAGCAGCGGGGTTTTGCAACGGATCGTATGCTTGTTCAAATAGCCTTTCAAATATTTCTTTTTGGTGGGGACGGCTGAGCCATAGGGTTTGGCATAATGCTTTGAGTTCTTGTTTCAATACCGCATCTTCCCAACTCCAATCTTGTTTCACAAGTAGGCACTTGAGGAAATCCTCGTACTGGCTGAAGTCGAGCGAAAAGCCGGCTTCGCGTTTGAGGTTTTCAAATAAATCGTAGAGTAGGAGCTTCATGTGTTTTGAAATTGAGTTGAGCGTGATCTGGGTGAGGGTGTGGGTGTGGGTGTGGGTGGTTCAACACTTAGAACACTCCCGTCCGACCGGGCATCCGGGCGGGAAGAATGTAAGGTACTAAGAAGAAGTTGGGTGTGAGTGTGAGTGTGAGTGTGAGTGTGGGCTGCAACACTAAGGCCACTCCCGTCCGACCGGGCATCCGGGCGGGAAGAATGTAAGGTACTAAGAAGAAGTTGGGTGTGAGTGTGAGTGTGAGTGTGAGTGTGGGCTGCAACACTAAGGCCACTCCCGTCCGACCGGGCATCCGGGCGGGAAGAGAGTAAGGCAGTAAGAAGAAATTGGGTGAGGGTGTGAGTGTGAGTGTGGGCTGCAACACTAAGGCCACTAAGAATGTAAGGTACTAAGAAGAAGTTGGGTGTGAGTGTGTAACGTGTGAGCATGTACTCAAAAGCTCAGCCAAAAGCCCCGCCCTCAAATATTCAAAAGTTCAGCCAAAAGCCCTGCCCTCAATTCCTCCCTGCCCGACCGGGTGCAGCCCGGGCGGGAAAAGCCTAGCCATTAAATTCTCAATTTCATTCCTTATTCATCTGCACCTTATAATCATCCACACTTTTTAGGACGACTTCGGGGAAAGGCAGGTCTTTAGCTCCCAAGGCTGTGGCATCGAGCGTACCTTTAAAATATTGAAAATACACCACCTTTAGCCAATCGATCATTTCGCTGGTGGAGGGGCGCTTGTCCGTATTGGGGTTTTCTTTCATTTTTTGATACAGTTGGTAAAAGCGGGTGACAATTGCTTCCATCATGTCAACTGGCAAGGCTTTTTCAAATTTTTCCTCCCATATATCCAGATTGGATTTGGCAATGCGGAGTAGCTGTTTGTCATCGGGAAAATCAATGTAGTGGAACACACAGCGGCGCAAAAAAGCATTGGGCAGTTCTTTTTCGTCGTTGCTGGTGATGAAGATCAGTGGAGGTTCTTTGGCGATGATTTCTTCGTTGGTTTCTTCGATGTAGAAGCGTTTTTGATCCAGTTCCAAGAGCAAATCGTTGGGAAAATCTATATCCGCTTTGTCAATTTCATCAATGAGTAAAACGGCGGGCTTGCTCGGTTCTGATGTGATAAAAGCTTTGCCCAAAGCGCCAAAATTGCGGTATTGAAACACATTTTCTTTCAATACAGGCGCATCGCCCTTGGCCGACTGGCGGCGCAGCAATTCCACATCGCGCAGACGGGCCAGGTGGTCGTAGGTGTAAAGCCCTTCCCTGGCTTTGGTCGTAGATTTGATGTGCCACTCAAAATACCTTTCGCGATAGTCTTTTCCATACAGCTCATAGGCTACGGCCTGTGCTAAGCGGGTTTTACCGCAGCCCGGCTCGCCGCGCAACAATAGCGGGCGACGCAAGATACGGGCATATTCCACCGCATTTTTCAGCGCATCGCTGGGATAATAAGGGGCGATGCGCTCTTCCAGCGTTGTTTTCTGCTCGGGTGCTTGCCCTTGGTAATCTTTGGACTCATATTTGATCAGCGGGGATGGCTCTTTCAATGCTTTCCCTTCGTAGCGCTGATATGGATCAGTTGGATTCATCGGTATATCACTATTTGCGTGTAGCTTGAAATCATTCACCGCGAATGACTACCTCTTTCACGAATGTCTTAAAATTTTAGCACTTCATGGGCAATAGGCACCTGCATGAGTTCGCAAATTTCCTCAACGGCCTTGCCTACGTATTTTTTGTCCAAAATGCGTTGTCGAAAGTTTTGCAAAAGATTGATAAATGGGCTGCCTGCCGGGAAATTAGGGCTTTCTGTCAAATGCCATTTGTTGATGACGCCGTAATCCAAGGTTTTAATAGGTGGCAGCAGCAAGGCATTCAATTGCTGATTGTCTGAAACCAGGTTCAAATCGCTAATGCAACAAACGCCTGCCTCATAACCTTTGTGAACGATGATGATGAATAGCCTGCCCAATGTTTCGCTTGTTGGAAGCTGTTCGTTGAGTTTTGTCCAAAAAGCTTTCAACAGGCTTTTGAACTTATCCGGCTCTTGTTTTTCTATGTCGTTCAAAACGATAACGACATCGTCTTGCTGAAGCTTTTGCGAAAGTCCAGGCAGTAAGCCATCCAAATTCATGGCCATGATCTTTAAATTCATGGCCAACAAAAAAGCCAATTTGTTTTCATCCAGTTCTTCGTTGCCCAGAAAGGTTTTAACGGAAATATTGAGACGTTCTACATTTTTCCCAAGTGCCAATACGGGATTGTCTAGTATCGTCCGAATCAACAATTCTTGGCCGCAGGCTGGTGTTCCTTCTAGCAATATCAAATGAAAGCGACGCAGGCTGAAATCCAACCTTTGGCGCTGATCGTCGAAGTTGAGGCGATTGAATGCTAATTTGAGCAGATCTGGTGTGTTTCCCATGCCTATCATTTTTGGCAATGGCTCTTTTAGGAAAAACTTAAAAATAGCGTCAAGGGGTTGCCTCGAATTAAGCAAGATTTCCAGTGTAAATTGTTCATTGGGCAAAATCACTGAATCCGGTTTTGCCAAATTTTCATTTTGCAAATAAGCCTTCAAATCACCCGCCAAGCCTTCACAGGCCAATAGGCCATGCGGCTTGTTTTTATCCAAATGGGCTTTTACCCAGTCCAGCTCGTTTTCCAACGCCGTTTTTAAACCCGGTGTAGCCAAGTACAAAACGACATCCACCTGATTGAGCACCGCGATCCGTTCCGCGGCAGCATCCTGCTGAAAATCCCAGATAGAAAAAGGCTGGACTTCTGGGTAGTCCACTAAAAAATTGAGCAGCCCTTTGTGGTAAACGCCTTGGTGTTGCTCGTTTTCCATGAGTAAGAGCAGCTTGCGTTTGCCCTGAATCGCCTGCAGTTTTTCTAATAAACTCAAAGGAATGAGCCGCCAGGAAGCTGTTTCTTTTTTATCCTGAGCTAGGTATAAATTCCAGGGAGAGTCGTCCAAATCCACAATCGGGCCGCGAAAGCTCAACTCATCGGTATCCGGTAGCTGGTCAAAATGGGATTTGGTCAAATTGAAGGCTTCCTGTATCGTTTTGGAACCACCACCCAGTGTCTGGTAAAAATAGCCCGCTACTGCTGCCGCCATTTTGTCTTTGACCGCGCTGCTGGTACCAATGACCATAGGCACACCTACTGCTACTAATGCTTCCGCCAGTTCTTTGGAATAACAGCTATTCAAAAAAACCAACTTCAAGCTATGCTGGGCACCTAGAAATGTGGTCAAGTAATTTTTGTCTAATAACACATCTTGCCCGCCCTGGCGCAGCATCAAACCCGCTGCGCTGGAATGACCGCTATAATGCAGTATGGCCAGTCGGGATGAATGGTCTAAGTCATTGAAGTCATCGGCCAGGGTTTTGAAAGTGAACTGGTTGCGTTCCTGTATGTCCAAATGCCCCCCCTGCTTCGCCTTGGTCAATGCCCCGCGAATGCCCGCCAACTCCGCTTGTATGGCATCCAGGTAGTCCTGGTTGGAGTTGGCTAAACCGATGAGAAGGATGGGTGGTTTCAAGTTTCTGGTCTAATTGTCCCAATCAATCATACCTGGTTCAAACTCATCATCGTCCATTTCCACGTAGGGCGAAGCTTGGCTGTCCCCGCCTTTAGTGATCACCGTTTCCCCTACTTTCAAAGCACCCGTTTGTTTGTCCATATCCAGCATCACGCAGGTAAAGGCAAAAGTTAAGTATTCATCGCCGGTAAAGGTAATGGAGCGGCCATCTTCCATTTTGACTTTGACCTTGGCATCCACATCAGCTATATAGGCTTGCAGCGCAGGCATAGAAGCGTTGAAATCCTGATCTCTGGTTTTTTCGATGTTGATGGTAAAACTTTTGCTGGCAATAATGTCGGAAATCAGCAGCATATCATAGCCATCCGGTTTGGTGAAGATGCCGATAGAAGGATGTTCTAAATCGGCATTGCGGCCCTTCAGCTTAGTCCCCAACTCATTGACGTCCACATAAAAGCGCATAGTATCGGTGAAAGAGAAAGACATTTCTGTAACCCCTTTTAAACTGGCACCAATTGGCGCAGGCGATAGGTTGAAGCCAGACAAAAAGCCTTCCAGGATTTTCAAACCGAAGTCCAAATTTACAGTCCTTGAACGATCCAAGGTCGTATTGGCTAACTTGGATTCTTTTACTTCCACGTCAAAATCCATGCCATTGTCCAGCAAATATTTGAGTTCGCCCCGATGGTCGGTCTTGCTGTCTTTTCTGGCAACAACCATCAAGGGCCTGGTTTTGGTTTCGGGTACGCGCAGCGGATGGGCATTGAAGGTATCCCGAATAAAAGTCGTAATGTCGTTTTTGCACAATCTGAATCGGATACTCATATTGATGTTGGATTTTTATTTTTGATTGAATGATTAGGGGTGTTTTATCTCCCCTGATTTTAGACTTTGCTCAATTGATCGATCAATTTCACGTATTTCATGGCTATATTCTGATAGCCTTCGCCATTCGGATGTATTTCGTCGTTCCATTGATAGGAATGCACCGTATTGCGCAAGTCCAGGTGGTGTACATTGGGGTATTTTTGCACGAGTGCCATCAATCGCTCGTTAAAATAATCGATCAGGTAATTGATAATTCCTTGCCGATCGTTTGGGCGCAGAATCCCTTGTTCGGTCATAGATTTACCCAACCAGGCCATCCCTTTTTCCTCCGGTCCTTTCGGAATGGGATAGTCATAACCGTGGGTGATGATTTTCACTTGTGGAAATTCATTGGCTACCCGGCCAAAAACCATTTCGTACAAGTCCATCACGCTGTCCATTTCTTCAAAAAACTTTTGGTTGAGAAAGCGCCGGCAATCCTGGCCTTCTTCGCAATCGGACACCTCCGCAAATGGATTCAGAAACCCGGCAAACTGATCGCCCAATACATCATTCCCTCCGCCACTGATGAGGAAAAACTTCACCTTATCCGCGCCCATGCGTTGGCTCATATCGTCGAGCGCATTGATGAACTCGCCCGTCATGATATAACCCCGCATCTCATCTCCCGCAGCATCCCTGGAATAAATGTTGTAAAACAGCGACAAGTGATCGATGATTTCCATAATGGCCGGGTGCTGAAACCAGGAATCCCCTTCGGAAACCATCAATATCCGATTGGGGTATTTTTTTAAGCGGCGTTCAAAATCGCGGCGGCGTACCGTCCGGCCATAGGTATTGGCCGTTTTAAGCAGGTATTTCCAAAATAAGCTTTTGTTCTTAACAATTTCCCCATCGGGTTGCGGATCCCCAATAATGATCTCTTCACGAATTTTCAATTGCCCGCTCAAAGTATCCGGTTCTAGATAAAGCCCCGCTGCAAAAGGTGTCATCGGATTTTGGCCAATCAAATCGTCTATTGCATCGGGGTTTTCGGCCAAAAATTGATCCAGCTTTTTAAAGTAATCGCTTACCGATTCGGCCTCATTGCCAATCGGAATCATACTATCCAACTGATCAGATGGATTCCAGAGCATTTTTTGCAAACGCTCAAGTTGAATGGAATTGTATAAGGGGTTCTTGAAGCGAACGGTAATCAACTGCGTGTTCCAATCAATGGGCTGGTCGAGCAATAAATTGTCGTCGGCGGGTGTCCCTTTCCCTTTGCCGGCAGTATTGGGCGGTTCCGGCAGCCCTTCTAATATCAGGTTATACGGGTTGATGTTGTCGTCGGTGCTGATGACCAATTTCAAGTGACAGGTATCAAATGGCCAGTTGTAGTCTTGGATCATTGGCTCCATGAGGATGTTGATCACCTTGTTCTTGTGTTCATAGAGCCAAACGGTTGCCCCGGCAGGTAGGACAATCACCGGTTTTTCTGTCAGATAAGCCCCGCTGTCAAAAGCCATCGTCAACCAAAGCGGGCAACAATACAAGGGTATATCCAACTTATTGGTCAGTGCAATCCTCATTTTGGCATAATACTGATTGACCCGGCTAGAGTATTCCAGGTGATCAATTATGGATCCCTTCTCCAAATAAGCCAATTCGGCATAATCGCCATCTTTTAGATATTCTATCCGCACCTCCACCGGCTGCTCTTTGAAAATACGGGTATTCAGGTTGTAAAACTGGCGCAGGTACTCCCATTTGGCGATGTGCTCCAGGTAGTGGGTAATGGTTTGCTCCGCTTGGCTAGCATCTATAGAGATCGGAGCGACCAAAGGGCGATAAGAATCGAAAGGTTGTGTCAGGTACAGCTGGCCAAATCGGATGTGCAGGGTATAATCGGCTAGGTCTTCCGATTCCATCCACTGTATCCGTTTGGAATTTTCGCTGATGGCGTTTTTGATTTGTTGAGCAAAATCCGCATCCCCTTCAGCATCGTGTAAGTACACATGCACCGGATAGGCACTATAGGCCAGCACTGCCGCTTCATAAGGCTGCATTTTATCCAGGGAGGAGCGATCGTCGAAATTAAATTCCAATTGGGCAAAGTCCGCATGAACCTGGTTGATACCGGGTTGGAGTGGCTTGTCCGCAAGGAATACTTCCACTTCCGTTTCCAAGCCGATTCCCTGCATCGCGCCCATGTCCAAAATCCAACCTTCGGTTTTGCTGTATTGCACCTGAGCCAGTAGCTTGCCATCGTAATCCAGCGGGCGGCCTAAGAAGCCCGTACGAGCCAATTCGGGGTTTCCGCCCTGTACATACAATTGCGGATGTTGTTTGGGGCGAATATAGTTGCTCAAAAGGTTGTGCAAGCTGGAATAATCTATCTTTCCTTTCGATCGGCGCAGCACGGCAAGTAGGTTTTTCGTAAAGACACCTTCATTGCCCGATTCGATAGCGGGCTGGTCGTCGCGGGCAGCAGCCAATTGTACATGAGCACCTTCGGGCAATAAATCGGCTATGGCTTCTTGCAAAAAGCGTTCGCGGGGCAGTGCTGCTGCAAAACAAAAATCCTTCCATTCCCTTTTCGGAAAAACAGCGTTGAATCGCTTTTCCCTGATCTCGCCGCCAAGACTGCGGGTATTATCGCCCGAGTGGCAACAATCGGCCAGCACAACAATATGAGGCGGTTCTGCTTTAGGCTGTTGAGGAGTGCCATTGGCTACTTGGCGAATCAGGTAGCGCAGTTCTTTATCGGCCAGCAAGGCTGCTTTTCCATAAGGATCGAAGCAGGCCAGCGTTTCTAGTTTTTCGTCGTATTCGCTGCGCCAAACGGCAGTGTCCGCCCATTCTTGTGCCCCGTGTCCGGAGAAATAAAACAAGACGACATCACCAGCCTGGGCTTTGCCGAGGTGTTCCTTGAAACTGCGAACGATGGCAGATTTGGTGGCCTCCTCATTGCACAATTTTTCGGGTATTAATTCAAACTGATCGTCTTCCTGAAGGTACTGAAGCATTTTTTCGGCATCGCTGACACAGCCGGAAAGGGGGCTGCTCGGATAAGCATTGATACCGACAATTAATGCGTAGAGTCTGGTTTTTTCAGCCATGAAATCGGGGTTTTGAAGCGTTTTTTTGAAAATCGCAACAAGTTCTATCTTTTTTTGCAAAAATGAAAACATTTGCCCGAATAAGAAGTCTTACCTTTGATGCCAATATTTGCAAACAGCCATTCCATATCTAATGAAGCAATTCCTCTTATTTTTCCTGCTCCCTTTTTGTATCGTTTTTGCTCAAGGCCAACCTGTCAGCGTTACTTTTAAGGTGGACATGAGTGCCGAAATCGTTTCCTCCAGCGGCGTTCACATCGCTGGTAATTTCCAATCGGTGGCCGGATTAGGCGACAATTGGAATCCTGGATCCACTTTAGTAACCGATGTAAACGGGGACGATATTTACGAGATCACCGTTTCTATTCCGCCGGGCACCTATGAGTATAAGTTTATCAACGGCAATGCCTGGGGCATGGATGAAAATCCGCCTTCCGACTGCGCCGTGGGCAGTACGAACAACCGTCAAGTAGTGGTAGGAAACAGCGATTTGGAGTTGCCTCCTGTACCCTTTAATGCCTGCATTGAATTGCTTCGCTTCTCTGTCAACATGAGCGGTCAAAGTATCTCTCCTAATGGGGTGCATGTGATGGGCGACTTTCAAGCAGCTGCCGGGCTTGCGCAAAATTGGGATCCCAATTCCCTGCCGATGGAAGACCTGAATGGAGACGGCACTTATGAAGTGGCCGTAATCGTACCGCCAGGAACCTACCAATACCTGTTTGTAAACGGCAATTCCACGATGGAAGCAGAAAGCTTGCCAACGGATTGTACAGTATTGGGTGAAAACGGCAGCCGAAATCGGGCTTATACCTTTACACCCGGTGCAGCAGCGCCCACGACATACTGTTTCAATACTTGCCAAACCTGTCATCCGGCGGTGGTTTTTGAATATGAAACCGAATGGTGGAATGACGCGGTGTTCTACGAAATTTTTGTCCGCAGCTTTTACGACAGTAATGGCGATGGCATAGGCGATTTTCAAGGATTAACCGAAAAGCTGGACTACCTCAACGATGGTAACCCCGACACCCACGACGATCTGGGCATTACCGGCATTTGGCTGATGCCCATGATGGCTTCGCCCAGTTACCACGGTTATGATGTGACCAATTACTATGCTACGGAGCCGGATTATGGCACTATGGCCGATTTTGAAGCCTTTCTCGATGCCGCCCACGCACGGGGCATCAAAGTGATCATTGATTTGGTGATGAACCACAGTTCTAACCAGCACCCCTGGTTTTCACAATCGGCTAGCAATACTGGCGGCTATCGCGATTGGTTTATTTGGTCGGACAACAATCCGGGCAATCAAGGCCCTTGGGGACAAAACGTCTGGCACTTCAATGGGGGCGATTATTACTACGGTTTGTTCTGGAGCGGCATGCCCGATTTGAACTACACGCATCCGCCCGTGAAGGAAGAAATGTTCAATGTGGTAGATTTTTGGCTGGACAAAGGTGTAGATGGCTACCGACTGGACGCCATTAAATACTTGATAGAGGAAGGTCTGCAACTTGAAAACACCGAAGGTACTTTTTCCCTGTTAGAGGCATTCCACGAGCGCTACAAAAGCAACAATCCAGCAGCTTTTACGGTGGGCGAAGTGTGGTCTAATACGGCATCCGTGATTCCCTACGTTCAAAATGATCGACTAGATGTCTGTTTTGAATTTGATTTGGCCAGCGCCATTCTGAATACCGTCAACAATACAAATGTCGGGAATTTGGAGCAGCAATTGCAAAAGGTGCTGGAATCTTATCCTGCTTTGCAGTACGCTACATTCCTAACCAATCATGACATAGACCGGGTGTTCAGCACCTTAAACGCTGATATTGCTAAAATGAAGCTCGCGGCCTCGCTATATCTGACCTTGCCCGGTATTCCGTTCATTTATTACGGCGAGGAAGTGGGAATGACTGGCACGGGCGATCACCTCAACATCCGCCGCCCTATGCAATGGTCTAGCGGAACTCATGGCGGTTTTTCCACGGTAAATCCCTGGCAAGGCCTAGGTAGTAACTACCAAAACAATAATGTGGAGGTGATGAATGTCAACCCCTATTCTCTTTTGTCCCATTACCGGCAATTGATTCAAATCCGCAATGAGCAGGCTGCGCTGCGCCGGGGCATCACTTTGTTTGTAGAAAATACCAACGAAGTAGCCAGTTTTGCACGGGTATATGAGGATGAGGCCGTTGTCGTCGTGGCCAACCCCATGACACAAGCTGCCCAACCTGTTTTGTCCTTGCCCCGCTCTCCCCTACCCGCAGGGGAATATTTTGTTACAGAATTGATGAGCAGCCAGGCGTTTGGCACCATCAACGTTGATGTCAATGGAGGCTTTTCCAATTGGCAGTACTCAGGAACAAGCCTGAGCGGGCAAAATACCTGGGTTTTATTGCTATCCACAGATAATCCACTTTCGAACAAAAACCTGGCTACAGCCGCGCCTCTTTTCCGATTGGGTCCCAATCCGGCTTCAAGCCATTTTCAAATCTTTTCAAGCAACAAGCAGGTTGAAATAGCCGCTATTCGCGTCTTTTCCATTACCGGGCAGGTGGTTTATGAAAATGTAAAAAGTAGCCCATTGGAAAGGGTGAATACTGAACATTGGACTCCGGGATTGTATTTTGTGCAAGTCATTAGTGGAAGCGGCAACCAGGTATTGCCCTTGGTGGTATTTTAATGGCATTTCGGAAGTCGGATTCTTGTCCGGCTCAGATGATCGGAGTCCTGCAAGCCTAGCCACCCTCACTCTCACCCTCAC
>CALMIR010000187.1 GCA_937864265.1 uncultured Saprospirales bacterium | reverse complement strand
ATCATCGTAGAGGGCATCCACTTCGTCCAGCAGCAGTACCAGCGGCTTGGGCAATCGCTGACACCATTCTGTCAAGTAGCGTTTGAATAATTGAGCGCTACTTGAGTAATCATCATAGGGATTAGGAGGCAACATGGGGGCTTCTAAAAATAAGGGAGCGATCTGGTAGAGCGATCGAATAAAAACATCATTGGCATCACTTACCGTAATACTCGGATAACCCGCCGATTCAAGCGAACAGACCACAGCTACATAACGCCCATCTCGATTGAGCCGATGTGCCAGGGAATGAAGCAGGGTCGTTTTACCCGTTTGTCGGGGGGCATGAATGAGGAAATATTGCTTGGCTTCGATCAGACGCAGCACATCGTCATAAATATCCCGAAAGGGATCAACCATGTAGTGATCCTCTGGCTTGCATAGTCCGGTCGTATTGAAAAATCGCTTCATAAGGTCAAAGATAAGGAGTTTGGATAACAGATGGCACAAGGATTTATACTAGTGGCCTATCACCTTGTTGTTATCTCCGATCTTGTAGCACCTTTGGCACTCAGAATCGTAAACTTTTAGACGTCTGCTGTCGCCGTTAAGGATTGCCAAGCCTTTTCCAGGTGGGCAGCGCCCAAATGGCTTAGCCCCTGACCTAATTCCCAATCTACTCCAGAGATGGCCAATACATACGCAGGAGGGCTTTTTTGGTACAAATCGGCAGCCAAAAAAAGAATAGATTCGGGAGAAAGTTCATGGGTGGAAAAGGAGAACTGGATGGCAGGTGAGCAATCAAATAACCCAAAACCGTCGGGTAGTCTATCACGAGCAGCATCAATAAAAAGCACAGTAGCACATGGCGCGATGAGGGCTGCATCCTCTACCTGCAATTGGTAGCAATAGTGACATTGGCCTTTGAACCCAGTCCAGTTTTCCAAGCGTTCCAAAAAAGCCCAGCCCAACCCGTCATCGCCTCTGCCGCTATTGCCAATACCGATGCACAACAGAGCCTCATCTTGCCAATCCAGCTTCAAATGCGCCGCTGTCTTTAATGCATTCATGAATCAATTTTTGATTGTGATCATAGAGACTTAATTTAAGGGGCATTTGTCCTAAAGCATGGGTCGCGCAGCTCAAGCACGGATCATAGGCCCGAATAGCCACCTCTACCCGATTCAACATTTGAGGCGTTATTTCCTTTTGGCGATTCAACTCTTGCTGGGCTACCCAACGGACAGCCTGGTTCATTGGCTCATTGTTGTGGGTCGTGGAAACGATGAGATTGCATTTGGTAATCATCCCCTTTTCGTCCACCTGATAATGGTGGATGAGCGTGCCGCGGGGGGCTTCTATGATGCCGATGCCCTCTGGCCGCCTTTTGCCTTCGCGAAACAAGTCATTGCCCAGTATGCTTTCATCTTCCAGCAACTCTTTTATTTTTTCTGCGCAGTACAGCATTTCGATTAGCCGTGCCCAATGGCTGTGCATGGTGCTGTTATTGGGTTTTCCGGAAGTATAGTCGCGGAATTCCCGGAATTCTTTTTGTGCCAGGGGCGTAGCGATGTAGTCACAAACATTCATTCTAGCCAAAGGCCCCACCCTATTCCAGCCTTTTTTCCGCCCCAAGTCTTTGAGGTAGGGAAATTTCATATACGACCATTTTTCTACCCCTTCTACGAAATAGTTGACATAATCATCGCAATGGATGTCATTTAAAGTGCGATTGCCCTCGGCATCAATGGCCCGCATACGACCATTGTACAATTCTAAAGCCCCATCCTCAGCGACCAAGCCAAGATGCCCGGAGGGAAAATGGGCAAAATTATCCAACCATTGATAGTTCTTTTCGTGATAGCCCTTGATGAATTCGATGATTTCTTGCATCCAGTTGAGCAGGGTATAAATGGAGGGCGTATCGTTTTCTTCCAGGAAATAAGCCCGCTCTTCTGGGTAAAATGTTTTGTGTACGCCGCCAGGTACCGCAGCGATACCGTGTATTTTTTTGCCAGCAATGGCTTTAATGATTTCTTGCCCAAATTTGCGCATCAAAATGCCCTTTTTAGCCAGTTCCTTGTTTTCTAATACCACTTGAGCAACGTTCAACTTTTCGCGGGGAGCATCAGTTCCAAATAAGAGATCGGGCGATGCCAGATAAAAGAAGTGTAAAGCATGCGATTGAAAAACCTGCCCTAAGTGGAGCAGTAACCTCAATTTGGCAGCAGTTGGCGCCAAATCTTCGGGATCCAGCCCAACAATTTGATCAATGGCTTTGGCTGCCGCTAAATGGTGGCTAACCGGACATATACCACACAAGCGCTGCACCAAAACGGGCGCTTCCCAATAAGGATGCCCTTGTATAAAGCGCTCAAAGCCCCTGAATTCGACGATGTGCAAATAGGCGTTTTCTACACTGCCATCTTCTGCAAGGTGAATGGTCACTCTGCCGTGCCCTTCTACACGGGTTACCGGATCGATGGTGATTTTAGTGGACATAAACTTTTTTTTAATCGTATTTGAATTCAGCATACAGCACGGAATAGTCCTTGCCCCAGAGCAGATTTTTTACCACTTTCCAGATGTGTTCAGCAGAAGGTGGGCAACCGGGGATGTAATAATCAATCTTGACAATTTCGGAACAGGGATACACCTTGTCCAGAATTTTGGGCAAGTCTTCGTGATACGGTATCGTGTATTCTCCCTCCTGAGTAGTCACAGAGTTCAAATAGGCTTCCTCCAGGCATTCTTCCAGCGAAATCGTATTGCGCATGGCCGGCAATCCACCCCAGATGGCACATTCGCCCATCGCTACCAGAATCTTGCATTTTTTCCGAAACTCGCGCAACACTTCTATATTTTCCGTATTGCAACAGCCGCCTTCTATTAGACCTATGTCGCATTGCTGGGTAAATTCCTTAATGTCGTTCAACGGCGACTTATTGAATTCTACCAAATCGAGCAAGTCCACCAGCTCCAAATCAATATCCAGCATAGACATATGGCAGCCAAAACAACCCGCCAGCGAAATGGTAGCGATGGTTCTCTTTTCTAATGTAGTGATGTCAGACCCATAATCGACCTCTTGGGCTTTTTCCCGATTTTTTTGAACAGATTTCAAATCAAAAGCCCGATCACCAAAGGGCAGTGAAAGGCTCTGTCCTTTTACCAATATAGCGCCGGTTGGGCATATCTGCATGGCACTTAAAGCTTGCTCCTCGCTTAGTTTAGCCTCTTGTTCATAATCAATGCCCAAAACAGTCTCATTGCCACGACCACAAGCGGAAAACACCCGTTGGCCATCATCCGTAAATACTTCTTCTACACAGCGCATACATTTGACGCACCGGTTGTGGTGTATGACCATTCTCTTAGGTTCATAATCGATCAAGCGATCTTTGAAAAGGTGAGGAAATCGAGCACTTGCTATGGACATCTCATAGGCGACATGTTGTAAATCGCAGTTGCCGCTTTTCTCACAAGCCGGGCAAAAATGGTTGCCTTCAGCAAACATCATTTCGGTAACGGCCTTCCTAATATCCTGCAATTCGAGGGTATTGACTTCTACCCTCATGTCGGAATATACCTTTTCCATGCAAGCCGGGCCGGTTTTCCCATTTACTTTGCAGGTACATACCCGGCAAGAGCCTAAAGGCGGATCAATGTGTTCAAAATAGCACAAGGAAGGAATATAAATGCCGTTTCGCTGGGCAACGGTCACCAAATTTTCGCCTTCAAAAGCTTTTATTTCCTGACCATCTATGGTAAAACTGATCTCTTTTCCCATTGGATGATGATTTTATTGTTTAAATCGCTCGTATTCTGCTGTTGCTCGTTCTATATCAAAATTCCAGTTTAGGCCATCCGCATTTTTCTCGATAATTGTGGAGAAGTATTCCGGGAATTTGGCTAAAGACATGACCAAGGAGTTGGTGGCTGTTTTTCCCAAACCACATCGACTGGCTACTTGCATGATTTTTCCCCATTTTTTAATTTCTTCCAAATCCTCCTCGTAGGCCAGTCCGTGTTGAATTTTTTCGAGCTTGCGTTGAATGATGAAGTTGCCTGCGCGACAAGGCGTGCAAATGCCACAAGATTCGCTTTTAAAAAAATCCGCAAAATTGGATAATATTTGAAGTACATCGCGCTGTCGGTTGAAAATCATCACAGAGCCTTCGCAGCGCAGGTCTTCTTTAGAAAAAGACCGATCCTTTTCCTGCATGGAAATGCACTCGCCAGAAGGCCCGCTGATTTGAATAAAATAGGGATCATCGGCTTGGCATTTCTCTATTAAATCGGCGATGCTTGCCCCCCATTCCACCTCATAAATGCCGGGCAAAAGGCAGTCGCCAGAAACACTGAGTACTTTCGTTCCGGGCGATTCGGGTGTGCCTGTTTGTAGTATTTTTTCTACACCCAACTCTAAAATACGCGATGCGGCACAGAGGGTTTCAACGTTATTGACAATGGTTGGTAAATTGAGGAAACCCCGTTCCACGGGAAAATATTGTTTGGTTCGGGGTTCGCCGCGTTTGCCCTCCATGGAATTGAGCAAAGCCGTTTCTTCACCGCATACATAGGCACCTGCCCCCATTTGTATGCGCACATCGAATTGAAAATTGGCAATACCACCGGGTTCTTTGCCCAGTAAGCCCATGCGGTAAAATCGGGCAATGACCCTTTCTAGTTTCTCTTTGAGCCAAAAGTATTCCGCCCGCAGGTAAATAATACCTTCTTCGGCGCCTACAGCATAGCCTGCAATAATCATCCCTTCCAGCATGAGTCCAGGCAAGGCATTCATCAGAACTCGATCTTTAAAAGTACCTGGTTCTCCCTCATCCGCGTTGCAAACGATGTATTTGGGCTGAGCAGGCTGATCCCGGCACAATTGCCACTTCAGCCCTGTCGGAAAAAAAGCGCCCCCCCTTCCGCTCAATCCCGATTGCTTGATAGTCGCGATGGCTTCTTCTGGACTAAGGTCTATCAATCGTTGAATTGATTTTCCCGGATGGTAGTCCCTAAAAAAGATAGCCTTGTCCCCATCAGGTACATAGCGAATGTGATCGGCCACCTCATCGCAAATATTTTCAGGTAAAACGCCTTGCTTTAGTTGGGCAATGATTTGCCGCACCTTCAAAGTATTCAACCGCACAAAAGGATAAAAATTGATGAGCGCTGCCGGCTCTTGGTCGCTCAATCCAATACAGGCCGTCTCGTATAGCCCAAATAGACCACTTGGATCTACACCTCCCAGCGTCGCCCCGGTTTCTTTTTCAAAAGCCTCCTTGATTCTGGCATAACCTTTTGTTTCCGAGATGATGCTTTTGTTGAGATAAATGATGAATTTTCCAGCAGGCTTTCTATGAAAAAAGTGGTAAAATGAAATCACGCCCTCTATTTCGATTTCGGATAAATGGAGGTCTTGAGCACAAGCTTTGACCGCTTCCTGGCTGATGAATCCTTCAGCCTGCTGATACTGCCATAAGCGATCCAGCAATTGGGTTCTGTGAGTTAGGGCTTCCATAGGCAAAAATTACTGGTCTTGAATGCTTAAAATTAAGCGCTCCTTCTTACAAAAAAACTAACATAAATCAGTTCTGGCAATGACTACTATCATCTGATAGCAATCCTTTTTTTGGATAGCTTTGACCATACTGTTTGTTTATTCAATAACAAGGCCATGCACGAATTATCCATCATGCACAACATCGTCGGAATCGCAGAAGAGCAAGTTCGCCAACACCAGGCTCAGGAAGTAGAAATTTTGGAATTAGAAATTGGCGACTTGTCTGGTATCGAAATGGAAGCTTTATTATTTGCCTGGGAAGCTGCCGTTGGAGGTACCGTGCTGGAAAAATCAAAAAGAATCATCCACCGCATCCGAGGAAAAGCCATTTGTGGCGGCTGTGGAGAGGAATACGACATGCCCCAAATGTACCAGCCTTGCCCAACATGTGGCGGCTTTTGCAAAGCCATCATAGCCGGGCAAGAACTCCTGGTAAAATCAATGACAATGAGTTAATGTTCATAAAAAAACTAATTTACATGAAGCCTACCCAATATGTTTACACCTTTGGAGATAGATCTGCCCAAGGTGATGCCAGCATGAAAGTATTGCTGGGTGGAAAAGGTGCCAATCTGGCGGAAATGTGCCGGATAGGTCTCCCTGTTCCGCCTGGTTTCACCATTACAACGGAGGCCTGTACTGGTTTTTACACTTATGGCAAAGAGCGCCTCATTCAAATGATCAAAGAAGAGGTGAAAAACGGTATCTTTTTTGTTGAAAAAGTGACCGGGAAAAAATTTGGTGACCCAAGCAACCCCCTTTTGCTTTCTGTGCGTTCTGGTGCCAGGGCATCTATGCCTGGCATGATGGATACTGTTTTGAACCTGGGTATGAACGATGTGGTGGTTGAAGGCTTCGCCCAAAAAACAGGCAACGAAAGAGCTGCCTGGGATTCTTATCGCCGTTTCATCCAAATGTACGGCAACGTGGTAATGGATATGAAGCCGGAGAACAAAGAAGACGAAGACCCTTTTGAAAGAATCATAGATACTTTTAAAGCGGAAAAGCGGGTAAAAAACGATACCGATTTAAGCGCTTCGGATCTGATGGAATTGAGCCGTCGGTTCGGAGCGGTCATTTTGGAAAAAACCGGGATGGCATTTCCACAAGACCCACAAGAACAGTTATGGGGTGCTATATTGGCCGTTTTCAACAGTTGGATGAATGACAGAGCCATTCACTACCGCCTGCTCAATGATATCCCCGACGACTGGGGTACAGCCGTTAACGTGCAAGCAATGGTGTTTGGCAACATGGGCGACAACTCAGCTACTGGGGTTGCTTTCACACGCGATCCGGCTACGGGCGAGGATATTTTTATCGGCGAATACCTGATCAATGCACAAGGTGAGGATGTGGTAGCGGGTATCCGAACTCCACAACAAATTACATTAGAAGGTTCGCGTAGATGGGCCAAACTGGCTAATATTTCGGAAGAAGAAAGAAGGAATAAATATCCTTCATTGGAGGAAACCATGCCGGAGCTTTATCACGAGTTGGATCATTACCAAACGCAATTGGAAGATCACTACGCGGATATGCAAGATATGGAATTTACCATCGAAGAAGGCAAGCTCTGGATATTGCAAACACGCAATGGAAAGCGCACTGGACAGGCCATGGTTCGCATTGCCATGGAAATGATGGAAAGTGGCATCATTGATGCAAAAGAAACGCTGCTGCGCATTCAGCCTCAAAAGCTGGACGAATTGCTCCACCCGGTTTTTGAACTAGAAGCATTGGGCAGTGCAGTGGAAATTACACGAGGTTTACCTGCTTCCCCCGGCGCTGCTACCGGGCAAATCGTTTTCTTTGCCGATGAAACGGTACAATGGGCTAAACAAGGCAAATCGGTCATCCTAGTTAGAATGGAAACTTCACCTGAAGACATTCAGGGTATGGACAATGCCAAAGGCATTCTTACCAGTCGTGGCGGCATGACTTCACACGCAGCCGTGGTGGCTCGAGGAATGGGCAAATGCTGCATCTCAGGAGCAGGTAGCATCCACATCGATTACCAAACTCGCCAAATGACTGTTGGAGATAAGGTTTATAAAGAAGGCGATTGGATTTCCCTCAACGGCACCACCGGACAGGTTTTTGAAGGGCAAATTCCTACTCAGGAAGTCAGCTTAAGCGGCTATTTTGGACAGCTCATGGATTTGGCAGATCAATACGCCCGTCTGGAGGTACGCACCAATGCAGATACCCCGGAAGAAGCTCGTATGGCCCGCCTTTTTGGGGCTACAGGCATTGGATTGTGCCGTACGGAGCACATGTTTTTCCAAGAAGACCGCATCATCGCCGTCCGCGAAATGATTTTGGCGGAAGACGAAGCAGGCAGAAAAAAAGCACTGGAAAAACTGCTGCCCTATCAGCGGGAAGATTTTGAAGGCTTGTTTGAATCGATGAATGGCTATCCCGTTACTATCCGTCTGTTGGATCCGCCTTTGCACGAATTCCTTCCGAATACAGCAGAAAGTCTTCAAGTGATGGCAGAAGACCTGGGGGTTAGTATCGAAACGGTGAAAGAAAAAGTGGCTGATTTAAAAGAAACCAACCCGATGTTGGGGCACCGTGGTTGCCGTCTAGCCAATACTTTCCCTGAAGTTTCAGCCATGCAGGTACGCGCCATTTTGGAAGCGGCGCTCAACCAAAAAGCAAAAGGTGTTGATGTGAAGCCGGAAATCATGGTTCCATTGACTAGTGTGGGAAACGAACTGAAAATGCAAGCTGAATGGATTCGGAAAACAGCACAGGAGGTTTTCACACAGCGTGGTCAACGCATTGATTACAAACTGGGTACGATGATCGAGGTGCCACGCGCGGCTGTAGTGGCCGATAGAATGGCCGTTTGTGCAGACTTTTTCTCCTTCGGCACCAACGACCTGACACAAATGACTTTTGGCTTCTCCCGCGATGACGTGGGTAAGTTTTTACCGATCTATCTGCAAAAAGGCATTTTAAAAGAAGACCCTTTTGTGTCTATTGATCAATTTGGCGTCGGTGAATTAGTTAAAATGGCCGTGAAAAAAGGCAAAGCTACGAAGCCCAATCTACATGTGGGTATTTGTGGCGAGCACGGTGGTGATCCTGCATCTGTAGAATTTTTCCACCGCAGTGGTTTGGACTATGTCAGTTGTTCCCCCTACCGGGTACCTATTGCCCGCTTAGTAGCCGCGCAGGCCGCCGTTCGGGAATTGATGCACATTGAAAAAGTCGTCCTGGACGAGGTCGATGGCTGTTAATCAATCCGTTATTGGGTATCGTGTCAGAACCCATCCGGATGACTGATTTTAAATCGCTGACAAGCAACAAGCCTATTCACGGGCTGTTAAAAAGGCTGCCTCTAAAGGGAATGAACTTAAATGAGGCAGCCTTATTAGCGATTTATTCCAGCTTTAGGGTTTTCACTTCTCCATCTGGCGTAAGCATAATAAACTCCTTTTTAGTCTCCTTCACTTCCCGGGGTTTTCTTTCTGGCAATGTAAAGCGTACCGCTAAATTGTAGGAGAATTGAACGGTAGGCTCTAATATCTCCGGATTGATGACGATATCGTAATCGTTGGCGGGTACGGCGTTGTAGAACCGGAGTGTTGGTTTGTCAAAGGTTTCAATAATGGCCGAGCTTTTATCCTGCGGATCCAGACTTTGCGTACTGAAAGCCTGGTAGTTTTCGTAGCGATTGATGGGATAGGCCACCCAGGCATTTTCAGCGGTAATCACATAAGCGGAATCAAGTGAAATACCCATTTTCTGGTACTCCTGTTTGATGTTGTTCAGATAATCCAATGCGATGGCGCGCAACTCCTGATAAACGGTCTGCGGGTTTTCTACAAAATAATCCACCTTGACAATATCGTAAATCTCCTGACGGGCGGCAGCGGTGACTATTTTTTCCAGCAAAGCCGGATCGCGGTATCGGATGTGCAGGTTTTTTTGCAATTCAAAACCTTTTGGAATCTCTGTCAATGTTTTTTTAGAAAAAATCTTTTTCGTGCGGTCATACTCGTATTTGGGGAGGAAGTTGACCATGTCCACGAAAATGTCTTCCGTTTTAAAACCTTGCGTTTTCAATTCATTGATGACCGCATCCAATCGTTCGTTGAGCAGTTTGTTGGTCTCATCGGCCGTTTTTCCCAATTGATATACCGTAAAAATGGCCGTATAGGTGGAAGCTTTTTGATTGGAAAGGGCGTTGATGTTGAATTCTATTACATTCTCACCGATAAAGGTAGCGGCTTTGGGCACCGCTCTGTACTGAGCTGAAAAATTGATGTTTTGGTAAACGTTTTGTTGTTGGGCATAGTTGCCCATCACCTGGGCGTGTAGGGTGGATAAGAATAGTAATCCGAATAAAAAAAGAGCAAATGGTTTCATGGCTAAGCTTATTTTGGTGAAATATTTGTGATTGTCTGTGGGAGAAGTAGTCTCTGGTTTCAAGCTAGGCTAATATTAGGCGGTGTTTCTGGTTTCAAGCTAGGCTAAGACTTGAAACCAGAAACCAGAAACTTGAAACCCCTCAAACCCCCTTCCTATCCCCATAAATCAACACATGCAAACGCGGGGTAAAATGAAAGCCGTATTTTTTGCAAATTTCGATCAGCCATGCCTGTTTTTCCCGAAGCAATTCAGGCGAAAAACCTTCAGGCATCAAATAAATTTTTTCAGCAGGAAGGGCGTATTTTTCTTTTAATTGGAGTACTTCTTCCAGGTCGTCGGGAGCCGTGATGACAAATTTAAAAACTGCTTTTGGGCAATTTGCGAACCAGCGATAAACGTTGGGCTTTTCCCTCAATTTTTGCGGATTATTGGAGTTGGCCAGCTTAGGAGATACGTTGTACTGGTGAATAAGACGGTCAAAAGCCGCCTCGGGTTGTATGGTGCCATTTGTTTCCACTTCAAAAAAGTAGGCCTTTCCTAACAACAACATCAACTCGGTAAAATCGGCTTGTTGCAAAAGTGGCTCTCCCCCTGTGATGACGATGTTTTTACACGAAAGCCCTCTGATGTGATTGGCTACCTCAGCAGGCGTTTGTTCCAGCACCCATTCATCCATACTGTATTTGGAATAGGTTGGGTCGGCATCGCGAACGTGTTTAAATCGGGTATTTTTCCAATTCCAGGTATAATCGGTATCGCACCAGATGCAATGCAGGTTGCACAAAGAACTGCGCACAAAAATACTGGGTTGCCCCAGGTTTTTACCTTCGCCTTGAATGCTGTAGAAGATTTCCGCTTGTCCCTGAAGTTTGGCCAGTTTCATTTAAAAAGTAGGCAACAATCAAGCCGTCGCCAGGTCTATCATTGATTGGATGGTTATCTCTGACAATTTTCGCGATTTGAAGCCGCGCTTACCCCTTATTTCATACCCCGATATTTGGCGGCATTCACTGCGTCTAGCCGGCTCATGATTTGGATGACTTTATTCTGTTCCTGAATCGTACCATTGGTAAAGATATCCACAATTTCCTGCGATTTGGTATCCGTAAACACCTGTATGATCATGGAATTGGGGTAATCCTTATCCACCAATTGCAATTGATCCATACAGGCTGCGATGACGGCTCTACCCGTTGTAAAATTACTGGATGCAACGTCTAGGCCCTGGCGGTGGTAATCGTACCAAGCTTGACGAAAAGGACGAACCCTTGGTGAAAGCATGTTTTCAGCTAGCCAATAGCGGTTGCGGTTGTTACTGTTGAGTGGGCGCCAGCCGGGATAGACTTCAGCCTCTCCTTCAGGTACATTATTGACAATATCCTGTGCTGCCTGAAAATAGCTATCGCCTCCAAAGGGCGAAAAAGAATCGTAATCGTAACCCAGTATCATATGGGCGTAAAAAGCCAATATGGAGGAAAGGTTATCATTGTAGCGGTTTTTACTGAATTGCAAGGGCTGATACTGCTCGTAGGTAAAAGTCACATTCTTATCAATGTGGTTGAACAGTGGGGTTTCGTATTCAGCGCCATACACGGGCCTGGAGGCCTGTACTGCAAGCTCTGCCTTAAAACTCGTCACCGAAATTTCCTCTTGAATGGTCAATACCAAGTTCGCATTGATCCGTTCTTCTGGCTCAAACTCATCGTCCGTCCATTTCTGGTTGTTCATGAACTCCATAATGGCTCCCTCCAAGGTTTGGAAAATTCGAGGGTCAGCCGTCTGAAGCTTCAACGTATTGATTTTGACGTTGACATTCAACTCTTGAGCCTGCAACGCATGTAAGGCCAAGGTGCCTAATACAATGAATACATATTTTCTCATGGTTGGAGAAGCTTTTTATTGGATGCTGGAAAACAAGCTTTCCAGTTCGTTCAAAATATCTGCTGCTACAGCAGTTTTAGACTTTAACTCAAAAGTACGAATCTTATTGTCTTTTCTGAGAATCTTGATCTTATTGGTGTCGTGGTTGAACCCGGCCCCCGTATCCTGGAGGGAATTCAGCACAATAAAGTCAAAATTCTTTTTTTCGAGCTTAGTCCTTGCGTTTTCTTCTTCATTGTTGGTTTCCAGGGCAAAGCCTACGATGTATTGATGCGCTTGTTTTATAGCGCCTAAGCTTGCAGCAATATCCGGGTTTTTCACCAAATTCAGTTGCAGGTTATCCGATTGCTTTTTGATTTTTTCCTGAGCTACTTCGGCTGGACGGTAATCAGAAACGGCGGCTGATAATATCGCTATATCCGATTGCGGGAAAAGCGCCGTAGCTGCTTCATACATCTCTTGTGCCGTTTGAATCCGCGTAATATTTAACCCCAACTGTTGGCTATCGAGCCGCGAAGGTCCCAGGATGAGGTCAACAATAGCACCTCTTCGGGCAGCTTCTTCTGCAATAGCCAAGCCCATTTTACCACTAGATCGGTTGCCAATAAAACGTACCGGATCAATCGGCTCGTAAGTAGGCCCGGCTGTGATCAAGATTTTTTTCCCAGCTAATGGGGTATCCTTATCGAAAAATCGGATGAGTTGCGTTACGATGTCTTCCGGTTCTGCCATACGGCCATCCCCGACCAGGCCGCTGGCAAGCTCGCCATGTCCTACCGGAATGAGGTGATTGCCATAGGACAGCAGGTTTTGAACATTGGTCTGTGTAGCTGGATGTACCCACATATCGATGTCCATTGCTGGCGCAAAAAAAACGGGGCAACGCGCTGAAAGATAGGCGGCTACCACCATGTTATCACAGATGCCCTGAGCCATTTTTGCTAAGGTTGTCGCAGTAGCCGGCGCTACCACAAAAGCATCTGCCCAAAGCCCTAATTCCACATGATTATTCCAACCTGTTTCTGAACTGACTTCACAAAAAACGGGGCGCTTGGAAAGTGTAGAAAGCGTAAGCGGTGCTATAAAATCCGTCGCAGCGCTGGTCATCAATACCTGAACCTCTGCCCCATTTTTGATTAAAAGTCTGGTCAAAAAAGCAGCTTTGTAAGCAGCAATACTGCCGCTGATGGCCAGGATGATTTTTTTACCCCGTAGTCTCATACGTTCCATATCCATGCGATGAAGGCTAAAAACGAGAAGGGGTGCAATACTTGTCGCTATTCAAGAAACGATTGGCATTGCACCCCTTGTCGATGACTCATGTGAGCTTTGCGCTTTTAGAAGCGTTTTTTCTTATCGTTGTAGCGGTGATAAACATCCCCTCCCATGTATTCATCAATGGCGATCAGCACAGGGTTGGGTAGTCTTTCGTAAAACTTGGAAATTTCAATCTGTTCTTTGTTCTCGCTGATCTCTTCGATGGTTTCTGACGATACGGCGAACTCTTCCAGTTTCTGATGCAATTCCTGCTTGATGTCCACAGCTAATTGCTTGGAACGCTTGGCGATAATGGCCAGGGCTTCATAAATGTTTGCCGTGTCGCTAGCCATGTGTTGTAAATCTCGCGCCTTAACGTTTGGATCAAGTCCTTGAACCTTGGTTTTGATATCGGTCATTATTTAACTCTTTTAAAGATTTTTCTGATTCTTCATGAATATTAGCGACTTCCTTAGAAAAGCTGCTATTGGGATAACGCTTCATGAATTCGGCAGAGCGATCTCTGGCTACTTCAAAGCGTTCTTTTTGTTTTTCAACAAAACTGTTCTTAGCCAGCAAATAAGCCGACTTGGCAATCATGTATCGGATCTGTTCTGCATTTTCCGTATCCGGAAAATCTTTCAACACGTTGTCGAAACTCTGTATAGATGCTTGGTAGTCCCGCAAATCAAAATACAGCTTAGCGCTTTCGTAAGCTTTGATTTCCAGTTTTTTACGCATCCCATCAATCAAGTTGTTGCACTCATTTGCACGCTCGCTGTTGGGATAAGTATTGACGAATAATTGAAATTCCTCAATGGCCTGTTCAGAATAAGTCTGATCCAGTCGGAAAGTAGGCGACAACTTGTAGTGAGAATAAGCTGCCATGAAATCGGCCTCCTCCCGAAAATCGCTCGTTGCGTAGGTATTGGCAAAATTTTTAAAATAATAGGATGCCAACAAATACTGCTCCAGGTTGTAATACGTGTAGGCGTACTTGAAATAAATTTCTTCTGCCTCCCGTTGCCCTCTGAAACTACTGATAATCAGTTCAAATAGCGTTTGCGCTTTTTGATATTCCCCTTCGTCGTAGAATCTAAGCGCTGATTTGTATATGTTTTGTACATCACCACTTGCCCGCAATTGTTCGAACTCGCTCTTACAAGCACTCAATAAAAAACAAAGGCTCAAAGCGCCTAAAATAATCCTTTTCTTCATAAGGCCGCAAAATTACGGTTTTTTAAGTATTCTAGCAATTTTTTTATCCGTCTTGTTGTTTTGGAAATCCACCTTTACAACAACTGATTGAAAAAAACCCCCTCAATGACTGCAAAACATCAATCAAAGTTGGTTGATGTTCTTTTAAATTCACTCAAATTGGTTGAAAGGCTAAAATGGTTCAGGGCGCCACCTGTATGGAAAGAACGCAAGCCATAGTCTATTCGAAAACGATTGACCTTGATGCCTAATCCAACGGAAAATCCAGCCAGGCCGCCAAAGCCATCTACGATCAATTCTTTGCGCATAAAATGGTTATAGCCCAAACGCAGCCGGAAGTTTTCAGCCGCCCCCATGAGGAATTCGCCATTGAAAATAAAATGTCGAAAAAAATTGTCCATCCAAATACTGGAAGCACTTCTTTCCGTTGGCGTGTCGCCAAAAAACAAGGTGGAAGGCTCTGCATTGGGATCATCGTACAAAATATTCCAACGGTCGAGGTGGTGATAAATGATGGAAAATCGGAATGGCAGGTATTTCAATTGCTTAGAAATGCCAATTTGCATTTCATAAGGCAGCGGCTCTTGGTTGCCTTCCCGGTACGTACTGAGTTGGGTGCCTATGTTCTTAATGACAAACGTCAGGGTAAAGCGCGATGCCGTATCGAAGTACATCCCGGCTACGTCAAGTGCTAGGCCAGAAGAACGGTATGATTCTAATTGCGATGTAATAAATCGCGCATTAGCTCCAATGGCCAATCGTTCTGCCAGTTGCTTTCCTGCGCCAACATTAACGGCATACTCGGCTGCTTTGAATGTTCCCTCCGCTGTCCCCAATTCATCCATCGCCTCAAATTCACCGTAACTGACGTATTGCACGCCTGCGTAGGTAGTCAGTGCTGGTTTTGACCAATGATGGCCATAAGCGGCAAAGCCTTGAGCTATTCCCGCCACATGAAAGCCATGGCTAAAGGCCAACTGTTGATGCATTGCCGCATTGAGGGCAGCCGGATTGGTCAGTGCTAAATTGACATCGTCATCACGCACCGTAATCAAATTGCCACCTAAAGCACTGATGCGGGCAGAAGCCGATGTATTTAAAAATTCAAAGGTATTTAGTCCTCCTAGTTGGCCATGGGCTTTCCAAGTAACAACCAGAAATAGCGCGAGAGCGAGTAGTTTTATCTTCATGTATCAACAAGTTTTATTCTTCTAGTTCCTGCTCTGCCAGGCTTTCGTCTTTCCAGACGGTAGTGCATATGCCCTCCTTGCAATCCATCGTCCAAACCAGCTTGCCTTCAGTATTGTACTTTTTCAACAAGCCTTCTTCTTCCCCATTCCGGTAATAACCTTCTGCCTTTTTTTGGCCATTGGTGTAGAATTCGGTGAAAGGCCCGTTTTCCGCATTTTCTGCAAAGGTGACAATTTCCATCAATTCGCCGGTAGCATAGTAGCGTTTCCATTCTCCATGCGTCTCATTGGCGACGAACTGGCCATCAATTTCCAGCTTACTATTTTCATAATAGGCCCGGAATGGTCCCTCGAAAAGCCCCATATTGTAGGTTTCAACGGTTTGGGTATCACCCGTTTCAGTATATAAAATACGAAAGCCGTGCAAGGTATCGTTTACAAAATTGGCTTCTTCTACTTTGACGCCGTTTTTGTTATATTTTTCAAAAGCACCTTGCTTGGCGTAGTCGGTTTTCTTACGGGCGTATTTCTCGATGTATCCATAGCTATCCACAGCTTCTACCTGCTCCAGTTCCTGTTGTTTACAGGCAATCAAAAGGCATGAAAATGCAATGAAAAAAAACAAGATTGATTTTGCGGAGTTCATATTTTATAAAGATTTATTCAGGCAATCGACAACATTTGTGCCTATACAACACTCCCTATAACGCGAAATGGGCAGGTAGATTACACCTGCGAGGCGCTTTGCCCGATAAAAGCGTACGAATTGCCTATATGAAGACTTATTTTTTTGTAGTTTTACAAAGTAGGAAAACCAGCAATCTAAGCATATCGCAACTCAAATGGATGAAGACAATGGAATAAAATGGCGTTAAAAAATCAATGGCGAAATATTTACTATTCTTTTCCCGTGCAACTGTTGATTCTGCACCTCAGAAACCATCATTTACTAATGGGTTTGTGGTTGTGTTTCCTGTTGTTTTGTAGCGGTTTAGCCGGGAAAAAATTGGGCATTTTATACCTTTTTCTCGATCCAGAGTACCTGGGACACGTCAATTTTTGGAGTTACTATTTCGTGGGATTTGCCTTCGGTGGATTTTTTATGAGTTGGAACTTGACAACTTACCTGCTCAGTGCTCAGTATTTTCCTTTTTTGGCATCCTTATCCCGGCCTTTTACCAAATTTATCATCAATAACTTTTTAATTCCATTCCTCTTTCTGGTGGTTTACTTGATCCTCGTTATCCACTTCCAATACTTCGGCGAGGGTTTGCAGTCAGGAGGAATTTTACTGTATTGTCTGGGGTTTTTATTGGGCATGTTTTCTTTGGTAGCTTGTTATTCCCTGTATTTTCAGTTTACCAATCGCGATATTTCGTATTATGAAAGAAAAGGACGCCAGGCCCCCGATCTGGCTAAAAGCTTTATGCCTGGCAGGCGGGATGTCGATCTGGAATACATCAAACAAGATGAAAATCGCTGGAAAGTACGTACCTACCTCAACGAAGCTTTCCGCCCCAAGATAGTTCGCAGCGTTGCCCATTACGAATCGCGTACCCTCAAAAACATCTTCAAGCAAAATCACCTCAACGCGCTGATTTTACAGCTGCTGAGCATGCTTTTGCTCATGTCATTGGGTTTGTTGATTGATTTTCAAGCTTTTAGAATACCAGCAGGTGCTAGTATGTTTATTTTAGGCAGCGTATTGGCAGCCATCACCGGTGCCGTTACCTATTGGTTTCACGAATGGCGGGTCACGCTGATCATTTTAACGCTACTCGGGGTAAATTTCCTCACTCGCATAGATTGGCTAAATCCAAAAAATAAGGCCTTTGGCATGGACTATGAAAATGAGCCAGCACCTTATACTTATGAAAAATTGACCAATACCTGCCAATTAGAAGCCGCCAATCAAGACAAAATGAAAACCAGGGCCATACTGGAAAATTGGAAAAAAAAATGCACTGTTGAAGGAGAAAGCAAACCGAAGATGGTGATCCTGTGCGTGAGCGGTGGTGGGCTAAAAGCCGCTACCTGGGCAATGCAAGTTGTGCAAACAGCCGATAGCTTAAGCCAAGGTCGCTTATTGGATCAAACCGTTTTGATCACGGGTGCTTCCGGTGGACTCATCGGGATGGCATATCTTCGTGAATTGTACCATCTACAGCAGCAAGGAGAAGTAGAAAGCATCTATGAGAAAAAACATATTGACCAGATTTGTAAAGACTTACTCAACTCCATCGTTTTTTCTATTGTATCCAATGACTTATTTCTGCCCTGGTCGAAGGTGGAAGAAGGGGGCTATACCTACAACAAAGACCGAGGGTATGTATTTGAACAGCAATTGAATGAGAATACGAATCGGGTATTGGATAAAAGCTTGAGCGACTACCGCGATGCTGAAGCGCGAGCCGATATACCGATGATGTACATTACGCCATCTATAGTCAATGATGCCCGTCGGCTGATCATTTCTCCTCAAAATGTACGCTTTATGATGATGCCGCCTGTTGGTGAAAGCATCCGGCATAACTTTGAGGTGGACGCTGTTGATTTTCGGCAGTTGTTTGACGCGCATCAGGCCGACAGTCTGCGTTTTCTAACGGCGCTGCGCATGAATGCTACCTATCCCTACATTTTACCCAATATCCACCTGCCTTCGGAACCAGAAATAGAGGTGATGGACGCTGGCTTTTTGGATAACTACGGGATTATGCCCGCAGCGCGTTTCATTCAGGTATTCCAGGATTGGATACGGGAAAATACCAGCGGTGTTGTTTTGCTGCAAATTAGCAGTTCTGAAAAAATAGAAGAAATAGCGCCCAGCGGCGGCCAGGGCATTATAGAATCCTTGATCAATCCGCTCGGTATTGCTGTGAAGGTGATGGAAAAACAAGAACTGGAACACGACAATACACTGGGATTCATCTATGATATTTTAGGAGATGAACAATTCCATTTGATCCGTTTTTTGTACCGCCCTCAAGATCAAAAGAAATTAGAAGCAGCCATATCTTTTCATATAACCGATCGCGAAAAAGTAGATGTCTTGAACGCCATTTATTTAGACGAAAATCAATCTTCGCTGCGACAATTGCAGCAAATTCTACCACCCCGAATTCAACCTAATTCTACATTAGGTCGTTTAGAAAAATGATAATATGATTGTATATAAATATTTCAATAATGACACATATTGATCGTCGGGTAATGGATGATGCCCTTACTTATGATGCTTATTTGGCATTGATCCATCAATTGCTTTCACAAAACAAAACAACGGGTACTGACCAAAGCCCGACAATGATCCAATACACAGAACTCAATCAGGTTCGTATGGCTCGATTGGATAAAACCACCAAACTCAGTGAGGCTCTTACTAGCAAGCTGGCGCAATTTACCCGCAAAGAAATATGGCTGGTATTGACGGAAGGCTGGTGTGGCGATGCGGCCCAGGTTATCCCTGTTTTGGCCAAGATAGCCGATAACTCTCCATATATCGATCTGCGCCTAATTCTGCGGGATGAACACTTGGATATTATGGACGCTTTTTTGACAGATGGCGCCCGCTCCATCCCTAAATTGTTGGTATTGGACGCAGAAACGCTGGAGGTTTTGCGCACTTGGGGGCCTCGACCCTCTGCCCCACAACAAATGGTACTGGAAGCCAAGGCTAAGATGCGGGAAATGTCCGATCACGCCGAGCAAAAGGCTTTCTTTGACGCGGTCAAAACGGAAGTCCAAAAATGGTATGCCAGAGATAAAACCCGGGGCATTCAGGAGGAAATCGGGGAATTCGTTTCTACAAACGATTGATGTGGTGTTGAGAAAAATGGGCGCGGGGCAAGCTTCCCCTTGCCTGTACAATACCTCATTATTTGCCTTCCAGAAGCCTTTATAAGCTTTGAGCCATCTACTTATCGGCCTCTGCTTGAAAACGCTGCTCCCATTGCTCCCTTTCCAAACGATAGGCTCGATCTGTGCAGCCTTCTTGTTCATTGTAAAAAGTGCGGATGTAGGGCAGGCAGCGATCGAGTATCTTGACGGAGCCTCTATTTCGCTCATCCACATAGGCGACTAAGTGATCCAGTTCCAATTTGGAGAAAGCAAACGCCAGCAACCCCTGAGCCGTTTCCAAGCCGTATCCTTTTCCCCAGTATTGTTCTCTGAAGCGGAAACCGATTTCGTATGCTCCATCCTGATTCACAATAATGGCGCAAGTACCGATGAATGCGGCATCCTCTATCGTATCAATGGCCCATACCCAAAAAGTATTTCCAACTTGATCGTACAATTGGATCAGGCGCTGGAGTTCTTTTTCATCTTCTTCCCAGGTATTGGCTTTTCCACCCACATAGCACATCACTGCTTCATTGCCCTGCATATCATGGAAATCGGGCAAATCTGACGCTTTAAGCAGCCGAACAAGCAGCCTGTTGGTTTGAAAAAGGAAGGGATCGCGCAATGGAACATTCATGGGGAATGCGTTTTCTTTAAGCGTATCTATTTACACGAATTCGTCCAACTCATCCTGAAGCAAAAAATAAATGGCGTTGAACAGCGAAGCTGCTTCTTTTACTTTGGCCTTTATGCCTTCCCGATCGCGGTATTTGTTGTACATCCGAAATGGACTGATACCTGGTACGGCATCCCAAAACGACGATTGCTCTTTTTGAACTTCGATGAAAGGAATTTTCTCCAGCCTTTCTACCACCCTGTAATCGTCTGTAAAGTCATAAATCCAATGCCGGAATTGTTCAGAAAAGCGGGAAAAGGTTTCGATATCCGTGTCAAAATGATCTCCTTCCAGAACACGGCTGGCCAGCGTTTGAATGTCCTGAAATTGGCGATGGGTAAGCTTCATAATTGAAAAAAAAATTGCACACAATCAACGGTGAAGTTGTGTGTGCAACGCCAAACTATTTTTAACTAAAACCTATTACTAATGCAAAGAACGCAATTTTTCGGCAATTAGTTCACCTTTTTGATAGTCAAACACAAAATTTATTGAAAAACTACACATTCTTATAGGTATTGAGCTATTTTGCAATGGTCTTTGATATATTTGCCTCAATGAAGTTTCGCGTTGTATTTTTCTTGTTATTGGCGCAATTCCCAACACTTGCTCAACTGACTCCACCCGAATTGGTTGAAATGGGTGATGTATGCGTGAACGAGGAAGCTTACAGCCATGCCCGCAACTATTACCACAAAGCGCTCCCTTTTTTCCAACAGGAAAACAATTTCGAAAGGCAGTCTTACCTCTACCTTTGGTTGAGTGAAAGCGCTTATGGGCTGGGGCATTTGCAGGAAGCTTTGCAGGAAGCCGAAACCAGTCTGTCTATTGCTGCACAACATCTGGATACCACTGAGCTGGATTTTTTTCCCATGATCCTGCAAAATCTCGGTGTTTTTTCATCTATGCTGGGGCGCTATGACGATCAAATGCGCTATTATCAACGCAGCCATGCGGCAGCCTTGTCCACCAAAGGTTTTTTTAGTGAAGAGGCCGCAAGTTCCTACTTTAGCATGGGAGCCGCCTTTATGCGCCGAAGGCGGTGGGCGGAGGCCATCCAATATGCCGATACCTCTTTGTCCATTTCGCGGCAATTGAGATACCATGAAGGCGAAGCCGCAGCTCTCGTCAATTTGGCTTACGCCTATTGCATGAAAGGAGATGTGGGAAAAGCCATTGATTTGCAAATGCAGGCCATTCCTATTATTGATACCCCATCGGAGAAAGCCAAAGCCCATAATAATCTAGGCACCTATTATATCGATATCGGAGAAAGCGAACTGGCCTTAGAACATTTGCAAGCAGCACTGGATATTCGACGGCACTTATCGGAAGCAAATGGCAATGACATCGCTTCTACCCTCAACAATTTGGTTCGCGCTTACTCCGAAGCCAATGACTGGTCAGAAGCCCGCCTTTACCTGGATAGCGTTTTAGCACTGGTGGCATCGGATCATAGCGTTCGTCCTTCGCAACGGCAAATTGCCTTTAATTACCAGTGTCAGTGGCTTATCCATCAAAACCGCTTTCCCGAAGCCGTTCAGTTGGCAGAGCAAATGCTTCAGGCTCAAAGCCGCAACCCGGAAATACAGGCTAGTACCTTCCTGATTTTAGCGGAAGCTCAGTTAGGTCAAAAAAAATGGTCGGCAGCCATCCAAAGCTTACAAAAAGGCTTTCAGCAGCTTGCCCGGGACTATCACCCAACAACGATTACAGATTGCCCTTCCTGGAAACAAATTGACATTCAGGAAACGGGGCAAAAACTGTATGCACTATACGGTTTGGCCATCCGGGAAATGGCATTGGCACAGCTGGATATTAACTTACTTCAGGCTGCTTTGCCCTTTTATCAGCAAGGCGATTCTTTGCACCTGAATTCCCGGCAATCCTCCTATTACGAAGAAACGAAAGAAATGCTGGCCGCCAAGTCTTATGATTTGTACGCAGGCGCTATTCAAACCTTATATGAACTCTACCAAAGAACCGCTGACACCAGCTATTTTAATCAGGCTTTCCAATATTCGGAAAAAACGAAATTCCTTTCTACACTAGAAAACCTCAATGATCTATATACCAGAGAGTTTGCGGGTGTTCCGCCGGATATCATAAGCCGCGAAATGCGCTTGAAAGAAGAAATTGAGTTCTACTCCAATTTATTGCGCAACAAAGCAGGCGAACCGGCATCGCTGATCAGAAGCTGGGAGCAAGCCTATCACGCCAAAAGGAAGGAGCGGGAGCAATTGGAAAACGAGATTAAAACAAACTACAAGCGCTATTACCAACTCAAGCTGGGATTGCCTGATGTCTCTTATGACAAAGTCGTCAAAAAATTATTGGGCCCTGATGAAACGCTGGTGGAGTACTTTGTCAATGGCGACCAGGTTTTTGCTTTTATCATCCATGCCAATGCCTCGCCCCAACTCCTACACTGGGAAGTAGCCGATTTGGGCGGTCTCATCATCGAGCTTCGAAATGCCACCGTAGGAAGAACCCCTAGTTTCAATTGGCAAAGCTTTCAGGCTTATCAACAACTTTTCCAGCCTGTGCAGCCTTTTGTCAAAAGCGAAAAACTGGCTATTGTCAACGACGATCTGATGTCCTACATCCCCTTTGAGTTATTGCTCAGTCGTTTACCCGATCCAAGCGAAAAGACAAAACCTTATTTGATTAGAGATTACTCCATCCGGTATCTATTTTCCGTCAACAATACGCTGCATGCCTGGCATGAGCGAGCGCGCAAGGCCAGCCAAAAAATGGTCGCCTTTGCACCTGACTTCAACCTCATACAAGGAACTTCTTTTTCTGTTTTACCGGGGGCAAAAATGGAATTGGATAGTTTGAAAAAACAATTCAAAGGCCGGTTTTTGTACAATGAACAAGCCACAGAAAGCAATTTTAGGAAGCACTGCACCCAATTTAGCGCTTTTCATGTAGCCACCCACACCTTTATCAATGACCTGGTTCCAAGCACTTCGCACCTGATCTTACAGGCTGATAACCAACAGGATGGTTACTTACACGCCTACGAGATGTATGGCCTAAAACTGGAAACAGACCTTATTTTTCTGAGCGCTTGCAATACAGGTATTGGAAAGATCAAAAAAGGTGAGGGCAACGCCAGTTTAGCGCAAGCCTTGGCTTATGCCGGATGCTCCAACCTGGTTATGTCCCTTTGGCAGGTAAAAGATGGCACCACCCCCATTTTGGTCAAAAAATATTATGAATATCTCCAGTCAGGTTTCGACAAGTGCGAAGCCATGCGGCAGGCTAAATTGTTTTACCTCGATGAAAACGACGAGCTTTTTACCGACCCTTATTATTGGAGTGGATTCATTTACAGTGGTGAACGAACCCCACTGGTGTTGGATGGCAAAAATCAAAGCAATGCCTCATTCGTTTTTATTGTTGGCTTAACTATTTTGTTGGCCATTGCTTTAATATCTCTGCTGCCATTCTGGCGTAGCGGTCGTTACCCGATTTGAGTTGAAGGAACAAGGGCTTGGCTTTATCCAATGTGCCTACTTTCAGGTAAGCCATCGCCAGGTAATGCTCATGAGCGCGCTGGTATTCCTTGCGCGGCAGATCGTCTGTCATGCTTTCCAATAACACAACTGCTTGATTTTCTTCGCCTTGCCCTAAATATAAAATAGCCTGATAAAAAGCCATCTCTTTGTCTTCCGGAAATACCTGTCTATACTGCTCCATCAAAGTCAAAGCCTGCTCGTACTGCCCGTTTCCGTAAGCCGATAAAACCTGGTCTTTGAGTGTGCCTTTGGAACCCGTCACGGCATCTCTGACATCCGTATCGCCTTCGTTATTTTGAATGGCAGAGGGCAAATAATCAAAATGATTGGCAAAAAGCTGGTCACTCGAAGCGTTATTCTGCCATAAAAACAAGCCCGCCAACACCAATAAAGCCACGGAAGCGGCTACGGCTAATACGGGTTTCAGATGAATCGTTCGGGCAACCGGTTTGGAGGCGATTCCCATTTTTTGTTCTAGGCGACGGAAAGTTTCCGGTAGAGCTTCCTGGCTATCGTGGTATTTCAGCCCTTTCATCGCCTTTCGGCTAAATTCGTCATAAGTTTCTTCGGCTAAATACCAAGCTCCGCGTTGGTGTCTGTCCAACATTTCGGCTTTCGTCAGTGATTTCTTGCTGTGTTTAGAATTCGTCATTTTCATTTAGGTTAAGCAGGTAATTTTTTAAATTGCGTTTTCCGTTTTGGATATAGCTTTTTACATCGTTGTAAGAAAAGCCAGTGATCTCTACGATGTCATTGTATGTTTTCTGCTGCAAGAAGAACAAAATGATGCATTTTTTTTGGTCTTCTTTGAGTTCATCAATAGCTTCACCGAGCGCTTCATAGCGCTGCTCATAGATATGATCCTTTTCTGCTTCAATTTCCACAAAAAAATCTTCATTAATTTCCTGAATGTCTTCCCATCTGTTTTTGACTTGCTTTTTAAAGCGTTTTAAACAGTGGTTTCTGGTGACAAAAAAGAGCCAGGGTTCAAACTTTTGAATGGAATGATGGACAAGGTGCCCGGGTAGGGATTCGAAAATTTCCATGACAGCATCTTCCCCATCATGGGCATTTTTCAGGTAATTGAGGCAAAGACCATAAACTTTGTGGTAATGGCGGCGAAACAAAATGCCCACAATGGATGCATCAAGCCGTTTTTTGTACAGCGCAATCAGATCTTCGTCGGAAATTCGTTCGTCGTTTTTTTGCCAAAGAGGCATTTAGTTTTTGGTTTTGTTCAAGATACTGTGCAATGTACTAATTTTCAGGTATTCTTTCAAAAAATACAAAGCCGTTTTTTCTGCCAACTTCTCTCAAAGCGCCTTTTGACTGTAGTTCTGCCGCTTTCTGCACCTTGGTGATGATGTAAGCGGGCTTGTCGATTGTCCCTTGTATTAATCGGTCGGTACATTCGCTGTCTTTAAAACAACATTTCTGACCATCTTGAGGTTGGGCATAAAACAGCGGGATGTAGGACTTGTAGCCATAAGTACTCAAATAGCAATCTTCCTCCATCTTAGACATCGAAAACTCGACTGCCGCCCGCTGGGAATAGGCTTCTACCCGTCCGATGAAAAAGACCAGCGCCAGCATGCAAAAAACGGCCGTCCCGCCAAACAGCAAGAAAATAGACCGCAGTTTTTCTCCCTTATTTGCCCAGCGAAAAAACAGCCAAAGCAAGATAAACAAAAACACAGCCGGGATCACCTCTGCCCCACTCCACTGCACTGGAGCTTCGAGATTGCCCTGCGCAAATGGGTCTTTAAAGTAAGGCTTTAAAGCCGCAGCATTGCTCCCAAGCACTGGCATCAAAGCCGTTGCCAATACGTACAATCCGCCAACACCGAGTAGCCCGGCTTTCATCCATTTATTCATGACAATCCCGCCTTCCAACCACCGATCCAGCGCAAGTGCCGCCAGATAGGTCAGCGGGAAATAACACATAGACGAATAATGAACGATTTTCGACTGGACAACCGTAAACAAAATCAAGACCACCCAGAAAAGGATTTTCATCCATCGGTTAAAATCGGCTTTGAATGCGGCATCCTCGTCCGGCGTTTTAAAAAAAGTACGAATGGCAAAAATGGAAGCAGGAAAACAGCCGACCAGCAATACAACAAAATGGTATCCCGGAAAGCCCTTGTGTCCGGCATCGGGGGTACTGAATAGACGATACTGGTATTTATTGAATTCTTCTACAAAAGTAAAGCCGTGGTGGAGTGTTTCGATACCGTACCAGGCCAGGGTGACTACGGAAGCAGCCAGTGTAAACAACAAAAATTGCGGAATAGAAACATATAACCGGAAGCGCTGATAGATCCAGTACACTCCCATCGTCAATACGGCGATCAAATAAGCCACCTGACCTTTGGTCAATATACCCATTCCAATGAAAAAGCCGCCGAGCAGCAAGTAATACCAGCGGGATTTACTCAGGGTTATACCAGAGAATTGCTCTTTTTTCCAGTAAAAAAGGATGAAAAAATAAAGCCCTAAGAAAATAAACAGATTGAACCAGGGGTCAATGATACCCGATTTGAAATACAAGAAAGGCAGCACAGAACCAAAGTAAGCGACCGCCCACAAAAGACCAAAGCGGTGTCCGCGCAGCTTGCGTCCCATATCGTACAACAAAGGCAGGGTAATGATACCACAAATCGCATTCGGCAAACGAGCTGCATAGTCCCCAATACCTACTAACTTCATAGCCAATACCTGCAACCAAAAAAAGAAAGGCGGTTTTTGGTAAAAAGGCTCAAAATTGACGTGCACCCGGGTATAATCTTTGAGCAAAAGCATTTCCCGGCTGATCTCTGCAAAATTGACTTCATCCCAATCGAAGAGATGAACGCCACCCAAGAAAGGCAGAAAAAAAACTGCCCCTAAAGCGGCAAACAAAAAGAGGTATGGGCGTTTATTGCCGGATGGTATCATAGCTTACTTTTTCCTATTGAAGCGATTGAGCAACGAGCTGACAAAATCATCGTTGAGCCCCAAACGACCTTTCAAGGTGTTATATACTTCTACCGCCTTTTTATCGAGGTAGATGGCAATACTTTTCAAGCCATCGCCAGGGCGGGCTTTGTAATTGGTGGCGCGTTTGCGCGGTGCCTCGGTCTCCTCCGTAAAGTAATAGAGGGCAATAGACTTGCGGGTCATCTCCTCCGGGCATTGGATGGGATCAGGCAGGCCGTGGTAGGAGTCTTCATCCGTATTGAAAATAACACAGCGATTGTACACCGGGCTTATCTTTTGTTCACAGCGCTTCATATCGCGCGACCACAATTGCAATTCTCCCCGGTACTCCTCTTTCCAATCCTCATTCAGGTAAATGAGCAAATTGACCCTTCTGCGCCAGTTGCGTTTGTGCGGATGCACGGTAAAATCGGCGTGAATGTTCAAAAAACCACCACGTTGGCTTTGGTGCAAGCCACCTCCTTCCAGTGAGGGATCAGCTTTTAGGCCATCAATGCCTGTCAATTGGCTCAGTATTTTTACAAAAGCATCGCTATTCAAAGCGCGGATCACTTCCTGCAAAAAGGGCGGGATCATATCCATTTTATTCAAGCCATGCTTTTTCTCATTGACGTGCAGGTAATGAATCCAGCCTTCGTCTTTGACTTTTGGAAAGGCCTCCATCGCCTTCTTAGCAGCCCAACCTTCGAGGAAGTCTTCAAATTGGGCGTAGGGATAAGGCGAGGCCGATTGGTAAGCTTTGGCGTTGGCTTCAAATTGCTCAGCCCAACGCTCCAGGCTAATTAATGGCACAAGTGTCGTGTCTGTCATGTCTTTTCTTCAAAATGATGGCAAAGATAGGGCAAAGCAAGCATTCTTTGAATCGAAATCGTTGTACTTTGGTTTATGATACCTGATACCCGTTTAAAAAGTCTTTGACCCCCATTTTCTTTTTCCCCTGTAGTTGTAGTTCTGTGGCTTCTACAAATCCATCCAGGGTCGCAATTTTAAGGTAACTTTTATTGTCAATCAGGATGGTTCCCGGTACAAAGTTATGCTGGGCGTGTTGCTTTGTGCTGCGGAATATTTTAAGCTCTAGCCCATTTAGTGTCGTCCAAGCTGTCGGATAAGGACTGAGGCCGCGAATAAAATCATGCACTTTTTCCGTGCTTTGAGCAAAATCAATGGCGCAGGTTTCGTGAAATAATTTGGGTGCTTTAGAGGCTAAAGCGTCATCCTGTTTTTGCAGGTGATAATCTCCCGACTCAATTGCGCGGACTGTTTTCAACACCAATTCGGCACCCAATACCATCATCCGGTCGTGTAATTCGCCCGCCGTTTCATTTTCACTGATAGGCAGTTTAGCCTGAAACATCAAGTCGCCTGTATCGATTTCATGCTGAATGCGAAAAGTAGTCAGCCCAGTTTCTTTTTCGCCCTGTATGACCGCCCAATTGATGGGTGCAGCCCCTCGGTATTGAGGCAACAAAGAGCCATGCAAATTGAAAGTGCCCAAGGGTGGCATCGCCCAAACGGCTTCCGGCAGCATCCTGAATGCAACCACGATTTGAATATCCGCCCGATACGACTTCAAGCTTTCCAGAAAAGCAGGCGATTTCAAGCTTTCGGGCTGCAACAGCGGCAAGCCCAGCTCGATGGCCCTGTTGGCTACGGCCGAGCGGATCAATTGTTTTTTACCGCGTCCCCCCCATTTATCTGTTGCCGTCACAACAGCAGCGATCTCGTATCCGTTGTCCTGCAAGATATTCAAAGAAGGAACCGCAAATTCCGGGGTACCCATAAAAATTATTTTTAATGCCATGACTGACTTGATTTTCCTAAAGCTTTACGTTACTTTAGCGTTAATTAAGTTACAAAGCTATGTTTCAACAGCTAAAAAACATAACTGATGAGAAAAACGACCCTGATCATTTTTTGCGGCTTATGGATGCTCTTATTTAATGATAAGCTTCAAGGCGCTGATGCTTTTTGGCCATTACAAGCGGCCTGGGATCGAGATACCGTGCCCGACAGAGAGGAATTTGACCGCCCCTTGAATGGCACTAACATCAATCCCTGGCAACCGGAATTGTTTAAAACATCGGAAGATGCCCCGAAAGTTATTCCGTTAGTCACCATAGAAACAGAACCCATTGCAGCCACTAGTAAGCTTCCAAAAGACTTTGATGGTTTTAAAGTAGAAATTTTGGCCAGCCCGGAAGCCTTACCGGAGGATCACGCCATTTATTTTCAGCACGGTAATATTTTAGTGGAAAAATTGGCCAATGGTCAATTTTCCTATCTGATTGGTGATTTCGAGTCGCTGGCCGAAACGGAAGCTTTTATCGCGCAGTTTTTGATTGAAAAATACCCTAAAGCCCGACCTATTGAATACGAAGCAGGCGAAAGAGCCAATTGATTGTTGCTGCATCAGCGTTTTAGCACCATATACTTAACTTTTACTTAGCACCATCGTGGAACATACTTTTCACCAAAATACAGCAGACGGCGTTGCCATCTACTTCAAAGAATGGGCCGTTGAGCATCCTAAGGGCGTGATCGCCATTGTTCATGGTTTTAGCGACCACATCAACCGTTTTGATCATGTAGCAGCCTATTTTAACCAGCAGGGGTACAGCGTTTTAGGGCCAGACCTGAGGGGGCACGGGCATTCCTCGGGGAAAAGAGGGCATTCTCCCTATCGAGCTTTGTTAAATCAGGAATTGACTTTATTAAGTGCTACATTGGAAGAGAAATATCCCAGCCTTCCCCATTTTTTATACGGACAAAGTATGGGTGGCGCTTTGGTGTTAGCGCATGGATTGGAAACCAAACACCCTTATGCTGGCATCATTGCCTCTTCGCCCTGGATCAAACTGGCCTTTCCTGCTCCCGCTATTAAATTATTGGTTGCCAGAATATTACGCCCAGTTTATGCTTCTCTTACCCTACCTGCCGAGCTGGATTCACGCCACCTCTCCCGCAATCCAGAAGTGGGCCTGGTATATGACAAAGACCCGCTTGTGCACGGCATGATCTCTGTAGAAACCGGACTCGCCATGCTGGAATTGGGCGAGCAGCTATTGGCTCAAAACCAAGCCTATCCCCTACCCTTGCTGATCATGCACGGCTCAGGTGACCAAATTACCAGTGCAACTGCTAGTTCCCAGTTCTTTGAACAGACCAAAGGCAATTCCAGTTACAAAGTCTGGCCAGAAGCCTACCACGAATTGCACAATGAGACCAATGCAGATGAGGTTTTGGCCTTTGTTTTATCGTGGATACAAGTAGGGCGATAGGCAGGGCTCTTGAGCAACTGACGGCTTGGCGAAAAGCTAGGCTTTTCCCGCCCGGGCTGCACCCAGTCGGGCAGGGAGAAATCGAGGTGTAAGCACTTCCGCTCGCCCGACCTGAAGCCATCCGGGTGGGCTGTAAATCATCTAAAAAAGCACACACCCTCAGTCCACACTCAATGTCGGAGGTCGGGTTGCCCCCATTCAAAACCGCTTAATGGATTCAATGATGTACTGAGGTCGTTGCTTGATTTCGCTGTAAATATTGGACAAATAGATGGACATAATGTAGAGATTCAGACAGGTGATGGCGAAAAAGACAGAGATGAGTATGACCAAAAAGGTCCAGCCACTGAGTGCCTCGCCAACATTACCAAACAAGTCTATGCCTGTAAATTTCACTTTCAATGCATTGACAATTACGCCTACCAAAAAAATAAAAGAAAACAGGAATATCCAAAGCAATAAGGTGCGCAGGAAAGTGGTAAAAGAAGTAATGGCTACCAGAGAAGTTCGAAATCGCTCCGTAAAAGAAACGCCTTCATCCGTATCGAGGGGGACTTCTGTTTCCAAAAACGTCGTTTTGTAGCCAACGATGGAATAAATGGCCTTCATATACCGCAAGTTTTCCCGCATGCGCAACAGCGAGTTCAATGCCCGACGCGAAATGATCCGGGTATTGTGCGCCATTTCATCGACCTGCAAAGAAGAATAGCGTTTTAAAATATAGTAAAACAAGCCAAATAGCGGGCGAAAAACCGTATTGGTTTTGCGAGAAGGCGCACGTAAATATACAATGTCAAAATACTCCCTGGTTTTCTCAAAAAGCTGTACAATCTTTTCGGGCTGATTCAAAAACTGAAATTCAAAAATAACGGTGTAATCCCCGTTCGCCCGATCCAAGCCAGCCAGAATGGCGTTATTCCAATTGTTGGTTTTGGACAAGTTAATCAGGTAAATATTGTGCTTGAGTTCGGCATCCAAAGGCTCTATGTAAGGATCAACCGCGACACCGAAATAATTATTGACCAGAATAATTTCGTAATCAGAAAAGTGACTTCTTAGCACCGGATACAGTCCAATTAACAGATCGGGTAAAACCGCTAATTCTTTGGACTGATCAATAACGCAAACAACCGAAATAAAGCTATTATTCATCCTTTTTTCTACTAAGTAGTGTGCAAAAAATTACTCCCCAATTTATCCAAGTCCTTACCCTAGCGGACACACTTAAAATGAACCGTTTAGCCCGCTAGGATAAGGACAAAATTGGGAATTTAATTTTTCTGCGTTAGTAAAGCGACGAAAATAGCGTTTTTTTTCATCAAAATGCTGAAATTTCGATTTTGCGTTTTATCTTTCGTGTTTATTTAGGCCATTGTCGTACTGTTTTCATGAGAAATGCCACTTAATTTCACTTTCTATCAACAGCTAGACGCAATGGATTGCGGGGCAACCTGCCTCCGAATGGTCGCAAGGCATTACGGCAGGTATTATTCCCTCGATTTTCTGCGGGAGCTTACTTATCTGGGTAAGCAGGGCGTTTCTTTGCTTGGCATTAGCGATGCCGCTGAGCATATTGGCCTCCAATCACTCGCTGTAAAAACCACCTACGATCGCCTTTCCAGAGATATGCCACTGCCCTGCATCGCCCACTGGCGACAAGAGCACTTCGTGGTCATCTACAAAGCCAACAAAAATTACGTTTGGATAGCAGACCCCGCTGAAGGCAAATTCAAGCTGACGAAAGAAGAGTTTTTGGAAAGGTGGGTCAGCGACGCGGAAGATGGTGAGGATGTCGGCATATTGCTGCTGCTGGAACCTACCCCTGAATTTTACGACCGGGAAGGCGAGAAAATCAACAAATCCGGTTTTGGCTACGTCATTTCCTACCTTAAAAAATACCGGCCACTGATCATTCAATTGATCGTGGGTTTGTTTTTGGGCAGTATCCTGCAACTCATTTTCCCTTTTCTGATCAAATCACTCGTGGATGTCGGTATTGAAAACCTCGATGTGAACTTTGTGCAGATCGTTTTAGGTGCCCAATTTGTGCTATTTGTCACCCAACTGGCCATTGAGCAATTCCGAAGTTGGATATTATTGCATGTGGGAGTTCGCGTCAACATCAGTTTGGTTTCTGATTTTCTGATCAAGCTTACCAAGCTACCCATCAAATATTTCGACTCCAAAATTACCGGCGATTTGATGCAACGCATTGCCGACCATGAAAAAGTGCAGCGCTTTTTCACTTCCACTTCCATGGTGTCGGTGTTCACGTTTTTTAATTTTATCGTCTTTGCTTTGGTGCTGTTTTGGTGGCACAAGCTGGTTTTTGCGGTATTCCTGATCGGCACCCTGCTTTACCTGGGCTGGATTCTATATTTCCAACGCCTAAAAGGCCAATACGATTACAAGCGTTTCGACCAATCGGCAGAAAATCAGGGCAACCTGATCGAACTGATCAACGGCATGCAGGAAATCAAGCTGCACAATGCCGAAAAACAGAAACGCTGGGCCTGGGAAAGGATGCAAGCCAAGCTATTCCGCACCGGAATGGATTCCCTGCGCTTGGGTCAAATACAAAGAACCGGGGCTTCCTTTTTTAATGAAAGTAAAAACCTCCTCATTCTATTTATTGTAGCTCAAGCCGTCATCAATGGGCAGATGTCGTTGGGGATGCTCATAGCTGTGCAGTATATCATTGGCCAGTTGAACGCGCCGCTCAATCAGTTGGTAGAGTTTATCCGCAACATGCAGGAAGCACGCATCAGCCTGGAGCGCATGAACGAAATACACGTTCAGGAAGATGAAGAAAAACCGGGTGAAAAAATCACGCTTTTGCCCGAATCGGGTCAATTGGTGATGGAAAATGTTTCTTTTCAGTACAATGGCCCCCACTCTCCCATGATATTGAAAAACGTCCACCTGAAAATACCTCGCGGCAAAACCACGGCCATCGTCGGCTCCAGTGGCAGTGGCAAAACTACATTGGTCAAGTTATTGCTCAATTTTTACCAGCCCACCGAAGGCGTTATTCGGATCGGTGACATCAATTTATCCAATGTAAACAGTCGCCTGTGGCGCAGTAAATGCGGGGTTGTGATGCAAGATGGCTACCTATTCAACGATACCATCGCCCGGAATATAGCCTTGGGGGATGAAGTCATTGATAAAAAGCGTTTGTTTAAGGCGGTCAAGGTAGCCAATATCCAGAGCTTTGTGGAGTCCCTGCCTTTGGGTTACAATACGAAAATCGGACAAGAAGGCCTGGGTTTGAGCCAAGGGCAACGCCAGCGCATGCTGATTGCCCGGGCAGTATATAAAAACCCGGATTACATTTTCTTTGATGAAGCGACCTCGTCCCTGGATGCCTACAACGAAATGGTCATCATGGAAAACCTGGAAGATTTCTTTTACGGCAAAACCGTGGTCGTGGTCGCCCACCGCTTGAGTACGGTGATGAATGCAGATAATATTGTGGTGGTAGAAGGCGGCGAAATTGTCGAACAGGGTACGCACGAAGAATTGACGTATATCCGGGGCGCTTATTATCAGTTGGTCAGGAATCAATTGGAATTGGGCGGATAGACTGGACTAAGTAACGCAGAAAAATTAAGTTCCCGATTTGTTGTAGGTTGCACATGTCTAAGCTCTAAATTTGAAAGAACAAGAAGAAATATCACTGCGTAGCGAAGAGGTACAAGAAATCCTCGGAACACCGCCGGGCTGGATGACCCGCTGGGGATCGCTTTTTGCGTTGGTCGTTATCGTTCTATTGGCTTGGGTGGGTTATTTTTTTAAATACCCCGATACGGTAAAAACCAATATCAGCGTGGTTTCCACCGATCCGCCCAAACGGCTGGTTACGCCGCAGGCAGGCAGGATCAAGTTGGTGCGGGTGGCCAATGAATCGCAAGTCAGCAAAGACGAGGTGCTATTGATGTTTGACAATAGTGCTAATCTGGAAGATATACTGAGCTATGAAACGGCGCTCCTCTCCCAAACAGAGTTGAGCGATTCCGCCCTGCTCCAATTCAAGGTGGCGGGCAATCTCGTTTTGGGCGAACTAAAAAACGATCTATTCAATTTCTATCAACTACAAGACGAACTAAAACGCTACCAAAAGTACAATCCTTACGACAACCTCGATTACAAGCAATTGCGCAGGGAAAAAAGTAAAATAGAAGAGCTCATCAGAGGCGATAAGAGCCGTTTGCGGGGCACCGCTCAGCAAATCAAAAGCACACAAGACAAGCTCGACCGAGAGAAACAACTATACACAGAAAGGCTTATCGCAGAGGATAAGGTCAACAAAACAGAAGAAAGCCTGCTCAACCTCATGCGCATTCGCGAAAGCATTGAAAGCGGCATTAAAACACGCGAATTGGACATTGACCGGATCAACGCAGAAATGTCAGGCGTTAAAGAATTGAACTCGGAAAACCGGGAGGCCGCATCGGTCGCTTTAAGAGAAAGCTTTCGCAAAATGCAGCAAAACATGCAGGATTTTAGAAGTCGCTACCTCATTAGCTCTCCTATTGATGGTATTGTCTCTTTCGACATGGAGGCCATCAGCGAGCAACAATACATCGAAGCGGGTAAAGTCATCGGGCAGGTCGTCCCCATCGAACAGATCGATACCAAAGGAACGATCAGTCTGGAAGCCGGAAAAGCCGAGAAAGTACGCGCCGGACAGAAGGTCGTTATTGAGTTTGAAGGGTATTCTGCCGCTGAATACGGTGCTGTAGTGGCTTATGTCAGCAGCAAAACGCAATTGCCTTTTGAAAACAACATCAATATTGAAGTCGATTTTCCTAGAGGTTTGGAAACAGCCTATGGCATCACCCTGGAGCAATCTCGTGAAATGAGGGGCAAAGCTACCATCATCACGACTGAAAAGCGCTTTCTGGTTCGCCTTTTTGAAAATATCCGGGGTACCCTTAGCGCCGTGAATAGTAATTGAAAAGCCTAGTGCTGTTGGTATTAAGGTAATAAAATGAGGCTATTTTGTTGCCAGACAAGGTGTGAGGAGCGAGCATAGCGGGACTATGTGAGCGGCGAAGAACGCAGTATGGCGGCAAAAGAGTCCATTTGATATCCTGTTATTTAGTGCCGACAGCACTAGAAGCCTGTGCTTTGACAGTTTTTGAGGGAACGGATTTGGTCGGCAAGAAATATGCCTCCCGTAATTAAAGTAAGTATGATTATCCTAAACCTACTTTAAGTACGGGAGTCAGATAACCAGGAAGCTAAGGTAAATGAGGAACATGCTCAGTTCCTACCTTCCTCACGAGGTGCTTCTCTTCTATCCACAGTTCGTTTCAAATCTTCCATCCCAGATAAGGCACCTCTTAAGACCATTCTTTCCTCATCAGTCAATTCACCTATGGTTTTTAAGCGCTTCCAACGGTTATCGCTATATGGATTGGGAAACAATTTAAACAAAATGTCCAATTCTTCATGATCAAGTGCCCGCTCAAAGCTGTAAGAGAAATCTTTTTCAAGACCGGCCTTGATTCTATCGTTGACCAACCTGAGCTCGTCCTTGATTGGCTCATCCACTTCCGGATCAGCTATCCTTAAAACATTTCTTGTGTACTTGGCTAATAAACCGATTAGCTCATGATTCATCCGAAACAACTTTGGATCAAAATCATTCAAAGATCTGCCGTAATCTTTAAGATAATTATCACTTCTTGTTGTGGCTTTATCCTTCAACACTTTCCATTTCGACATCCGCGTGCGCTGAGCCTTATTAAGGGCTTCATCATAGTCCTTTTTATCAACTGTACCAAAGAGGCTAAAGCTCTCTACTAATTTATCAAAGCCGTCGTCTTGCCCAATTGCATTGTTTATATGAGCCAATAATAAAAACATTGGAAGGATACAAAACAGTTTTTTAGAAATAATACGCTGCTTTTTCATAAGGTTAGATTTTTGAAATTTGAAAAAAATAGGAGCCAGATCTATTGATGACAATCCCCTTCACCTAACAAGAGTAGCTTGTCATAGCTGAGCATGATGTTGTTATTATTCATCTGATGCAACAACTGGATGCACAATTTTTCTGAATTGGTAATTCACGGTTCCTGAATTTTTATCGGTGAAATCAGTAACTTCAGTTGCCGTAAAAGAACCTGTCTGCCACTCTGTGTTAAAGTTCTGTAAAAGAATATTGATAGAAGCTTTACATTCATCATCGCCACCTTGTAAAAAGTCATCGGCTTCAATTAGATCTGCGTTGAGTTGTATCGCCATTGATCCAATTGTCCGAGTAGAAATTGCGTTATAGGAAATTGTTGACACAGGAAAAGCGATAGAGCCTCCTTGTGGAACGGCGAAATCTGCTGTGTTGTAGGGTGGAAAATCTTCGTAATTGAAAGTTAACGCACCCTTTCCTGAATACAGGGTTAAAATTTCTGAGCCGCTGGCTGGCGTTACAGAAATAGTTCCAGACCATTCTCCTTGGTCGTCGGATTCATCAGGCGCCTGCAAATTCCCGACGGAAATGATCTGAACTTCATAAGTTACCATATCTGGAATGTCGTCCCAAAAAAGTTGCTCTGGCAAAGGCACAGAATCCTGGTATTTCTGCAATGCTACTTCCAGTTGGCTTCTCAGGGAATCCCAAATGATTACGTCGTCAAAATAAATTGGGCTCAGGAGCTCTGAAATTGGCCGAAGGTCGAGGAAAATAGGCACTTCAGAGCGATCAGATAATGACCAACTGCTTCCGTCGCCGCTAAATGAAACATCGCCGCCAAGTGTAAAAACATCTTTGTACTGATTTGACATAGCAGTTTTAAAAGATTCTGCATCGCTATCACTGCGTCCGATACTGAAGCCAGCAGTAGCTCCTTCTAGGTTAGCGCCAGCATTAGCAGAAACCTCTTTACTGCTGCCATCTTCATTAAAGCGCTCGGTAGCCGTGTAATTGACTTTTTGATATGCCAACCCGCCATAACTCACCGCGTAGGGGTAATGCGTTCCGAATTCTTCGATGAATTGCTGAAAATTAGGTGAATCAAAGGGTAATCCCTCTAACATACCATTTTTCTTAAAATCACCTTTTGCAGCAACCCCTCTACAAATCCATTGATCTCGCAAGGCGTAAACAGCTTCTCGGAATTCATCCGACAATTTCATCCTCGACTTATCCATTATCAAGGCATATTTGACCTCGTGAGCCTGGGCAAAAGAATACATCTGCTTACTAGAAGTCATCGTTTTATTCTCTTGCTGGTGATTGGTATTCAGTCCAAATGACATACCCTGAAATCCGACGTTAAAGCCCAGGTTTTTACTCCATGCCTGTTGGTGTTCTCTTTCAGAAGCGACATCAATAGTGCGGGCGCGGGTCATTGACTCCCTGTCATTTTTATAAAACAAACCGTAGGGAATAATTTTCCCAGCCGTAGAATAATAGTAATTATAGCTATCCTCGGACGGCCACTCAAACACCATATTTGATGCTCCGGTTGTTAATTGGTAATTAATAGCATCCATTTTAGCAATGTTGTAACCCTTGAAATTAAACTCACTCAAAACCGGCCGCTGATCCAGGGTAAATGTTCCTCCCCATTCATTTTTATCTTGCCCGGTTGCTTCATAGGGTTCTACGTAATCATAAATGCCAGGAGGAATTGTGAAGGTGGGAGAAGCGACGATTTGAAAAACATTGCTCTCAATAAAGGTTAACTCCGCAAATCCATCTAAACGATAGGTTCGCCCTCCTATTGATCTAAAGCGGATAGGCCCAATCGTCTTTCCCAAGTCGGTATCGTCATCCGACTCTCCACTGGCAAAAAAGCGTGGCAATTCACCGGAAATAACCAATTCATCTGTAGTCAGATCAATATACAGGTGGTATAAAGGGTAAGAAGTGTAATTACCATGCAGATACATACCTCCATCACGAGTGTCCGTATGGTGGTGCATCCTCGCTATGGCATCATCTCGAACAGGTTCGTTATGTGATTGAGCTTTCCATATCCCAAAATCAATCCTATCAGGTGTAAAAATCGGTTTATAGAGCATGCGGATTCCAGAAATAAATTCTCCCTGATTCTTCCCAATTTCAAATTCAAATCCTACCAGTTTGGTGCCCTCTGGTATGGAAATAAAATCCGCACCTTCTCCTTGGCGGCCATTTCCCGACATCAAATGACTGGAGCCTCTATTGGTTATCCAGCGCAATGACCACAAACAACCTCCACTATTGGTCAAACCAATACCTGTCAGGTATTCATTTTCCTTAAATACAATACTTTGAAAATCAGCAAGATTGGGATCATCCTCTGACCATTGAATTTTTGGGCCTAAAAATTGGGAATCTTTTTTATTTTCCCGTACTAACAGTTGCAGCCCCGTACCACAAGTTTCACCCAAAAACTGAACGTTAATCCCGACGAATAAAGAATCATCCGAAAATAAATACTGTACTACCCGATTACCTTCCGACCCCAATAAATTGGTCTTGAAAATAGGTTCATGCGCCAACATCATCTCCTGTTCGCTTTCCGAAAAATTTGAGTAAGCCAATAATTCTGGATAAAGCGGGTCTGTTTCCGGGATTAATCCATAAAATCGCATGCGATTCAAATCGGCTGCTTCAAGCGTTTTTTTCCAAAGCCGAACGGTGTAGATTTCTCCTTTAAACCAATGCAGCTTGCTTTTAAAGGACCCCACATTCAAAGGAAAGTCGCCTTGATCGCCATAACCGATATTCAGGGTACCGATTGTTTCAAAAGCATCGGTCTTTTTATTCCGAATTTTCACCGATGTACTTCCATCCTTTGTGGTAAAAGCGACATGATGAAAAGCACCATCATTAAAATTAAACGGTACAGATTCAAAGCGTTTACCATCATACAACCCTATTCTATTCAAAGAACGATTCAGGTAAATAACAAATCGAGTCCCCCATTCATCAGCCTGTGAAAGAATGGCATAAGTCCCGATTGCATCGCTTTCATCCTTGTTTGTCGTATTTGCATCGCTTTCTGATTTATTGGTACCGATTATTCCCAAAAAGCCTTTGTTTGGTGTTTTAGGAATAGGTTCAGCTTTGAAAATCAGCTCTATAGTTCCTTCATCATCAAAACCATCGGTGCTACTTGGATAAAACTCCATAGAATAAGTACCATCAAATTTGACGGGTTGGTAAATTTCTTGAGCATAGGTCGCTGTATTAAAAAAAACGGATACAACCAGGAAACACAAGAAGCCGTATTCAAACATTTTTTTTGGTTTCATCTTGTCCTAATTTTGAAAATAAAAATTTAATTGACAGGACAAAGATGGCCTTCACGAGGGCAGTTACTCAACCACATTTTGATGTGGAGACCGATTACTTAGGGTCATCAGCAACTGTCAACAGCACTAATGGCAGCGCTGTGGGCGAAACTTTTGGCTAATGATTACTCCCCCGGACAGTGGTATGGCTTGCACGCTAAAAAAATAACAACTACTACCAAAAACAACAAGTATTTTTCATGCTTTGACGATGCTGGTGGAAAAGACGATTTTCCTGATAAACATCATCCTCCTCGCTGATTCCTGTCACACCCATTCGATGCGATAATAGCCATTTTTAAGCTCGAATTGAAAATGAATGGCGGTATGAAAAGGTTATGGTTAAATTGGACATTCAACTGTGCAACAGGAGAGTTGCTAGGAATAGGTACGGCAGGAGCTATTGCCTACGGCATCAATACAGCTATTGGGGAACCCGTCCATATAATGACCAAGTTAATTGTTCTGTTTGCCATGATGATGGCCGGGGCAATAGAAGGTAGTTTGCTGGGCTTTTTCCAATGGCGGGTGCTAAAAAAAATATGGCCGACTATGCCATCTGGAACATGGATAGGCTATACCATCGCCATTGCTGTTCTGGGTTGGTTTTTAGGCATGCTGCCTTCCCTCTTTTTTATACCCTCCCAAGTGGAAGCTAGTGCCAATGCAGGCGTTGAGCTGGATCAGCCCGTGTTATTTGCTGTATTAAGTATTGGTAGCGGCCTCTTGCTGGGGGCACTTTTTGGGCTATTCCAATGGATACCCTTGAGGAAATATTCGCCCAAAGCGGCTTATTGGATACTGGCCAATGCGCTGGGATGGGGTCTTGGTTTGGGATGGATTTATCTGGTGGCTTCTTTGCCCCAGGAAGGCAGCCCTTTATCCGTACTGATCAGTTTAGGCATAGCGGGAGGTCTGTTGGCAGGCCTGAGTGTTGGCGCCATTACAGGATGGTTTTTGATCCGAAAAATTATTCCTGTTGCTGGGGGCTAAGCCTGTCTTTATTAGCTCTTTCCCGAAAAATACGAAGCGGGCTTACAGCAATTGATCCAAGTCCTTCCATCTGGCCTCCAATTCGGAGAACAAAGCCGATTCAATTTGGTGAAAACTTTCGGCAGCATAGCTTCTTTGAAAAAGCCCGGCTTGCAAAAGATGGATCTCATCGCATACATGGAGCAAAGGCGCCAAAATATGAGATGCAATCAAAATAACCCGATTGGGATTGGTCATGGCACGCAGGGTAAGTTCCAGTATTTTAGCCGATTCCATGTCCAAACCATTAAAAGGCTCGTCAAAAATGTAAATGGGTTTATCCTGTTTTAAGATGGCCAGCAGCGCTAGTTTCTTTTTCATGCCTGCTGAATAATACTCAATCAGCTTGTCCAGAGGAAGCGCAAAAATAGCTTGAAATGCATCCAATTGAAACCTGGGATTACTTTGTTTGAAAATTGCCAGATATTCCCGACCAGTCAACTTGGGATAGAAATAATTTTCTGTTTCTAAAAAGGCGGTATTCAGCCGGGTAATAGGTTGTGCATTCCATAAAATCTGCCCGCTTTGTGGGCGCAACATCTTAGCCAACAATTTGAAAAAAGTAGTCTTTCCAGAACCATTCAATCCGACAATTCCGTGTATTTTACCACTTTCAAAGGCGATAGAAACCCCTTTTAAAACTGGCTTGTCTCCGTAATTAAAACTGATGTCGCTTATGTCAATCATTTAAAAAAGTAGTTTAGCCTTTTTTGGGCGCGAAAGAAATAGATAACGGCAAAACAAAAGGGTATCGGCAGTAAAAACGGTAATACGCCACTCAACCCCACGAGTGCCAGGACAATATCACTTTTAGAAGCCCGATTGGGCAGGTAAGTAGCGTATTTATAAAATATGGATGCTGCCAAAAGGCTCAATTGTACAGGTACAAATAGCCCCGCAAATAGCCACAAATCGGGAAAAATAACATACTGGATCCCACAAATGGGAAGATAAAGCACTGCCTGCATTTGGCCATAAGCCCCTAGCTTTCGCCACAGCAAATGACGACTGCTTTGTGCATCTTCTCTTAAAATATTCAAGGGCTCGTTGTGCGAAAAAAAAGAGCACAACACAACGGTAAGCAACCACAATAAAACAAGGGGCAATACCCTGACCCAATAAAATATCCAAGCCGATAAATAAAGCCCTAATACCAACGGATAAAAGCGCCGGATGCCACTGATCCACTCAAAATGCCGGGAGCTAAGCACGCGCCCCAGATAACGCATTGGTGTCCTTTCCATCTGATATGGCCGAATCCAAGCTACTGCTACTCCCCCTAGAGCGATCAAAAATAAACCATACCAATGGGGTGTCAGTAAAGCCGGCCAACAAAATATAGCCCCGTAACATCCGTATTCCCAGCATAAAGCCTGGACGGGTTTTTCTAAATAGGAGTAAACAAAGGACAGATCCTGGCGCGAAAAATGGATGGATAGCAGCGCTCCCCATGCGATACCCACAACCAAGTAGGCATCGGGAAGTCTTTGAAAATAGTCGAAACACAAAAATTGCAGCAACAGGATCAAACCCAGTATCAATACGCTAAACAAGCCCAAATGGCGTATCTCCCAGCGCAATTGATGGTAACGAATTCTCAGCAATGTCCAGTCTGCGTTCATCATTCAGAAGGTATTCCTTGTGCAGTTCCGTAAGGGTTGCAATCAAAAGTCGCAAAAAACCAGCAATCAGAGTGCCTCAATTAGAAAAAACGATAACAATTTTTGCGCTATTGCTTACCTTTGCCGATCAATTTAACCATAAATAAAACCAGTACAGATGCATAGCAACGAAATGCCTGTCATAGAAAAAAGCAGCCGAGAAGATCGTTTTCAGGGACACGATTATTACTTGGTTGACGAGTTATTGTCCGATGATCATTTATTGGCGCGTGATGCCGTGCGCGCATGGGTGAAACAAGAAGTCAGCCCCATCATAGAAGCTTATGCCGATAAAGCCCAATGCCCAACCCACTTATTCAAGGGTTTGGCTGATATTGGCGCTTTTGGCCCTAGTATTCCCATGCAATATGGCGGCGGCGGCATGGACGAAATCGCATACGGTGTGATCATGCAGGAATTGGAGCGCGGTGATTCCGGTATTCGCTCCATGGCCTCTGTTCAAGGCTCATTGGTCATGTACCCGATTTATAGATTTGGCTCCGAAGAGCAGCGCATGAAATACCTGCCCAAGTTAGGCTCAGGCGAATTCATTGGTTGTTTTGGACTGACAGAACCCGACCATGGCTCCAACCCCAGCGGTATGGTGACCAACATCAAAGACGACGGCGATGCCTATATCCTCAATGGCGCTAAAATGTGGATCACCAATTCTCCAGTTGCGGATATTGCTGTGGTGTGGGCCAAAGATGAAGCGGGTGTCATTCGGGGTTTAATCGTAGAAAAAGACATGAAGGGCTTCTCCGCCCCTGAAATACACGGCAAATGGTCGCTTCGGGCTTCCATAACCGGCGAGCTGGTGTTTGAAGATGTGCGGGTACCAAAGCAGAATGTATTGCCAGAAGTAACAGGGCTTAAAGGGCCCCTATCCTGCTTGTCCAAAGCCCGTTATGGTATCGCCTGGGGTGCCATTGGCGCTGCGATGGACTGCTATGACTCTGCCCTGCGCTACTCGCAGGAGCGCGAACAATTCGGCAAGCCCATTGGTCAGTTTCAGCTCACGCAGAAAAAATTGGCCGAAATGATCACCGAAATCACTAAGGCTCAGTTATTGGCTTGGCGCTTGGGCACTTTGGCCAACAAAGGCAAAGCTACACCTGCACAAATCTCTATGGCCAAGCGCAATAATGTTTTTATGGCGCTGGAAATTGCCCGCGAAGCCAGGCAAATCCACGGTGGTATGGGCATTACGAATGAATACCCCATCATGCGCCACATGATGAATCTCGAAACGGTACTGACCTATGAGGGTACCCACGACATTCATTTGTTGATCACTGGTCACGATGTCACTGGATTGAATGCTTTTAAGTAAGAGCTTGGGTAACGCAGAAAAATTAAACTTTCCGATTTGTCCTTACCCTAGCGGACTAAACGGTTCATTTTAAGTGTGTCCGCTAGAGTAAGGACTTTGATAAATCAGAAAGTAATTTTTTGCACACTACTAACGCAGAAAAATTAAACTTTCCGATTTGTCCTTACCCTAGCGGACTAAACGGT
>CALMIR010000186.1 GCA_937864265.1 uncultured Saprospirales bacterium | reverse complement strand
TGATCCCGTACCCGGTACGTAGTTGTTGTCCCGCATTTTGACCGGGATGGAATACACATCCTCCATTTCACTGTAAAAAACATCTGCTAGGTCAACGAATACCTCCAGGTCATAGTCCAAGGTCGTATTTGTGGGGTTGCAGCCTATAAGACTGGCAACGCCGTTTTGAGGTGTGACCTCATAACCGATTGGCATGCTTTGGCAAGGCGCACCACTGCATACGCTGGGCGTATAAAGTGTATTGTTGAAATTGACATCAAAGGTAGCCCCCGGTGGCGAACTCACTACTAGATAGAAAAGGGGATTCTCCGTGCTTTGTAAATACGAGGTGCGGCCACTCCCATTATTGAGGTTAAAATACTGAGGGCCATAGGTCACGTTGGCGAAATCTCCAGAGTCAGGAACGTCAATACCTATAATGCTGGCATCCCCTCCACTAATATTACCTTCTATGAGAAAGCCACAAAGGGTCACTGCTCCAGAGCCTGGCCCGAGATAAACCGGCACCCTAACCGTATAACAGTCCTGAGCCTGTGAAGCACCTACATATAAAGTTCGAGTGCACTGCGCCTTCCCCTCCCAACTAATCAGCATAGCCACAAATAGTAGGCCGATGAACGGGGCGTGAAGGAATTTGGTGAGTCGAAAGAAAATTGGGGGGGGGTAAATAATTGATAATCAATTTATTAAACAATTGTTTTGTTCGCATGTTTTTTGCGTTTTTGGAATTAAGCAATGAAAACTGTAACATATTACAAATGGTTTTGGTTACAAAGAAAAAACGTCCATCCTTTGCCGTGGGCAAGGTAAGTGTTGTTCTTGTGTAATTTATTTGGGTAGTTTGCGAAAGCGCGACCGGAATGGTCGTATTGATGAGGGCAAGATAAGGGAAAAAATTTGACCTTGCAAGACAAAGGAAAAAAATAGCGTACAAAAATACACTGATGCTAAATTAGCTGCCACAAAAAAAAAACGCCTTCCGAGCTACTCAGAAGGCGGTTTGATACGATTTATCTTATCTGGCTTATCGTTTCAGTACTTTCAGCACTTTAACACCAGATTCACTGTAACGTATTTTCAGTAAATAAGCACCCGATGGGAAGTTGGAAAAGTCCATTTCCCGGCGAGTTGTTTCAGCATCCAGCACTTCGCGGTGCAAACGATGGCCATCGATGGATAGAATTTCTACCTCTACCTCTTGACCGAAAGTTTCAAACAACTCCAGCACCAACTGATTGTCAATTGGGTTTGGATAAATCATTGCTATCTCGGAGTTGCCTTGAAGTATGGCATGGCCGATTTCAGAGTAGGTGTATTCCCCTTCGGCATTGGTCAGTCTTACCCGGTAATAGTTGTGGCCGCGTTTGGCTTGACCGTCCAGGTGTTCGTACACGTTTGTGCTGTTCAAATGAGCGCTTGGCTGATTGACATCGGCTACGTATTTGAATTGAACGCCATCTGCAGAACGTTCCAATGTGTATTGCAATTCGCCTTCTGTTTCGTCCATCGCCCAGCTAACAGCAATTTCTCCTGCTTCCTCGTCCACTACATTGACGATGATAGGCATTAAATTGCCACAATTGATTGGACTGTTGGAGGCATATACATTTTCCAGATCGGTAGAAGTACAGCCATTTTCGGTAACGGTCAGCGTGATGTGTACGATGCCAAAATTGGTGGCCTGAACCTGAATCTGAGGGCCTGTTCCAGAAGTAGGCGTAACAGGGCCGCTCAACTGCCAATTGATGACAGCGCCTGCGCCGGTTGGTCCTGCGTATAGGGTGGTTGTTTCACCAATGCACAAGAAATCCGGGCTGTTGATGTCGGCGACAGCTACCGTGCCTACTTCGATGGTAACGATATTGCTTTCCAGGTAAACAGTACAGCATTCTCGGCGCACACAGCGGGCAAAGTAGGTGGTTTCGTACAACACACCTGGATCATAGTTCGGCGAATTCGAGTCTGGAATAGGAATCCAGTACTGATCGTTGAATGGCCCAGGGATAGTGCTCATCATCCAGAGGTATTCCAAGGCACCCGAACCGCCCGATGGCGAAACGATATTCACGATTGGGGCAGGATCGTTGCCAGGGCCACACAAGAATTGGTTAGGTCCTATTTGACCAGGGTTGGTCACGTTATGGCATTTATCCACCAAACCAGCATCGATGGTCAGGTCTGATTCGCCAGGCCCCAGCACAACGATATGGCTCATGCCGCCCATATCTGGATTGGCATCGCTGTCCACACCGTCATTGGCACCTTCATCAGGATCAGTGAATAGTAAACCATCAGGTAAAACAAAGGTCACTTTGTATTCTCCCGGAGGCACGTTGAAGATGTAATATCCGTTGGCATCGGTAAAGGTCGTGTCAATATTGATCGGATCGGCTTCGCCTGGTATTTGCAAGATCACCATAACACCTTCTACGCCATCCTCATTGGCATCTTGTATGCCATCGCGGTCTTCATCCAACCAGACGTAATCGCCGAGTTGAGCCAATGGGAATAAAGTAACTGAGCAAGTACTGGTACAGCCATTGGCATCCGTAACGGTTGCCGTATAAGTACCTGGAGTCAAGCCGCTGATGGCAGAACCTGTTTGGCCATTACTCCAGTTGAAGCTGTAAGGTGCTGTGCCGCCAAATCCACTTACAGCAACGGCACCGTCGTTATTGGCAATGCTGATTTCCTGCGTAACGGTTATCGAGCAAGAAGGATTTGGGAAAGCAGTGATGGATACACTAGATGTTGCTACACAACCACTGGCATCCGTTACCGTAACAAAATAAGTACCCGCAGCCAAATTGGAAATACTGCTGGTCGTTGCCCCGTTGCTCCAGGCATAAGTATAAGGTGGCGTTCCGCCGCTGGCTGCAGCTGATGCAGCGCCATCCGTTTCGCCCTGACAAGTACCACTGACAGAAGTCATCACGTTGACAACAAGTAGCGGTGGTTCTTCAATTTGCACGCTGAGCATTTCAGTACAACCATTGGCGTCCGCAACAACTACGGTATAAGTGCCTGCGCTGAGGTTATTGGCCGTTGCACCAGTTTGGCCATTGCTCCAGTTGTAGGAGTAAGGAGGTGTACCTCCTGAAACGCTTACCGTTGCAGAGCCATCTGCAAAACCATTACAACTGGCATCAATGACATTGACGCTAGAAATAGTAGCGATCAATTCATTGGGTTGAACAATTACCACGGTCTCTGTTCCAGTACAACCGATCGCATCGGTGACGGTGACGCTATAAGCACCAGCCGGAACGTTTAATATCTCAGGCGTGGTGGCACCGTTGCTCCACAAATAGCTCAAAGGCGGCGTTCCACCAGCTACGACAACCGCCGCAGCTCCGCTGTTTTCACCAAAACAATTTGGTGCGGAAGCAACAGGCGTGAGCATCAATCCAGGGAATTGCTGCACTGTGCCGCTGATGATGGCTTCGCATTCATTGGCATCTGTGACCGTAACGGTGTAGGTACCTGCTGCGAGGTTGATAATGGTCATGCCGCTACCTCCGTTGCTCCACTCGTAGGAGTAAGGCGGAGTACCACCTGTTGCGTTGGCCGTAATGGCTCCCGTATTGGCGTCTTCACAGAAAATATCGGTAATATCCAAAGTGACATTCAAAGCCGTAGGCTGGTTGATGGTAAATGGCAGCATAATCATACAGCCGTTGGCATCGGTTACCGTCAAATTGTAAGAGCCTGCGCCCAGGTTGGAGGCATTAGCTCCGGTTTGGCCATTGCTCCAGCTATAGCTATAAGGCGGTGTTCCTCCAGATACGCTGGCACTGGCGGTGCCATCTGTATCGCCAAAGCACAGTGGGTCGTTGGTCATCACAGAGCCCATCAGGTTTTGAGGCTGAGTGATCGTGACAGAAGCGGTTGCCGTACAAAGGTTTTCATCAGTGACCGTTACCGTATAAGTGCCAGGACCGAGGTTAGAAATTGCCGTAGTAGTCGCACCGTTGCTCCATAGGTAGCTATAAGGTGGCGTCCCGCCGTTGGCAACTACGCTGGCCGTACCGTTGGCAAAGCCTGCGCAGGTGATGTTAGTACCTGAGGCAGCAGCAGTCAGCAAGCTGGGCTGATTGATGGTAACACTTTGTATGGCCGTACAACCATTTTGGTCAGTTACCGTCACTGAATAAGTACCCACTGTGAGGTCTAAAATTTCATTACCAGTTGCGCCGTTGCTCCATAAGTAGCTATAAGGTGCTGTGCCGCCAGAAGGAATGGCCAAAATGCTGCCCGTATTATCACCAAAGCAAAGTACATCCCGAGGAATGAGTGTGACGGAAAGATCATCAATCACATCGATGGCAATACTACCCGTAGCGGTACATCCATTGGCATCTGTTACCGTAACGGTATAGATACCTTCCACAAGTCCACTGATGGAAGAAGTGGTCGCACCATTACTCCAGGTGTAAGTATAAGGAGGTACACCGCCTGATGCGTTGGCGCTTGCAGAACCAGTATTGCCCATACCACAAACGGTATTGGTTCCGGTAACTGTTACGTTTACATCCGGTGATTCTTGTATGGTCGTTGAAGAAGTTGCGGTACAGTTATTGGCGTCTGTGACGGTTACGGTATAAGTTCCGGCGCTCAAGCCAAAAATGGTTTGAGTAGTTGCACCGTTGTTCCATAGATAAGTATAAGGCATGGTACCGCCTGTGGCAATCACATTGGCTACACCATTGCTGGCACCCGGGCAAATGGTTCCCGTGTTTCCAGCTGTGGCATTGAGCGGAGCGGGTTGTGTAACTGTAAAAGAATTAGTGGCGGTACAGCCGTTGGCGTCTGTAACTGTTACGTTGTAAACGCCTGGTGCCAGACCAGTTAAATTGGGCACAGGTGGTTGTCCGAGGTTCCAATTGTAGGTATAGGGCATATCGCCGCCAGTCACGATCAAGGTTATTTCACCATTGTTGTCGCCGTTGCAAAGAATATTTTTGACAATTCCAGAAACGGAAAGATCATCAATAATTTCGATAACAAAATCGTCAGTCGCAGTACAGCCATTGGCATCTGTCACCGTTACTGAAACCGTGCCTTCACCCAAGCCGCTCACAGAGGATGCTTGGCTACCGTTGCTCCACAGATAACTAAAGGGCGCAGTGCCGCCAGAAACGTTTGCAGTTGCAGAACCGGTATTGCCAGCGCCGCACACAATATCGGTACCCGTAATGACAACAGTCACACCAGGCGCCTGATTGATGGTTACCTGGGCTGTGGCTTCGCAGTTATTGGCATCTGTGACGGTTACCGTGTAAGTGCCAGCGCCAAGTCCCGTGATGATTGATGTAGTTGCGCCCGTATTCCAAAGGTAAGTATAGGGAGGGGTACCAGCGCTGCCCATTGCAGTGGCTGTACCGGTCGTTTCGCCTGGACAAACCAGGTTGGTGGCCGTTGCAGATGCGGTCAATAGCGGTGGTTGAGTTAAAATGAAACTTTCAATCAGTTGACAGCCATTTTGATCCGTTACCGTTACTGCATAAAATCCGGCTGTTAGATTGCTAATGGTAGGCGTACCGGTGACACCATTGCTCCAGTTGTACATATAAGGTGGCGTACCGCCCCATCCTTCGGCAGTAATGCTGCCCGTATTTTCTCCAAAGCACAAGATGTTTTGGATAGAAATATCCAGCAAAAAGTCATCAATAATATCAATGAATATTTCATCCACATCAGAACAGCCGTTGGCGTCCGTTACAGTGACGCTGTAGCTGCCTTCCGGCAAATCATTGATGCTTTGGCTATTTGAACCATTGCTCCATTGGTAAACAAAAGGAGGAATACCTCCGCTGACTACCGCTGTAGCTGAGCCATCGTTTTCCGCTCCGCAAACCGTTTCTGTACCGTTGATGGTAACGCTTACGCCTGGCGCTTGAGGAACAATAGCTGTTTCCGTATCCTGACAGCCGAACGCATCGGTGACAGTTACGCTATAAGCACCCGAAGGTAAGTTTTGAATGCTTTGAGTGGTGGCGCCATTGCTCCATAGGAAAGTGAAAGGCGCAGTACCACCCGTAACTACCGCTGTAAGTGTCCCAGTTGCTTCGCCTGGACATACAGGTACAGAAGGAATAATGCTGACAAACACAGCTGGTGGTTCGGTCACCACCGTTGCGCCAGAATCCACGCAACCATTGCCGTCAAAAACGGTCACGCTATAAGTGCCGGCTGTAAGCCCGGATATGGTTTGAGTAGTCGCACCATTGCTCCACAAGTAAATAAATGGCCCTGTGCCCTGCAAAATGTTGACGGTAGCCGTGCCGTTAGCGGCGTCGCAGGTGGTCACATTTGTAGAAGAAACACTGATATTGAATGCAGGAGCAGCGCTCACCACGACATTTGCAAAAGCAAAACAACCCACATTATCAATAACGGTAACCGAATAAAAACCAGGGCTGAGGTTATTGATAGTGGCTGTATTGCCCCCATTACTCCAGAGGTAAATATAAGGTGGAACGCCGTTTGTCGCCACTACCGTAGCGGAGCCATCATCTTCATCTGGGCAAGACTCGGCTGTGGCCGTTGCGCTGGCCATCAACATAGATAATGGCGTTAGCTGGACAAAATCGGTAGCGTTACAACCGTTGGCGTCTGTGACAGTTACGGTATATAAACCTTGTCCCAGACCAGGCACAAAAGGCCCGACTGCGCCGTTACTCCAAATATAGGTATAAGGCGGAGTACCGCCAGCAGCTGTTGCTGACACGTTGCCGTTGTTGTCGCCATTACAGGCCGGGTTGGTACCAACGGCATTCACATTCAAAGGTGGCGGCGATTGCACCACACCTGTTGCCGTATCGAAACATCCCGATGCGTCGGTGACCGTCACCGTGTAAGTGCCCGGAGGCAAATTAGCCTGGGATGCTGTAGTTGCTCCGTTGCTCCACTGATAGGTAAAAGGCGGTGTGCCACCAGTCGTTACAGCCTGTACCTGTCCTGTGTTGATGTTTGCGCAATCCAGATCGTTGGTAATAACGCTTACATTGAGGGGGTTGAGTTGTACCGTAATACATCCAACGGCACCACAAAGGGTTTGATCGGTCATGGTGACACAATAGGTTCCTGGAGTATTGACCGAAATGACGGCAGTCGTTGCCCCATTGCTCCACAGATAAGAATAAGGCGGTACCCCTCCGTTGCCCGTCGCTGTGATGATAATAGGAATCTGGCAGACATTAGCCATGAGGTCAACGGTGACCAGTGTGGGTTGGGTGACCGCCACATTTTTGATTACCGTAAATCCGGTATTATCGGTTACCGTAACGGTATAAGTTCCTGCACTGATGCCTGTGATGGTTGGCCCCATCGCTCCTGTACTCCACAAGTAAGTAAAGGGAGCGACCCCACCAACTGTAATAGCTGTAATGCTACCATTGGGTTGGCCATAGCAAACCGGCTCAGTGACATTGAATAGAACTTCGAATTGCGCCTGGGCGAAATTGGTTAGGCAAAGCAATGGCAGTGCCAGCAAAAAGCTAGTCTTTGGGAGACGAGGACTCCAATCAAAAGAACTGCCTAATTTTTTTAGTAGTCTTCTACGCATTTGGATGTATAATTTGTTAGTATAAAAATTCAGTCAAGTATATGGCACGAGGCTCTAGTACGAGGCTTAATTACAATGATATATAACAATCAAGGTATTAAGCAATAGACCGACTCATTCCATTGCCGCTATGGGTCTGAAAGTTAATTTTAGAACCTGGAAACTATAGAGGAGCTACTATTCCATTTGAGAATAGTAGGGGGAGTAAATTATGAAGGGTAACTCATCGCTTTTTTTACTCAAGGGGATGTTGAGTAGATGAAAAAACGGTGCAATATTGATTTTGTTCCAACTTGAGAGCAAATAAACAAAAAATATATTTACGCTGCAACTTTTTGGGCAAAAAAAAGGCCGTATCACAGAAAATTAGGATACGACCCACTACTAACAAATTATAATCCCACGAACATAAAAGTTCTTTAAAATAACTCTTACACTGACCAAAATATTGTCTATCAGTTCAAATACAATTTTTGGTAGGGGATGATGACTTCATTTAAACTCAGGTTGTTCAACTCCCTCAACCTTTCCACACTCAAGCCGTATTTTCGGGCTATACTGTAGAGTGTATCGCCCTCTTTTACCATATAAATGCTGCGATCTTTTTTCAACGTGGCTGCGCTGTTGTCATAACTAGTCGTTTGTTGCGGAGTTGTTGTGCGCAACACCACATTAGAGCCATAGCTGGGCGGCGGCGGCGTTACATAGTCGAAAGCCTTTGGCGTCTCAACCGTTACACTTTTGTTGTACAGGGTATTGTTGCCACTATTGCTATTGGAGTTGAACTCATTGTAAGCTTTGTAATACGCGTCGTAGTTGACTGGATTGCTGTTTACTGGGGTGTTGTTCGCCGAATTAGACGCAACATTTCCGCCTCCGACTACATAAAACTCGTCATCCTGACCGGGTTGTGGCGGTAGATCGTAAAAATTAGGCGTATTCAATTCATTGGGGTTGTAAGGCAGTTCATAGGTAATCCCCAAGTCGGCATCGTACAAATTGGAAGTGACCACGGTTGTTTTATTCCCGTTGCCAGGGTTGACTACCTCGTAATTTTTGGGCGTTTCCACGGGTATGCTTGCATTGAGCGAAGTCGGCTCTTTACTGGTATAAATCACATCAGGGCAATCGCTCACTTTGAGTACCTGGCCGATACGGGCGTAGTCGTTTTTACCCAATTGGTTGATTTCGCGAAGCTTTGCTTCTGTGTAGCCATATTTTAATGCAATAGAAGCAATTGTTTCACCGGATTGAACGGTATGGGAAACGCCCTGGGAATTAGAAGCATTGATGCTTTTGGAGGTCAGTGTAGGTGCTGACGCAATGATATTAAATTCCTTGGGTGTTGGTGATTGGCCTGAAAGCGTAGTGCCACTTGGTGCAGCTACCCTCAATTTTTCCCCTTTTCTGATTAGGTTAGAATTGCCCTTACTGTTCCAAGCGCGCAATTGATCCACGCTGATGCCGTAGTTTTTGGAAATCCGGTAAAGGGTTTCGCCTTCTTTTACGGTATGAAATTCGTTGCCCTTGTTCGTCAAGGTTTCTTTCGACGGGGAGACAACAGTTTTTTGGTTCATTTCATAATTGGTCGGGGAACTGGTGGTGTTGCCAGAAACGACCGTAGAATTGTTGGGTTGGGGAATAACTTTTTCCGCTTCGTCCTCAACCCCACTGCACACCCTGGCCATGTGCTTGCTGAGTGTGCGTCCATTTACTTTTTCCAGCATCAGCGTATTGTTGAGGGCGTCTTCCAGGTTGATACCGCTGCGTTCCTCTACAATACCTATTTCGGGGACCAATAATATATCGGTATGTGGATTGCCGGAAAATTCCGCATACTGGTGAAAGATATAAGCGCCAGAACATTCGTTTTCGAGTTTGCCCTCGAAGAAAACCACGGCTTTGGGGTTGGAGAATGCGATGTTTTCACCAATAGCACCCCGCTTCAGGTCGAACTGGAAGCGGTACTTGGGCGAATCATAAAGCAGCGCATCCTCTGAGCGCAAATAGCGGGCAGCAAATATAATGGGCGATACCAGATAGCGGTTTTCGCTTTGCTTAACCACCATAAATATTTGATCGATGTTGCTATTGATGGCATTAACGAGTTTTTCATCAAAAATAGCGTTGTTGCATTTGATGAACTGCGCTGGTAAAAAATCTTGTGGATTCGTGCTTTCAATGCCAACTTCCAAAATGATTTTTTGCTCCGGGCTGACATTGACTTGATACATGATATAGGAGCTGCTCCCTTCTGTGCTTTTGTAGTTGTATTCCAAACGATCCATGCAGTCGGAGTCGTACAGAATGTATAGATTGGCGGCCTGTGTGAAAGACAAAAAACACATTAGGCAGGCAGACAAAAATGCCATTTTTTTCATGCTGGAATGGTTTTGAATAGCGTATTTATAGTAACACTATACTGAAAATTGTCAAAGATAGTTTCAATTTAAAATGTAAATTAGCCTGAATCAGTGATTTATGCAAGTATTTTGCTAAATATTTTCCAGGCTACACACATGTGAAGTAACGCAGAAAGGTTAAAAAAGATTGCATTGTTCAGTTTATGCTGATCTTTTTTTCTAAAATGCCATTATTTACAGCGTACAGAACCAATTCGGAAGCGGAATTGACTTTTAGTTTTCGCATGATTTTTTTGCGATGGGTATATACGGTATGGGTGCTGATGTTCAATTGATCGGCAATTTCTTTGGAGATGTATCCTTTCGAAATCAAACGCACGATTTCCATTTCCCGGACACTTAGGGGGGCTGGCTGGCAGTTTTCTTCTTCTGGTTTGGAAAAACTCCGCTGCAAAATGTAATCCAGGACTTTCGCACAGAAAAATCGTTCCCCTTTAGCCGTAGCGTACACGGCATCAATGATTTCTTTTTCGTCGCAGGTTTTGGTAATGAAGCTGTTCACTCCCGACTCCAATACCTGATAGATGGAATCTTTGTTGTTGTCGGCACTGATGATGAGTATCTGCGCACCCGGATGGTGCTGCTTGATCTTTTTAACCGTTTCCGTACTGAAACGATCTGCGTGATTGTAATCTAAAATAACCAGTACTTTGTCGTAAGCGGCCACTTTTTGTAGCAAATCTGCTTCATTTTCCGCTTCTACTACCACCTCAATTGGCGTGTTTTCGGCCAAAAGCTGTTTTAATCCCAGCCTGACCAAGTAATGAGCATCTGCCAAAATGATAGGAATTGCTTGCATAACGCTAAAAAATTGCGTGCCAAATTAGTATAGAACTCTCAGTTTAACAAATTTATTTAGACTTAGTTTAGATAAGACTTTTTTAAATTAGCGGGGCACTCGAAGTGACCCGCTAATATCCCTTAAATTAGCGGGGC
>CALMIR010000185.1 GCA_937864265.1 uncultured Saprospirales bacterium | reverse complement strand
CTCCCCCAATTTCTTCTTAGTGCCTTACTTTCTTAGTGGCCTTAATGTTTCAACACACACACCTCACCCTCCCCCAATTTCTTCTTAGTGCCTTACTTTCTTCCCGCCCGGCCTGTCCGAATGGACTACGTCCAGGCGGAACGATCCGGTCGGACGGGAGTGCTCTAAGTGTTGCCATCACACACACACACTCACACACACTCACACGCACCAACTACTAAACACCAACCACTACTAAAAAGGATAAAATACAGGAATAAGCAAACTGGCAAGCAGCCAAAAAACAAGGTTCATGGCAACCCCAACCCGGGTAAAATCAGTAAAGCGGTAATTGCCCGCCGAAAAGACCATGGTATTGGTCTGATAGCCGATCGGCGTCATATAGCCATTAGAGGCGGCAAAGGTAACCGCCATTAAAAAAGGGAGCGGACTCATCCCCAAATCATTGGCAATAGCAATAGCGATAGGTGCAAAAAGCGCTGCGGTTGCATTATTAGACATGATTTCGGTGATCAGGCTGGTGCCCAAATACAGACCAGAAAGGATTGCTATGGGCCCCCAAACCCCGAGGTTGTCGGTGATTAAGCCTGAAAAGACGAGGTCTAGTCCACTGTTTTTCATAGCTGTGCCAATGCTTAAAGAACCCGCCAATAAGAAAATGATTTTCCAATTGATGGCCCGATAAACTTCCTTCATCGACATGCATTTGCTCAGTACCAACAAACAGGCAACGGTCAACACACCTAGTAATATAGGTACTATTTCTAATGAGGCCAACAATATCATAATAGTAGTAAGTATAGCAACGATCATAAACTGACGGCGGTGAAAGTCCCAAGTGCGATCCTCCGAAAGCAAAACGAATGGGGCTTCAGACTGAGCTTCCATCTGCTTGAGCTGCTCCAAAAAATGGTTTTTTACTTCCATCAACACGACGTCGCCTGCTTTCAAAGGTACGTTGTACAAGCCTTCGTGCAATATCTCTTCTCGATGCCGAATGGCCAAAGGTATGGCTCTAAAGCGATGTCTAAAGTCCAATTCCTTCAGAGTTTTTGATTCTAAGGGCGAATCCGCAGTAACCACCAGTTCTATCAGCGAAGTTTCCTTTCCCAATAAATCATCGCTTCCAACCACCAAGCTGCTATCGGCTATGATTTTGACCCGCTCTTTCAGTGTCTTAATTTTTTCTATGTTGCAGCGCACTTTTATAATATCGCCGCCTTCCAGAATGAAATCACCAGCAGGAACAGGATAGATAAGACCATGTCGTTGAATACCAATAATATCCATGTCGATATCATTGACCAGCATCGAATCCATGATGCGCTTGCCATTGTCCACAGCCCCTTCCGTTAACTGTATTTCTGCTATGTAATCGCGCATCCCAAACTTTTCCTTGAGGTTCTCACTAGAGCGCCTGTTTGGCAACAAACGAATGCCGATGAAAGAAATGTACAGCACCCCTATCACCAAAAACACCAAACCCATAGGGAGCAACTGAAACATAGAAAAGCCCGGCAGCCCATTGCTCTCCGCAATGCCACTGACCAAAATATTAGTAGAGGTGCCGATCAATGTACAACAGCCTCCCAATATAGAAGCAAACGAAAGCGGAATCAGCAATTTGGTAGCGGGGATTCCAGTTCGATATGCAATCTGAATCATAACGGGGATAAAAACGGCTACCACCGGGGTGTTGTTAATGAAGGCAGAAAAAAAGGCGATGAGCAGCATCATAGTCAGAACGCCGAGGCGATAATCCTTTGTAAATAATCCCGATATGTAATGTGCCAGATGCTGTAAAGCCCCTGTTTTAAGAAGCGCTTCGCTGATGACAAACATGAAGGCAACCGTAATAGTAGCGCTGTTGCTAAAACCACTGATGCTTTCTTGGGGGCTGATGACCCCTGTTACCGCTAAAGTGGTCATTGCCAATAAAGCCACCAGGTCAATTGACAACCACTCGGTGGCAAAAAACACCAATGCCAATACAATGACCACTAAAGTAATGATAGCAGATATAGCCATGCCTATGTCACACAATTTAGCGGAGTGCCTCGCTAATAAAGTTTCCATTTGACGGGGCACTCGAAGTGAAATAAAACTACAATTTAGCAGGGTACTCGAAGTGCCCCGCTAATAAAGTCATTTGAAAGTAGCAAATTTAGCTAAATCTTACTAGTCCGGTAGGAATTAGGGTATAAAACATTTTTAGAATCAAAGCTACAACTCATCCCAGGGAAGTTATGCTCGAATCATGGATATTTAGGAGTTATTTTCATACCTTTGCATCGTGAATGGTACAATTGCAGGCCATCCACATCCTGACCAACGATAAATAAAACCAATGCAGAAAAATCAGCATCTGAAAGCTTCCAGCTCTTTAGAGGCTCTTAGTTTGTCCAAAACAGCCATTCTCGAAGATTTCGAAATTTGCTGTATCAGCAGAGAAGCCAGTATATTAGCCCGCAAAGAAGTACTTACCGGAAAGGCAAAGTTTGGTATAGTGGGTGATGGCAAAGAAGTGCCACAAGTAGCCATGGCCAGGGTGTTTCAACCCGGCGACTGGCGCAGTGGGTATTATCGCGATCAAACCTTTATGCTGGCAAAAGGATTGATGAAGGTAGAAGATTTTTTTGCCCAATTGTACGCCGACCCAGCAAACGACCCCTTTTCAGGGGGGCGGCAAATGAACAGCCACTTTGCCAATCCCACTATCGATACAGCAGGAAATTGGCTAGACCACACCAGGCAATACAACGTCAGTTCCGACATTTCCAGCACGGCAGGTCAAATGAGCAGAGGACTTGGGCTGGCCTTGGCTTCTAAGAAATACCGGGAATTAGAAGGGATGCCACATACAAGTCTGTTTTCTAAAAATGGCGATGAAGTTTGCTTTTGCACGATAGGCGACGCCAGTACCTCTGAAGGTGTTTTTTGGGAAACCATCAATGCTGCCGGCGTTATGCAGGTACCCTTAGCTGTATTCGTATGGGACGATGGCTACGGCATTTCTGTGCCTAAAAAATACCAAACGACGAAAAATAGCATATCGGAAGTATTGGCTGGCTTTGAAAAGGAAGATCATACCAATGGCATACTGCTTTATAAAGGTACTGCGGGTGATTATCCCGGACTGCTTCAGCTATTTACAGAAGTGATTGAACAGGTGCGCACCCATCACTATCCGGCGGTTTTCCATATTGATGAAGTTACGCAGCCTTTGGGGCACTCTACTTCAGGTTCTCACGAACGCTACAAGGACAAAAAAAGACTGGAATGGGAAAAAGAAAAAGATTGCATCCGTCTGATGGAGGTCTGGATGTTACAGGAGGGAATTGCCAGCCATGAGGAAATTGAAAGCATTAAAAAAAGTGCCAAAAAACACGTAAAAGAAGCTCGCGATCGCGCTTGGAAAGCTTTTAATGATCCTACCCACCACAAAATACAAGAACTCAAGCACATTTACCATAAACTCGAAATCCAGGATCCTGAATTTCAGCGCCTGCAAAATGAATTGCTGCACCTGAGCCATCCTCTGATCAGCGAAGTCATGCAAAATGCACAGCGGGCGTACTTTCACCTAAAACTAGCTTTAAAACATACTGCTAAACCGCTGGAAGAATGGATCACGTCAACCAAACAGTTGACCCACCAACACTACCACACCCATTTACACAGCAACTCACAAAATGCCGCCTTAAATATTCCCGTTGTACCACCAAGTTACTCCGCTAGTTCTTCTATCGTTAATGGCTTTCAAGTACTGAATGCCTTTTTTTCCAAAGTATTTGAACGCGACCTTGCTGTAATCGCCTTTGGTGAGGATGTAGGGCGAATTGGCGACGTCAACCAGGGTTTTGCCGGACTTCAGGAAAAATTTGGCGAAAAACGCATTTTTGACACCGGTATTAGGGAATGGACGATCATGGGACAAGCTATTGGCATGGCCATGCGCGGCTTAAGGCCTATTGCAGAAATTCAATACCTCGATTATCTTATCTATGGATTAGAACCACTTAGCGATGACTTAGCCACACTGCGCTACCGCAGCAATAATCAGCAAAAAGCACCTGCCATTATCCGAACCCGCGGGCATCGATTAGAAGGTATTTGGCATGCTGGTTCTCCACTCGGCATGCTCATCCATGCCTTGCGCGGTATGCATGTGTTGGTGCCTCGCAATATGGTTCAGGCTGCCGGCATGTACCATACCCTGCTCCAGTCTGATGAACCAGGTTTGGTCATTGAATGCCTGAACGGGTATCGCCTCAAAGAGAAAATGCCAGACAATATTGGCGAATATACCGTACCCCTCGGCGTAGCAGAAGTTTTGATACATGGCCGTGACATCACACTTGTCACCTATGGCTCCTGTGTGCGGATAGCCCAGGAAGGCATACAGCTCTTAAAACAGTATGGCATCTCCGTTGAACTGATTGATGTACAATCTCTCTTGCCTTTCGATTTAGAACAGACCATCCTCCAATCCATCCAAAAAACCAACCGGGTGTTGTTTATGGATGAGGATGTTCCCGGCGGGGCAACAGCATATATGATGCAACAAGTGCTGGAAAATCAGGGCGCTTACCAATACCTGGATAGCTCGCCTGTCACATTGTGTGCCAAATCGCATCGCCCTCCTTATGGCTCTGATGGCGATTATTTTTCGAAACCCAATGCAGAGGACGTCGTTGCAACCGTGCTTCACATCATCAAGGAGGCTGAACCTTATCGTTTTTAGGGTGTTTGAATAGGCTGTCAAAAATTGAATGCATTCAATTAACAACCAACGGATTGCAACTAAAAACAACAAAAAAACAAACTAAACGGCCTCCCTTGCCATAGAAAAAAATATTTTCAATTCCAAATTTGTAATTTCAACAATTTTTCCAAATTTTATTCCCGTATAAGCCGCGTTAAAGAGTGGTTATACGTTTTTTTTAAGGATAGTATAAAAAGCCTCCTGGCAAAATTTTGAGAAAGCGATCTTGCTATAACAAACACAAAAACATAAGAAACCCTTTGGCTTGAAAAGAAAACAGGAAAATTTCTGTCGCAAAGCTATCAGCCAAATCAGGGTATGTTAACACCATTATTCTTTCATTAAAATCAAACAACGTATGAAGCATTTTACAAGGTTAAGCCTTCTGCTCGCCTTGCTGATGCCTGCTGTTTTCGCAACAGCACAATTCACAGCCCGAGGTAGTGTAAAAGACGTTAATGGGGAAGGCCTCATTGGCGTTTCTGTTGTTGTAAAAGGAACAACTACGGGTACCGTCACCGACTTTGACGGCGGTTTTACTGTTAATGTCCGTGAAAACGCTGCCATGCTAGAGTTTTCTTACACGGGCTTCAAATCAGCTACAGCAGAGGTTTCTTCTTCCAATAGCTACGTGGACGTAGTTCTGGAAGAGGACATCGCCAACCTCGATGAAGTTGTGGTAACGGGTTTGGCTTCGGGAATCAAACGTTCTAATTTGGCCAATGCCGTTTCAACGGTATCTGGCAAAGAACTTACTGAGGTGACTACCCAACAAACCATAGACGGTGCCTTATACGGCAAATTGACTGGGGTGAATATCGTACAGAGCAACGGAGCACCTGGCGGTGGTATCGCCATGCGTTTGCGAGGTGTATCTTCACTCAATGGCAACAACCAACCGCTCTTTATCATTGATGGGGTTTACATCAGCAACGATGAAATTCCGAGTGGGCAAAGATTTGCGTCTGGCGCTAATGCAGGCAATGAAGAAGGCCAATCAAACCGCATTGCCGACCTGAATCCGGAAGATATTGAAAGTATTGAGGTGCTGAAAGGCGCTTCAGCGGCAGCTATCTATGGTACTCGAGCCAACGCAGGTGTGGTCATTATCACTACCAAGCAGGGCAATACAGGCAAAACCAAAGTGACCCTGGAGCAGGATTTTGGCCAAAATAGCATCCTCAACTACGCAGGTCGAAAAGAATACACTGCAGCAGAAGTAGAAGCTGTTTTCGGTGCCGACGAACGCGCCAAGTTTGAGGCCGCACAAGCAGCTGGTAAAGTATTCAACTACGAAGAAGAGATTTACAGCAATAAGGGTTTCATCAGCGACACCCGCCTATCGCTTTCTGGTGGAAATGACAAAACCACCTTCTATTTCAATACCAGCTACCGCGATGAAGAGGGCATTATCCTCAATACTGGCTTCGATCGCTTTTCTACCCGTTTGAACGTTAGCCACAAGCTTTCTGACCGTCTCAAATTTGGTGTCAATACCAATTATGTAAAATCATACGCCAGCAGGAGCTTTACGGGCAACGAAAACGAAGGCGGACTCAGCTATGGTTACAACCTAGCTTTTACCCGCGATTGGGTCGATCTGTTTCCAGATGAAAATGGGGTCTATCCCGACAACCCAAATGCGGCGGGTAACCCGATTTTCGTGAGGGATAAGGCTTTAAATGAAGAACGAGTCGATCGCTTTATATCCGGTGCTAATCTGGAATACAGCCTCTATAAATCAGATAATCTGGTCGTGAAGTTGGTTGGAAATGCTGGATTGGATTATTTCCTGAACAATACCTTTGTGTATGTACCTGAAACCCACCAAGCCCAGCGCGGTCAGCAAAATGGTTTCATAGCAGCAGGTAATAACCGCTCTTTCAATTACAATTATCAGGCTTTTGGTGTGGTGGACTATTTTAGCTCCAGCAACATCAATTTCAACACACAGGTTGGGGTGTCTTATCTCAATTTTGACCGCAACTACATCCTCAACCAGACAACCCAGTTGATTCCTGGCCAAACCAACCTCCAAAATGGTGGCGCTCAGGAAACCGACCAAGTCATACAGACTGAGGAAGATTTTGGCATTATTTTGCAAGAACAAGTGAACATCGACGATAAAATTATTGCTACGGTGGGCGCTCGTTTTGACAAATCTAGCTTAAACGGCGATCCGAATAAACTCTACGCCTTCCCAAGAGCATCCTTGGCTTTGAATATTGCCAACTTTGATTTCTGGAATTCCAACAATATCAACGCTTGGAAGTTGCGCGTGGCTTATGGCCAAACAGGTAACAGCGCTACCTTTGGATCTTTGTTCACTTCTTTATCTAGTGTCAACATAGAAGGTCAGGTAGGTGTCAGTCCGATTACTAATACGAACTTAGGACGTAGAGACATCGAGCCGGAAACTTCTTCAGAGTTAGAATTTGGTACCGACCTCTCTTTGTTCCAGGGTAAATTAAGCCTGGAAGCAAGTTATTACATCCGCGATGTGAAAAACTTGCTCTATTTGTTTGATATTCCAGCTTCTACAGGTTTTGATAACTCTATTCGCAACGATTTTGAATTGCAAAACAGAGGTTTAGAATTGGCCTTGGGCTTCAGCCCAGTAAGGAGCACCTCTTTCACTTGGAATTCAAAAGTCAATTACTGGTTCAACCGCTCTGAAATCACCTTGCTAGGCGTACCCGATGGCACAGACGTGGACAACGACATTCCGAGCTTCGTTCCTCCTGGCGTTGGTTTTGGCTTGGGTCTTGGAACATTCTATATCAATGAGGGTTCGCCAATTACTGCCTTATGGGGACGCGATGCAGAAGGCAATCCTACTATCATTGGCGACGTAGAACCCGATTTCCAATTGGGCTGGTGGAATGAATTCCGTATCGGTAAAAATGTAGATTTCAATTTCCTCACCCACTGGAAGGAAGGCGGAGACATTCTTAACCTTTCACGTTTGTTGACCGACATCGGTGGTGTTACGCCAGATGAATTCAGTACTTTAGAAGGATATATCGAAGATGCCTCCTATTTCCGCTTGCGTGAGGTGGGCTTGTACTATACCATTTCCGGTATCAGTTCCTCTTCTTTGCAGCGCATCCGATTAGGGGTATCCGGCCGCAACTTGGTCACGATTACGGATTACAGCAGCTACGACCCGGAAACCTCTACCAAAGGTGGTCGGGGCTTGTCAACTGGATTGGAAGTAACGCCGTTCCCAAGCTCTAAGCAGGTTTATTTCCACATTAGCCTCGAATTTTAAAGGCTACTGGAAATTATCATGATTCACTAAAAGAAAAAAACAATGAAAAAATACTTATTTATCATCGCAGGTCTAGCTCTAGTCATGAGTGCCTGCACCATTGATGAGCAATTCGATCCCAACAACCCGGATGTAGGTAGTTTTTTAAGTAATGCCGAAGCCGGAGAACTTGATTTGCTGGTATATGGAGCAACCGCTCGTATGCGTTTCAGTTGGGATACTTATATCAACTCAACGGGGTCGATAGCCCGCGAAATGTATATTTTCGATGCCGATCCGCGCAATACCGAGGACTTGTTGGGTAAAGAAGGTCGCACCCTCGATAACAACACTTTTTACCTGACTGCTCCTTTTATTACCCGCTATCAAACCATTAAAGACTGCAATATTTTATTGGATGCTGTTGCCGATAATTCCTTCGTTACAACGGCTCAGCGCAATGGTTATGTGGGCTTCGCCAATACGATGAAAGGGCTGATGCTGCTGCAAGAATTGGCGCGTTTAGGTAGTAACGGTATTCGCATTGACGTATCCGACCCTGAAAACTTAGGGCCATTCGTCAGCGAATCAGAAGGATACGCAGCTATTTTAGATATCCTTCAGGATGGGTACGATGCCCTTCAAAGCGGTGAGTTTCATTTCCAACTGTCTTCTGGTTTTGCTGGTTTTGACGATCCAGCAAATTTTGCCCGGTTCAATCGAGCCGTTGCCGCTCGCGCTGCGCTATACGCAGGAGACTATCCCAAAGCCCTGACGTTCATTCAGGAATCTTTCTTCGATTTGAACGGCGATTTGTTCGTAGGCCCTAAAATGGTTTTCAGCACCGCTTCTGGCGATATCTTGAATCCGGTATTCAGAACACCGGATCAAAATGGTAATCAGCTGGTGGTACACAACGATATCATTACAGGAATTTTACCCAATGATACTCGCATCGACAAGTTCAAGGAGCGCATCAACCCAACCAGCCAAGATGGCTTGAACGGCACGCATGAAACGGCGTTGTACGCCAGTTCAACATCACCCGTCGATATTATCCGCAACGAAGAATTGATCTTGATCTACGCGGAAGCCAATATACAAACGGGTAAGGAGGATGATGCTGTGAATGCGTTCAATATTATCCGCGCCGCCTACGATTTGGAGCCTTACTCAGGCCCACTTACAGAAGCAGCACTGATTGATGAATTGCTTTACCACCGCACCTATTCATTTTGGGGTGAAGGACATCGCATGTTCGACCTACGCCGCTATGGCCGTCTAAACGATACTTACTTATCCATAGACCGTCCGGGCGACCAAATATTCACGGAGTTTCCCAAACCCTTGTCTGAAAATTAAACCCTAAGACAAGAAAGTTGAACAAATCAGAGCGGGGAGTGTACGACACTTCCCGCTTTGTTATTTTACCCCATCAAAGCACATCAGAAAGCCTGTTTGCGAAGCCAAACGAATAATTGTATGTTTGTGCCTGGTATTAAAAAACAAACGCATGATCCGGTATTACCAAAAAACAGATGGCAAACTAAGGGAGTTGGAGGAGCCAGAAGTATCCTGCTGGATCAATATTTCCCCCCCCTTCAGCCACGAAGAATTGGAGGAGGTCGCCCAGCGTTTTGATGTACCACTAGATTTTTTAACCGACTCCCTCGACGTGGATGAACGTTCCCGCTATGAGCGCGAGGATGACATTCGCCTGATTTTGCTCAATACCCCCGTATTGAATGAAGCAGAAGAAGAAAATGATGCCATTTATGTAACGGTTCCCATTGGTATCATCCTCACTTTAGATCATGTGATCACCATCACTTCTACCGTCAATCCAGTATTACAATTGTTTTTGGATAACAAGGTGAAAAATTTTAACCCCGAAGATGATTCCGATTTTGTGCTACAGATATTGGAGCAAAATGTTTACCGCTTTTTGACTTGTCTGAAAAAATTGAATCTGAAGCGCAATTTAATCGAACAAGAGTTGTACGATTCCAGCCGAAATCGCGAACTCAAACAATTGCTCAGTATAGAAAAAAGCTTGGTCTATTTCATGAACTCGCTGAGTGCCAATGAATTGCTCAAAATGAAAATGAAGCGCACCAACTTTCTGCTGATCAACGACGATGAAGACAAAACCGACCTTTTTGAAGACATCCTCATCGATAACAGCCAGGCCCTGGAAATGGCCAAAATCTACACCGACATCCTCAATGGCACTATGGATGCCTATGGCTCCATCATTTCCAACAACCTGAACATCACCATCCGCCGATTGACGCTCATTACCATTATTTTAATGGTGCCTACCCTTGTCGCCAGCTTTTATGGCATGAATATCCAACTTCCTCTGGAAAAAAATCCGAATGCCATTTACATGATTATTGCTGTCTCTGTGATGCTCAGTTTAATGGTAGCCTGGTATTTTCAGCGCAAACGCTTGTTTTAATTCGTTTTCCACAAATAAGTTATCCACACTGTGGAAAACTTATTCCACATTCAAAATTACTTGTAAATCAACAATTTAAGCTAGTTATCCACATTCTGTGTATAACTTTTTTAGCTTTTTTTTGCCAAGCCCCTTAATTTAGGGGTTCGAAGGAGTGAGCTATGAGAAAACACAAAAAACATCATTGCAACACAACTGATCCAAGCGTTCCAAAAGGTGTTTTTTAAGAATAGCCTATCCATTGTATAACAACGGAGCGACAGCCTTCAATCGGCTTCAAATCTCCAATTTTCAAAAAAACTTGAGGATATTGTCCCTAAAGCGATGCTTTAGCTGGCCTTTTTTTGCGGGTAAAAAAATTGAATTTTTAACCATAAAATCGAATTTAAAAGCAATGAGCGAGTTAGTAGAACCAATACTACAAGAAAACCCAAACCGGTTTGTTTTATTTCCTATCGAACACAGCGATATATGGGCTTTTTACAAAAAAGCGGAAGCCAGTTTTTGGACTGCTGAAGAAATTGATTTATCCAGCGATTTGTCCGATTGGGACAAAAAACTCAATGATGATGAACGCCATTTCATCAAACATGTATTGGCTTTTTTTGCAGCCAGTGATGGCATAGTGAATGAAAATCTGGCCGAAAACTTCGTCAGCGAAGTGCAATATACCGAAGCCAAGTTTTTCTATGGCTTCCAGATTATGATGGAAAATATCCATTCTGAAACCTATTCCCTGCTCATTGACACCTATATCAAAGACACCAAAGAAAAAGATTATCTTTTCCATGCCATTGATCACCTGGATTGCGTGAAGAAAAAGGCAGACTGGGCTTTGCGCTGGATATCCAATGGTTCTTTTCAGGAAAGGCTCATCGCCTTTGCCGCCGTAGAGGGCATCTTTTTTTCCGGTAGCTTCTGTTCTATATTTTGGTTAAAAAAACGCGGTTTGATGCCGGGGCTTTCTTTCTCCAATGAACTTATTTCGCGTGATGAAGGCATGCACTGCGATTTCGCTTGCTTGCTTTACAATGACCATGTACAGCAAAAACTATCCCCCAATACCGTTCAGGAGCTTATCAAAGATGCCGTTGCTATTGAGAAAGAATTTGTGTCAGACGCTTTGCCCGTCAAGCTCATCGGAATGAATGCGGACATGATGTGTCAATACATAGAATTTGTAGCCGATCGATTATTGGTTGCTTTAAACCAGCCAAAAGTTTTCCATGTAGAAAACCCTTTCCCTTGGATGGACTTGATCTCGCTACAAGGAAAAACCAACTTTTTTGAAAAACGCGTAGGTGATTACCAGAAATCTGGTGTGATGGCCTCCCGCGACCAACAGGTATTTACCCTGGATGAGGACTTTTAAGAGCAGGCGGCCGGCTAAAATCGGTCGCCCCAATTCGAGAACAAGATTATTTCAACCATAATTCCACAAAAAAATAGCCATGCAAGTCATTAAAAGAAGCGGCAACAGAGAAGATGTCAGTTTTGACAAAATCACCGCAAGGGTCAAAAAATTGTGCTACGGACTAGACACTGAATACGTCAAGCACATTGAAATAGCTAAAAAAGTGATCCAGGGTTTATACGATGGGGTCACAACTACAGAATTGGACAACCTGGCAGCTGAAACAGCCGCATCTATGGCTGCCGATCACCCCGACTACGCCATTTTGGCTGCACGAATCGCTGTTTCCAACCTGCATAAGAATACGAATAAGTCCTTCTCTCGTACGATGAAGGCACTCTACCACTACATTGACCCTAAGTCGGGAGAACCCGCAGGGTTGATCAGTGACGAAATCAACAACATCATCCAGCGCCACAAGGACAAATTGGACTCTACCATCATTTACGACCGCGATTATAGCTTCGACTACTTCGGTTTCAAAACCCTGGAGCGCTCCTATTTGCTGCGTATGGAAGGCAAGGTGGTAGAACGTCCACAACACATGATCATGCGCACCGCTCTGGGCATTCATGGCAACGACATAGAGGCGGCAGTCGAAACCTATCACCTGATGTCGGAAAAGTGGTTTATCCACGCCACACCTACCCTATTCAATGCCGGTACTCCTAAACCTCAGTTGTCCTCCTGCTTCCTGCTCAGTGTGACGGAAGACAGTATTTCTGGTATATTTGAAACCCTGAGCCGTTGCGCTAAAATCTCCCAATCTGCTGGGGGCATTGGCTTGAGCATCCACAACATCCGCGCCAAAGGCAGCTACATTAAAGGCACTGGTGGTACTTCCAACGGTATCATTCCGATGCTGAAAGTGTATAACGATACCGCACGTTATGTAGATCAAGGCGGAGGCAAACGCAAAGGAGCTTTCGCGATCTACCTGGAACCCTGGCACGCCGATTTGTTGGAGTTTCTAGATTTGAAAAAGAACCACGGCAAGGAAGAACTCCGGGCACGCGACCTGTTCTATGCCATGTGGATTCCGGATTTGTTCATGGAGCGGGTTAAAGAAAATGGAGACTGGTCACTGTTTTGCCCGAATGAAGCACCGGGACTATACGATACCTACGGCGGTGAATTTGAAGCCTTGTACCACCGTTATGAGCAGGAAAGCCGCGCAAGGAAAGTAATGAAAGCGCAAGACCTCTGGTTTGCCATACTGGATGCTCAAATTGAAACCGGTACGCCTTATATTTTATACAAAGATGCCGCCAACAAAAAGTCCAACCAGAAAAACCTGGGTACGATCCGTTCCAGCAACCTTTGTACGGAAATCATGGAATACACCTCAGCAGATGAGGTAGCCGTTTGCAACCTGGCTTCCATTTCCTTGTCCAAGTTTGTGAACGAAGACAAGCTTACTTTTGATTTTGAGCGCTTGTTTGAAATCACTCGCGTGGTGACTCGCAACCTCAACAAAGTAATTGACATCAACTACTACCCTATTCCAGAGGCTCGTAATTCCAACATGCGCCACCGTCCGATAGGGATAGGCGTTCAGGGTTTGGCCGATGCTTTTATCCTAATGCGCATGCCTTTCGATAGCCCGGAAGCCAAACAATTGAACCGCGATATTTTTGAAACCATTTACTTTGCAGCGCTCACTGAATCCAATAAGTTGGCGAAAAAAGACGGCGCCTATGCTACTTTTGAAGGGTCGCCGGCCAGCCAAGGCATATTGCAATATGATATGTGGGATGTAACCCCTAGTAGCCGTTGGGATTGGGCCGAATTGAAGGCTAAAATCAAAACCCACGGCCTGCGCAATAGCTTGCTCTTGGCACCGATGCCTACTGCGTCCACTTCTCAAATTCTCGGCAACAACGAATGCTTTGAACCTTACACTTCGAACATCTACAACCGCCGCACCCTTTCAGGTGAGTTTATTGTGGTCAACAAGCATTTGCTAAAAGACCTGATCCGCCTGGGCTTGTGGGATGAAAACATGCGCCACCGGTTGATGGCAGAAAATGGATCTATCCAAAACATCGAAGGCATACCCGATGAACTGAAAGCATTGTACAAAACCGTTTGGGAAATTAGCCAGAAGGCCATCATAGACCTGGCTGCCGACCGCGGTGCTTTCATCTGCCAAAGTCAGAGCATGAACCTATTTTTGGAAAATCCGAACTTTGGAAAACTGTCGTCTATGCACTTTTATGCCTGGTCAAAAGGCCTTAAAACAGGTATGTATTACTTGCGCAGTAAGGCGGCTGTCGATCCCATTAAGTTTACCGTTAAAGCAGAAGCCAAGGCGGCGGCTGTCGCTGCTGGCGACGAACAGCCCCTTTTTGAAGAGCTGCCTGCTGAAATGGAAGGCAAGATCTGCAACCTGGATGATCCGGATTGCTTGTCTTGCGGAAGTTGAGCGTAAGGTACTAAACCGGCTTTTCTCTTTCTAAATAGGATTTGCAGTTTTTTTTATGCTGCAAAATCCGGCCAATGCACTTTTGCATAGGTTAACTTGCTGATGCTAAAGGTGGATGACGAATTGTTGTCCGCCTTTTTTTTGTGCGCCTAGCATGGGCGTACGATTATGAATAGAAAGCGCCTTACTGCCCGGCGCTTTCTATTCCATTATCCCCCCTATTGATGAATTATTGGCTCATTTAAAGCCTTTCAAATAGTTACATTTCTTTTATAAATATTTTTTTTGTACTTTTCGCCCAAGAAAACGCTGCACAGTAGAACAAACTACATCTACCACTACCGAATTTACCTATTCAAACAACACTTAGCCATCGCCTTATATATACAACCAAAACTATCTACACACTAAAAAAAGTGGTGTAATGAGGCTATATACTATGAGTCTGTGCCTGAGCTTAATTCCCCTGAGTTTGTTGGCACAACCCAAATGGGAGGGCGGTTTTTACATAGGGGGAGCGATCTATCAGGGCGATTTGGCTGGAAGCAACTTACCAGACTTGTCCACTGCTAAAGCCGCTTATGGTCTTAGTGGGCATTATTTTTTCAATCAGCAATGGAGTTTGCGTTTAGCACTTGGCGGTATGCAGTGGGCAGGAACCGACCTTGGAAAAGGTGGCACTGGTTTTCAGGCACGACAGTTCAGTTTTGATGCACTGGCCGGACAGGGAGAAATCGGATTGCGCTGGGAGCCATTGGGCAAAAAGCGATATCCGGCCCCCTACACGTATCGAAGTATCACTTCGCCATATATTTTTGCTTCCGGCGGTGTTCAATTGCTGGAAGTGAACAGCAATTTTCAAAAAAACAGTATTGATCAACTGATCGAAAAAATAGCGCGGGATCAGCAAACCGATTACCCACATCTGCTTCCTGTACTAAATTTTGGCTTGGGACTAAAACAGGATTTTACCCCACGTACGGCATTGAGCCTGGATTTGGGCATACAAACGGGCTTTAGCGATTATTTGGATGGGGTTAGCCAGTCTGGCAATCCGAATAAAAAAGACTGGGTTTCGTTTGTCCGTTTGGGATTGATCATCCGATTTACCGCAAAGGATTCAGACAAAGATGGTATTGCCGATGAAGAAGATGCTTGCCCGCTCATTACCGGCGCCATTTCAGCTTTCGGTTGCCCGGATCAGGACGGTGATGGTGTAGAAGACTTGGAGGACGTTTGCCCTGCACTGGCTGGCTTGCCCAAGCTAAATGGCTGCCCAGATAGCGACCAAGATGGCTTAGCCGATTGGGAAGACGATTGCCCTATGCGCTTTGGTTCGCTCAAGGCATTGGGTTGCCCCGATAGAGACGATGACACCTTGGCCGATTACCTCGACTGCTGTCCGGGGTTGGCAGGGCCTTTGTACCGTGAAGGCTGCCCACTGTTCGACCGCAACGGGGATGGCTTGTTGGACGACGAGCCCGTTATTTCCATGAAGCATGATGCAGACTTTTTAGTTCAGCTTGCCGATGCGGTCTATCCCGTCAGTGCTTTATTGCGCTATTTTAGCATTCCAGAAAAGAAAACGCCCGTAGTTGAAGAATGGCCTGCCGATCAGGTGAATGGATTTGGGAGCTTTTAAATGGCCAAGCGCAACTATGGTAGGCGGCAATAGGCAAGCCTAGGCCAAAAGCCACCACACGCCCCAGCTCTCGTCCAGTGAATCCTGTTAATCATGCCTAAAACGCTCCCCATACACCCTCGCTTATATGTAGAAGATTGAGGTAATTTGCCTATTTTGCAGCGTTTTCTTTTTGCTGTTCTAATTGCCATCAAACAGGGTGTCGAAAAAAATCATCATCATAGGCGGGGGTGCTGCAGGCTTTTTTGCAGCCATACGAAGTGCAGAGCTTAATCCGGAGGCTTCGATCACTATTTTGGAAGCGGGAAAAGAAGTACTCAGCAAAGTAAAAATATCAGGCGGCGGGCGCTGCAACCTGACGCATGCCTGTTTTATTCCCAAAGAACTGGCCAAATTTTACCCGCGCGGCGAGCGGGAATTGATCGGTCCGTTTCACCGTTTTTGTTCAGGTGATACCGTTGAATGGTTTGAAAAACGGGGCGTGCCTACCAAAATAGAAGACGATGGCCGGATGTTCCCTGTGTCGGATAGTTCTCAAAGTGTCATCGATTGTCTAGTAGGGCAAGTTCGAAAATATGGCGTAAATGTGGTGCTACATCATCGCGTACATCAACTGATTCCTCCTTCAGAAACTCAAAAACGATGGCAGATTCACACCAAAAACCAACTGTTTGAAGCCGATGCCGTTCTGGTGGCAACGGGTAGCAGCCCAGCCATGTGGCAGTTAATAGAACAATTGGGGCATACCATCGTCGAACCAGTTCCTTCTCTATTCACGTTTAATATCCCGGATAAGCGCATCCGCGAACTTCCGGGGCTGTCCATGCCCAATACCTCACTTTCAATATCTGGCACTAAACTACAGGCCAATGGCCCTTTATTGATCACTCATTGGGGTCTCAGCGGTCCGGCTATTTTGCGCCTATCAGCTTGGGGGGCACGGGAATTGGCACAGCGCAAGTACCAATTTACACTTCAAGTGAATTGGCTGGGACAAAATCCAACCCTTGTGCGTGAAAAGTTGGAAGCATTCAGGCAAGATTTTGCTAAAAAACTGGTTTTGGCGCAAGCCCAATTTGGCATGCCGATGCGCCTATGGCGCAGCTTGGCCTTCAATATTGGTATTAGTGAAAGTCTGCGTTGGGCGGCATTGAGCAATAAATTAATCCAGCAGTTATGCGATGAATTAACTCAAGCGCGTTTTGAAGTAAACGGCAAGAGCACCTTCAAAGAAGAGTTTGTCACTGCCGGGGGGGTAGATTTGCGGGAAGTGAATTTCAAAACTTTTCAAAGCAAGCTTTTTCCATCATTGTTTTTTGCCGGAGAAGTGCTCAATATAGATGCCATCACCGGAGGTTTTAACTTTCAAGCGGCTTGGACAGGGGGCTGGATCGCAGGTGAGGCGATAGCGGAAAGATTGAACTATGAATAACTAACCAAATAGGCTCATATTATCCACATTTTGCGAAAAAACGTAGCTTTGTCGCTTGAACAATCTGTAAGCACATGCTTTATCCCATAGTAAGACCAATAGCAGCTTTAGGAGAACGCGCCTTTTTTCGCAAGATATACCTTTCTAACACCGATCGCATACCAAAGGATGCGGCAGTTATCCTTGCTGCCAACCACCCTACTGCCTTTTTAGAACCTTGTATTCTGGCTTGCTACCTCGACCGGCCACTCTATTTTTTAGTGCGGGGCGATTTTTTTAAAGTGAAATTGTTCAGCGCCTTGCTCAAGGATTTGCACATGCTGCCGATTTACCGGATGAAGGACGGTGGCTATGAAAAAGTCAAAGAGAACCACACCACGCTCGATGCCTGCTACCGGGCACTATCCGAGCACAAAACCATCATGATTCTGGCAGAAGGCCGCTGCATCCATGAAAAGAGGTTGCGCCCCTTGCAAAAGGGGGCTGCTCGCATTGCATTGGGTACACTAGAGCAATATCCACATGTGGGAGAGGTTTATGTGGTGCCGGTAGGTGTCAATTTCACCTATGCCGACCAGCCGCGATCAGAGGTAATGATCGATTTTGGACATCCTCTGCTGGCTTCCGAGTACTTGTCTAAATACAAAGAAAATGCCAACCTATGCCTCCAGCAGTTTACCGATGACTTGAGAAACAAGCTGGAAGAAAGAATTGTCATCATCGACAATCCGGCAGACGATACCCTGGCCGAGCAATTGCTCCAAATGCACCGCACAGACTATGCAGACCCTCTATTCCCTGCTATTTCAGATAGCTCCGGGCCATTACAGCGTGAAATCCTGGTCACCCGACAACTCAATGAATTAGCTGACGCTACTAAAGAAACCTTGAAAAACAAATCCGACCAGTATTTTCAAATGCTGCACCAATATGGCATTACCGATCGCGTATTTGCCGGTACCCGAGAAAACACCTGGCTCAATACGCTGGCGCTTATATTGGGTTTTATCCCTTTTCTGATTGGTTATATTTGGAATTATCCTCCGCAATGGATCGGTGATTATATTGCCAGAACCCGTATAAAAAGCGTTGAATTCAAGATGCCGGTGAAATGGGCGGTGCAAACAGGGGCTTATTTGTTTTATGTCATAGGTTGGATTGTTATGGCTTTGGTTTATAAAGCCTGGTGGCTTTTAGCAGCCATTCCGCTGCTCCTGGTTTTGGGTTATTATGCCATCTATTTTGTCGAATTCATGCAAGCCGTCTTCCTGAGTGGAAAAGCCGCACAAATACCAAAAGCCATCCGCGAGGAGCTGCATCTACAGCGCCAGGAAATTTTGAGCCTCTTTGAATCAGGTGTTTAGTCAAAAGAGGGCAATAGCCGCCGGTGAGCCTTTAATGCTGATAAGATACTGGAAGTAATCGGTAGTTTGGCCAGCGGGAGCCGTTAATAGTGGGGTAAGCCAAATCATCTGGTTTTCAAATGGCGAATTGCTCCCTGTTAGTTTGTATAAAGTGTAGTTGCCCAAACCCAATTGGTTGAAGTCACTGGTATAATTAGTGTTGGAAAAGGCTTCTACCCGGTAGGGTTCTTTTTTCAATATAAAACAGTTGTAATAAATGTAATTGATGGACAAAACCCGATCAAACACAGGAGAATCTTCTTGCCGTTTCATCCGGGTAGCCAGCCAATCAATCGCACTGAACCGACTTTGATATATATGGCTTGAACCCCATTGTCCGAACCAATTCCCTTCTTCATGCTGTGTATATTGAACGAGGAAATTCTGATAAAGCAACTCCTCTCTTCTTTCTATGTAATTGTATTCCTTTTTTACCGCAGCTGTGTTAATGATATTGCCCAGCAGAAATTGCAAATCCGACCAGTTTCCTCCAAAAAAATCGGCGTAAAGACTGGTATTACTGCTCAATAAGTTTTGTATTTCAAGCGCCAGGGCGGCCAGTTCATCATAGGTAGGTTGGGTGGCGCGCTCCATATCTTCTAATTTATAATAGGGCACTAACAACTCATTGGGTATTTGATTGGTTGGGATCAATTCTTTCAACATCCACAAAGCTACATCTGGTTGTTGTTCGATTTCAATGCCAACCAGTTTAATTTTGTGTTCCTCATCCAACTGTTGATTCCATTCGTACAGTCGAGTCCAATGATCATAGGCGTCTCGAGTCCAAAACGAGGTACCTTCCAGGTATGAAAATAGCCTGCTCAGTATAGAAGAATTGCCTGTTTCCAAATAACGATTGAGGTGCCAACAGGCACTAAAAGACCATTCAGGCATGTAATAGTCCAGCCAGTTTTTATCGACTAGAAAATGCAGCATGGCTTCTTCCAAAATATAATTGGCCGCAACAGCGTGAGATTCTCCTGTGAGGATAACTTTGTTGTCCTTCAGTTGGTCGGAGAGCTTGGCAAAACCATTCAGGTTTTCAGGCTCTAGTTCTGTTTGGTTGAAGTCCAAATACTGATAGATCTCATCCGGCAAAAGTTCAATATTGGCAGGTTGTTCTTTCTGGCAACTAAAGGTGCAACATAACATGGTGCATACTACAGCCACCTGCTGTATCGGTTTAAACATAGTATTAAGTAAGCTAGGGGAATTTTCCCTTTGTTCAACAATTGGTTACATAATTAAGTGTTGATCAAGGTGTTTCTTTGGGTTAATTTGAGGTTAAACGAAATGGTTACTAAAAGGATTCAATTTTTTTGAATTTCTCGCAATACCATATCTGTTTCTTTGAAAATCACCCCTATTATTCCTCCTGGCTTAAAGTTATCGAAACCGATAAAATACATCCCTTCAAATTCCGCTGTACCAATGGACGATTTAGGCAGGCCATCCACATCATTCAGCATCGTTCTCACATTGGGGATAAAATCCTCTAAATGTGCCCGATAGCCTGTAGCTAGAATAACGCTGTCAAACTCGTACTCTTCTCCATTTTTAAACAATGCTCCCCTCGGGGTAAAATGTTCTATTCCTGGTACCACTTTAATATAGCCCGCTTTGACTTGAGCAACCGTGCCGAGATCGATGACTGGCGTTTGGCCGGTTTCCCGCAACTGGCGCGAAGGAGGAATCGAGGGGCGTTCGATCCCATATTTTTCCAGGTTCCCTATGCTTAATTTTTGTACCTGTCTGCCAAGCCAATCCCCTAGTCGATGTGGCAGTTTTGCCAAACGAAGCGCGCTGAGCTGTGTGGGCATACCCAAAAAATCGCGCGGCACGATATTGACTGGTCCTCTAATGGAAAGCAATACTTCTATTCCATTTTCACTCAAATCCAAAGCAATTTCGGCACCCGTATTTCCCATGCCTACTACCAACACTTTTTGCCCATCGAAAGTACGTGCATTTTTATAAAATCGGCTATGTAGTATAGTGCCATTGAAATCTTCTTGATCCGGAAATTGAGGATGATAAGGCACCCGATTAACACCAGTGGCAACAACAACTTGCTTTGCCAAATATTGCGTGCCCTTTTCTGTGCTAACCCGCCAATGTGTGCCCTTTCGGGAAATTTCCTCCACACTTTCTCCAAAGATAGGTTGGATGTCAAAATGGCGGGCATATGCTTCCAGGTATTCCACCAATTGTTGCCGGCTGACATACTGGGGGTAATCATCGGGAAAGGGCAAATACGGTAGGTGTGAAAATTGCTTCACGGTATGCAAATGCAGTCGGTCGTAATGATGGTGCCAAGAATGTGCTACTTCATTGCTCTGCTCCAATACGATAAAGTCGATTCCTGCTTGCCGCAATCGCCCACCCATAGCCAACCCGGCAGGGCCGGCACCTATAATTATAACTGGAATGAATGAATCCATTATTGGATAAGAATTGGAAAAATAATATTTCTGCCCTCGCAAATGATCTTCAATTGATACCAACCTGGTGCAAAATCATGCACATCCAAGCGATATTCAGCCTCCATTATTCCAGGACTTTGCTGAACCACATGACCTAAAATATGGATAAGTTGATACTGATATAGGCCACCTGATGCAGAGCCGTCTTTGATGAGTAAAAAATCATCCGTCGGATTGGGATATACTTGGAATGGAGCATTCGTTTCAAAAGCGAGCTGGCTGACAGTAAAAGTGTATGTTTTTGAGCTTCTGGAACATCCTGAAGCAGGATCGGTTACGACTACCAGATAATCCCCTGATACTTCCGGCGTGTATTCAGCATCGGTGGCTCCAGGGATAGCAACACCATTCAAATACCACTGATACAAAGGCCCGGAAGTACTTACCAACACACCTCCTTCTAGCGAAATATCCGGCTCTTGTGGCCCTGAAAAAATAAAGGTAGGCCCAACTCCTGAACTTAAAGTTATTTCAGGACACTCTATCGGTTTCACTTCTAAGGTATATGTCCCACTTTCTGTTACGTTATAAGTTGGCTGATCAGCGCCAGGTATGGCCTGACCATTTCGAAACCACTGATAGCCCAGGTATTCGCCAAAGGCATTGGAGATGACGGTGGTATCTCCCAGGCAATACTGATCTTCAGGCTCGTGGGCAATGGCAGGAAACAAGAAAACCCAAGAATCAATCAATTGTGTAGGTGACGCTTCCGTACAACCATCTCTTGTAGCTTCCACATAAAAATAGGCAAATCCCCATTCCGCAACATTTACTGTGAATAAAGACTCCGTTGCACCGCTGATGGCCGTGCCTCCTGTGTTGCTGTCGCTGAAGTTATAGTACCACTGGTAGCTAATTAAATCTTCAGTAGCGTATAATTTCACCTCATCATAGGAACAGTAAATACCGTCATCATCCATAGGAATTGCCGTAATCAATACATCAAACGCACACTGGCTATAGCCAAAATCAAGAACTAAACAATTGAAAACCAATGCGTAAAAGTATTTATTCATATATGACCTGCTTTAAACTAAGATGAAAGATAGCAATTCTTTCTAATTTTTCCGACTTCCTCAAGTTGTAGTGCAAAAATAAGGATAGGTAGTAAATAGGATGCTACTTGTCTTGAAAAAGCAACTCTTCATAGAACACATCCATTTTAAGGAATCAAAACATGCAACTAGTGCGTTTATAAATCGTCTTTGTTATTGAAAGCACATCGCAGATTGGATTAGTTAATCACCTGATAAAGCGTATTTTATCAGGGCAGATGTGTATTGCGTTTTGTAAACCCGATTGTTAATTAAATATGTTAATGTCATGAAAAAGTTCTCATTGTTTTTCGCTTTTGTTTTGAGTTTAAGTTTTACTTCCAACGCTTTTGCGGGCACAACACCCACTGCAAATTCCAGTGAATTAGTCCGCAAAGAAGTCCTTCGTATGATCGATACGCCCGAATTGAGCAAACACGGTATCTATGAACAAGAAGTGCCCGTCACCTTCAGCATTGATCAGGATGGCCGTATTGTCCTAGAAGGGGTAGCAACTGAAGATGCTTATCTGAAAGAATTTATCCAAAAAAGTCTCAGCAACCGTAAAGTTCAAACCAAAGATCTGGAAGTAGGCGCTGTTTACAACATTACCTTCCTGTTTTTATCCGAAAAAGCCTGATTTTATTAACCGTTATGACCATTTTGGGGAGAACCACCCAAAATGGTCATAGCCCCGGTTTGTTCAATCATTATCTTTTAAAAAAGCTTGTATATCTTTATTAGCGCCGTACAATACCATAATATCATCTTGATGCAAAATTACTTCAGGTGATGCTACGCCCTGAACCTTTGTAACGGTTCTTGTTTTTCCCAATATGCTTTTTTCTTCCAGCTTTTTTATCGTCGTCAGTATTAGCAGATTGAATTTTTTTCTAATGTCAACCTGCAGGATGCTCTTTCCTTCATAGCGCTGGGGAACTTTCACTTCAACGATGCTATATTCCTTACTCAGCTCAAACGATTCGATAACACCTTCAAGGCACAGTTTTTTAGCCCAGCGCTCAGCAGTTTCCTCTTCTGGATGAACAATTTCATCTACACCCAAAGCTTGTAGTACCCGCTCGTGTAGCGGATTGATAGCCCGACTAATGATCCTTTTGACTTGAAGGCTTTTAAAAATAGCTGTTGCCATCACGTTGCCGCCCTGGTCTTCTCCAATGGAAATGACAGCTACATCGGTATCCTGGAGTGGCAATCCGGTTACCGTATATTCGTCTCTGGCATCCATGCATATCGTATGTGTGATCCGTTCCTTCATGGCCTCCACTTTACTCATATTGGTGTCAATGCCAATCACTTCATGGCCTTGTTGGGTCAGCTTTTCTGCTAAAGAAGCACCAAAATTCCCTAATCCTACAATGATGTATTTCATGCTGAATTTATCTTTAGTTTATGGTGATTTCTTCTGAAGGATAACGGTAATTGTTGTACTTCTCCTTCTTAAAAACGGCTATTAGTACCGACAGCATGCCTACCCTCCCAACAAACATGATGCCGATGAGCACAAAACGACTGGCCGGACTCAAGTCGCCTGTAACGCCGAGGCTCAGCCCCACTGTGCTATACGCGGAGAAGCACTCAAATGCAATGCTCAATAATGGTTTTTCGCTATCAAAAATAGCTAAACAAAAAGTGCCAAAACCAATCACCATCAAAGACAGCGACATAATGGCAAAAGCACGCTTTACCGAAATCTCTGCTATTTCGCGGCGGTAAACTTCAATCCGGTTTTTTCCGCGTGCTAAACTCAGAAAATTCAAGGTCGCTATGGCAAAGGTACTGGTTTTTATCCCTCCCCCGGTAGAAGCAGGTGAAGCACCTATCCACATGAGCAAGAAAACTAGCATCAAGGTAGAAAGATTTAAGGTGCTCATATCCACCGTGTTAAAACCTGCCGTCCTGGGCGTAGCTGCCCCAAATAAAGCCGTTACTATTTTTCCAAACCAGCTGTGCCCTTCCAGGGTATGGTGGAACTCCGTTATAAAGAAAATCATTGTTCCGACAATTAGCAAGGTGAACGTGGTGATCAGGTTGATGCGGCTATTCAAATGCAATACCCAGGGTTTGTATTGATTTTGGCCATTGCTGAAACCTAAAAAGCGATTGATTAATAGGTATCTGGCGTAGCGCAGCAAGTTGATGACAATCGGAAAGCCCAAACCCCCCAACACAAATAAGGCAATAACCACCAAGTGCAAAGCATAGTTAAAACGTACACTTTCTTCATACAAGCTTTGTGAGAAAGTGGAAAAACCAGCATTACAAAAGGCCGATACAGCATGAAAAGCAGCAAAAAAAACGTGGTCAAAAAAGTTATTAAATAAGGTATTATCTAAGGAATAATAAATCAGTAGGGCGCCTACCAACTCAATAGAAAATGTGATGAGGATAATTTTTTTCAGTACCGAAAAAACTTCACCAATTTTTTGGGCATTGGTAATATCGCTCAATACCAATTGGGTTTCGTAGGAAGTCGTACCAGTGAAAAAATAGCTAAAATAGCTGGCAAATGTCAAAATACCCAAGCCACCTATTTGTATCAAGAGCATAATAATGGACTGTCCAAATAAGGTGAAATGGCTCCCTGTATCCACAACCGCCAAACCCGTCACGCAAACTGCGCTGGTAGAAGTAAACAGCGCATCCAAAAAAGAAATGCCATCGTAGGTGGCGTTGGGCAAAACCAGCAACAAACTACCCACAAAGATGATGGCCAAAAAGCTGGCGATGAAAAGTTGAGCAGGATTGAGCAGCGCCCGGTTGAAATCCAGTTTTAGCTCTGAGAATTCGCGGATGAAAGTCAAAAATATGGCAAACTTCACCCAATTTTCTTTATTCAGGCTAAACCAATGCGTCTGATCTCCCAGTGAAAAAAAATGAACGGCAATAACACTAAATAGGAGCGCCAGGCTGAGCACATCAAACACAATAACCTTGAACTTAATCGACTTCAAACGCTGAAAATACCTCAGAAAGGTTGCTCCTATACCAGCCACTAGCACTACAAAGTAGTACCCATCAATGCTGGCTTGTAAAATTTTTCCCTGTTCAAAGCCAAAATCGAGGATAAATACCAAAAGCCCTACCAGGCTCAGAATAAAAACTATACGATAAAGTTTCGTGCTGTCAACCGCGTTTTTCACTTAGATACTCAAGGCTTTTGATGATGCAAATGTATAGGGTTTTCAAATGCCGTATCGAATTATTTCTCGTTAAAACTGCGCATTTGTCGAAAAGCCAAGAGATGCATGGCAATGGCAAAAGGTATAGTAAACCCTGGTATCCAGATGAAAGGAGATTGCAACATAAAGCTATTATCAGGGGTCGTTTTGAACAATTGCCATTGCCCGGGTGTAGAAATCAATGCGATCAGAAAAAGATTGAGGATGGAGACCAACCCGAAAGTATTCCACAAAGCCAATTCAACTTTTCTATAAGGACGGCGGCGGAAAAAAGCCTGCGCAGCCAACAGTGCAGAAAAACCGACAAATAGATCAAAATTGAGCCACTCAAAAGTCAGTTGCGCTGGAATAAAGCCGCCTGCAAAACCTACCCAAAGTAAAAAATCATGTATAATACGATATGCGTGAATCCGGTACAGCCATTGAGGAGGTAAGAAAGCCAATCCAATACGGATAAATGGAACGCGCAGCAAAAGTAAAATACCCAACAAGGATGCCAAAAATACGACAATCAACACCAAGTAAGAATGGACGCCCTGATCGAGGTAACCCAGATACGCCATTAAAGACAATATCAACAACCAGAGCAATATCGCAGTCATGACCAACCGAAGCATCATCCTGTTTTGTTCATCATCCATCTTCATCCGATGCAAAGCGTGCGATAAGGCATAATGGACAGCACCCAATAGTCCAGCCACCAATAATAGCATCAAAATTTGTGCAAACAATAGGAGTTTAAAATCCATGCTTATCTTAGCTCCATGAAAAAAGAAAAGTTGAAAATCGGCATTCTGCTCAATAACCTGAGTGTTTCCGCCTGGCAATATAAGTTATTGGAAACAATTGCCCGGTCAAATTACGCAGAAATTAAGTTGATTGTAAAAAATAATTCCCAACTCTGGCATCAGCCCCTGACCTTGGCAAATATTTGGCGTAAAAGAGCCCGTTTATGGCACCAAGTCCAATTGCTACTTGATAGAAAGGTCGCTAAAGTAAAGAGCGATTGCTTGGCATCAAAAAACGTAGCCGATTTATTACGTGACGTCCCCGTTCTGGAATGCACGCCCCATGAAACCCGCTTCATCGATCGGCTCAGGCCAGAAGATGTGGAAAATATTCAATCGTACCAACTGGATGTCCTTATCCGATTTGGGTTTAGAATTTTAAAAGGGCCGATTCTGAAAGCTGCTAAATATGGTATCTGGTCTTACCATCACGGCGATAATCGGGTCAATCGCGGCGGCCCGCCTGCTTATTGGGAAGTCATAGAGCAATGGCCAGAAACGGGCGCCATCCTTCAAATTCTTTCCGAAGACCTCGACGGTGGCCAAGTGATTTACCGCTCTTGGGGGCCTACCCGCAAATTGACCATTCATCAAAACCTGAATAATGTTTATTGGCGCTCGGTATCTTTTGTACCCAGGGTATTAAAAGTTTTATACGAGCAGGGTGAAGCTGGTTTAAACAAATTGATCGCTCGTTTTAACCACCCGCTGGAGTTTTATGACAGAAAATTGTACCACGCGCCTTCCAACCTATTGGCTTTGAATCACATGCTGAAACACATGGCCTATTTGGCTCGTTTGAGCTTCCGAAGGCAGTTTTTCCATGATAACTGGACACTTTATTACCATATTGCTAAAAAAGGAGGTCCGGCGCTTTCTTTCCGACAATACAAAAGCCTGCCTACCCCCAAAAACTGTTTTTGGGCCGATCCTTTTGTGTGCCAAAAAGATGGAAAATACTATATTTTTCTGGAAGAACTTCCCTATAAAACCAAAAAAGGACATATCGCTCTTATTACCCTCGGCGAAAAAGGCCAATACGAAGGGGTTCAAACAATTTTGAAAAAGGACTACCACTTGTCTTATCCCTTTATTTTTGAATGGGAAGGTGAATGGTACATGATTCCCGAAAGCAGCCAAAACCGAACCATAGAACTCTACCGATGCACCCGCTTCCCTGATCAATGGGAGTTTGTCATGAATCTGATGGAAAATATATGCGCTGCCGACGCTACCCTCATCCATCATCAGCATAAATGGTGGCTGTTTGCAGCAGTGGACGAAATGGAAGGGCTTGCATCCTACAATGATGAACTATTTTTGTACTATTGCGAAGATTTGTTCACGCAAAACTGGGTCAGTCATCCGGCCAATCCAATTGTTTCGGATGTAAAAAGATCCAGGCCGGCGGGTAAAATTTTTTGGCAAGATGGCAAACTCATTCGCCCTTCACAGGATTGTTCGGGCCAATACGGCAGCGCCATCAATTTTAATGAGATCGTTCGGCTTACGGAAGAAGACTATGAAGAAAAATTTTTATTCCAGGTAAAACCCGACTGGCATCCTTCATTAAAAGGCATGCACACCTTTAATTTTGACCTAAACATTAGTATTATTGACGGGTTTTCATATAAAAGAAGAATTTGACATGCAGGCTCAAAAAGGCATCACACAGCTTGCGGAAGCATATGTGCTCGATTTGCTCCGCACCCAATTAAAAGAAGAACACCGTTATCATTCTCTAAATCATACGTTGGCAGTAAAAGATGCCGCACTGAAATTAGCTCAACTGGAATCCATCGGTGAAGAACAGACCGAATTGGTTTACTTAGCTGCATTGTTTCATGATGCCGGGTTTTGTGAGACCTATGAAGGCCATGAGGCCGTAAGCAGGCAACTTGCAGCATCCTTCCTAAAGGATCATCAATACCCGATAGATAAAACTGAGAAAGTTCTGGCACTTATTGAAGTAACTTATCCCCTAAAAGAACCTGCCAATCTATTGGAGCAAATCATCAAAGATGCCGATCTTAACAATTTAGGAAGCCCTCAATACATGGAGCATCTCAAAAACCTGCGCTACGAATGGGCTTTTTTTCTCAATAAAATATATTCGGACGATGAGTGGTTGAAAATGAACCACAAATTCGTCAAAAACCACCAATACTATACCCAATCGGCTCGTGCCCTATATGGCGAACAATGGGAAATCAACCGCAAGCATTTAAAAGCCCTCAAAGACGAAAGTGAAAAAAGCGCACCTGACAAAACAACCATCCCAGCCATCAACGACAGCAAAAGTGCGCAAATGATGTTCAAAACGGCTTTGCGCAATCACCTCGACTTGAGCAGCCTGGCAGATAACAAAGCAAATATCATGTTGAGTATCAATGCTTTGATCATTACTATCGTCATTCCTCTGGCATCTTCTTATGTGAGTAAAAACATGTATTTAGCCATACCCGTAGGTTTGCTCTTGCTGACTTGCCTGATCTCCATGATTTTTGCCACCCTGGCTACTCGCCCAATAAAAATGACCGGCTACACCCATCAAGCTCAGATCGAGAACGGGCAATCCAACTTGTTTTTTTTCGGCAATTTTTATAAAATGACTTACCGGGAATACCAGGACGGTATGTACAAAGTCATTACCAAAGAAGAAATTCTCGACGATTCCATTATGCGCGATTTGTTTTTTTTGGGCAAATCGCTGGGTAAAAAATACAGCCAATTGCGCATTTGTTACAACATATTCATGTATGGTGTGATCATCACTGTATTGTCATTTGGAATCACTTTAATGCTCCAACCAGCTTAAACGGCAACCTGCGCGCTAATGCGTGGATGTGGTTCATAGCCCAATAATTGAATATCGTCTAAGGTAAAATCGAATAAATTTTTGACCGAAGTGTCCAACACGATTTTCGGCAGCGCCTTTGGGGTTCGGCTCAACTGCAAATTGGCCTGATCCAAATGGTTGAGGTACAAGTGTACATCTCCAAATGTATGTACAAATTCGCCTGGCTGAAGCTCGCAAACCTGAGCTACCATCAGGGTCAACAGTGCATAGGAAGCAATATTGAACGGCACGCCTAAAAATACATCGGCCGAACGCTGGTACAACTGACAGGAGAGCTTTCCATCCGCCACATAAAATTGGAATAGCGTATGACATGGCGGCAGCCCTGCTTTGGCCATTTCGGGTATGTCGGGTGGGTTCCAGGCCGAAACAATATGCCTGCGGGAATCGGGGTTGCTTTTTATTTGCGCCAGCACTTCGCTTATTTGATCCACACCATCAAAGTTTCGCCATTGCCGACCATAAACCGGGCCTAGTTCGCCCCATTTTTTGGCAAAATCTTCCTCTTCTGCGACTCGTTGCATGAATTCCTGCAATTTATCTTTCCAGGCAGCACTGTGTTTGGGATATTGATCGGCCTGCCCTTGTTGGTTGAGCCAGTTTTGGAAAGGCCATTCATTCCAAATATTCACCCCATTCTGTACCAAATAGCGAATATTGGTGTCGCCACGTAAAAACCAAAGCAGTTCGTGAACCACCGCGTTAAAATTGACTTTTTTTGTCGTCACCAGCGGAAATCCTTCGGATAAAACAAACCGCATCTGGTAGCCGAAAACACTTATGGTTCCTGTGCCTGTCCGGTCTTCTTTTTTTACGCCCTCATCCAAAATATGCTGTACAAGTTGCAGATATTGTTTCATAAGCCGATTTTGAGTACAACAAATGTACATTTTTATTTGGGAATTGAAGGGGCTTGAACAGCCTTCCGCAAACGTCGAATCCATAGCTATAAACGGAATATTCACTAATATTGCGTCGAATCACGCTGATGCAATGACTGCTTACCTGGAAAAACAAACCCTGTACCCTCCACTGATCAAGCAACCGCCCGATCCAAATTTGGGGATAGTGGTGGTGATTCCCGCATTTGAGGAAAAGGCTTTGTCCGACAGCCTTCAAAGCTTGGTGGCGTGCCTGGCGCCCGATTGTGCCGTCGAAGTAATCATTCTAATCAACGAGGCAGCAAACGCTGCATCCAACACCAGCGCCATCAATCAAAAAGCATTCGATGAGACCCATAACTGGCTCCATACCACCACATCTCCCTTTTGTTTCCATCTACTTTATATCAAGGATCTGCCCCCAAAGCATGCCGGAGTAGGCCTGGCTCGTAAAATAGGGATGGACGAAGCTTGCCGCCGACTCGAATCCGTGGCACATCCCGAAGGAATCATAGCCTGTTTCGATGCCGACAGCCACTGTGATGACAATTATTTGTTGGAATTGGAGCGGCATTTTAAGGTATATCCCAAGTCTCCCGCTTGCAGCATCTATTTTGAACACCCTTTAGATGGCGATGCGTTTTCCAAAGAAGTGTATGAGGCCATTACCTGGTATGAATTGCACTTGCGTTATTTTGTTCAGGCACAACGCTACATTGGTTTCCCTTTTGCCTATCATACCGTAGGTTCCAGCATGGCTGTTCGTTGCCGCGATTACCAGCTTCAAGGGGGCATGAACAAACGCAAAGCTGGTGAGGATTTTTATTTTTTGCACAAATTCACCCCTTCAGCTCATTTTTCCAATCTGACGAGCACGCGGGTGATTCCCTCTCCACGCGTCTCTCATCGGGTGCCATTTGGTACGGGTCGTGCGATCGGCGACTGGCTGGCCGGAACACCTCGTTTGGATACCTATGCGCCAGATAGTTTTGAGGATTTGAAGGTATTTTTTGAGGCCATCCCCCTACTCTACTCTAATAAACGCTCTGATATAACGCATTCATTTCCAGTCAGTATCCAAGTTTACCTAAAGTCCATCAATGCCCATGAAGTCGTTGAAAGTATCCTCTGGCATACCAGCGATTACCCGGCTTTTCGGAAACGTTTTTTCCGATGGTTCGATGCCTTTCAGGTGATGAAATTTATTCATTTTGCCCGGGATCATCATTATCCCAACGCAGCAACAGATGAAGCAGCATACTGGTTATTGCGGCAATTGGGTCAAATAGGCGATGAAAAGCATTCCATCAAACACCTGCTTGAGGCTTATCGGAAACTAGAGCGTTCTATGTAAAAAAGGCTTTTTCGAAGCTTGATGGCTTTTTCCAAAATGGGGCATTTGCTATTCGCCCTGTTTTAAAGAGGATCAAGGACATTAGAAAACAATAAAACCTGTATATTTACCCACTTCACTAGCATAACGACTATGAAAAGTTTGAATTTATGCCCCTTGTTGCTGCTGCTACTATTAGCCAGCCCGGTTTTCTCGCAAGTAAAGGAAGCGCCTGAGCGCCGGGCGGACGAAGGACAAGGACCATTTCCACAACTCATTATACGGGGTGCTACGCTCATCAATGGCAATGGTGCGCCACCCATTGGGCCAGTAGATGTCGTAGTGGAAAATAACAAAGTCGTACAAGTCAAAACAGTTGGCTATCCAGGCGTGGCTATTGAAGCTGAAAATCGGCCCGAACTCAAAGCAGGTGGTTTTGAACTAGATGCCAGCGGTATGTATCTACTTCCCGGTTTTGTCGATATGCACGGACATATCGGCGGCAGAGCACAAGGCGCCGATGCAGAATATGTTTTCAAATTGTGGATGGGGCACGGCATCACGACGATTCGCGATCCGGCTTGCGGCAATGGCCTGGACTGGGTGCTCAAGCACAGGGAAAGAAGTTCAAAAAACGAAATTGTCGCCCCTAGAATAAAAGCCTACACGGTGTTTGGAATGGGGAGCGACGAGCCTATCAGTACACCCGAACAAGCGCGGGAATGGGTAAGAGAAAATGCGAAAAAAGGCGCCGATGGTATCAAATTTTTCGGTGCAGCACCAGACATCATGGCCGCAGCTTTGGCAGAAAACAAAGTATTGGGACTCCGTTCGGCTTGCCACCATGCTCAAATGGATGTCGCCCGTTGGAATGTCGTTAACAGCGCCCAGGCTGGGTTGACCTCTATGGAACACTGGTATGGGCTACCAGAAGCTTTGTTTGATGACCGCACGGTGCAAAATTATCCACTGGATTACAATTACCAGAATGAACAACACCGGTTCGAAGAGGCCGGTAGGCTTTGGAAACAGGCAGCCCCCCCCTTTAGCGATCACTGGAATAATGTCATGCAGCAATTGCTCGATTTGGACTTTACCATCGACCCCACGTTCAATATCTATGAAGCCAACCGCGACCTAATGCGTGCCCGTCGAGCTGAATGGCACGAGGCATACACCCTGCCCAGCTTGTGGCGCTTTTATTTGCCCAGTCGCATCAGCCACGGCTCCTACTGGCATTCTTGGGGTACGGAGCAAGAAGTATCCTGGAAGGAAAACTACCGGTTGTGGATGACTTTTGTGAATACCTACAAAAACAAGGGTGGCCGGGTGACTGCCGGATCGGATTCCGGTTTCATTTTCCAATTGTATGGCTTTGCCTATATCCGGGAGTTAGAGCTACTTAGGGAGGCTGGCTTTCATCCTTTGGAAGTGATCCGTTCAGCTACCTTGTACGGCGCTCAGGCGCTAGGGATGGAACAGGAAATTGGCGTAATAGAACCTGGAAAATTGGCCGATATGGTGCTGATAGAAGTCAATCCGCTGGAAGATTTGAGCGTTTTATACGGTACCGGCGCTATTCGCCTCGATGAAAACAACGACATCATACGGGTAGGTGGCGTGAAATACACCATCAAGGACGGCATTATTTACAATGCCAAGCAAATGCTAGAAGATGTAAAAGCGATGGTAAAGGCTGCCAAAGAGGAGGAAGCGTATGAAATTAAGCAGCCGGGACAAGATTGATAACTGCCCTTTATACCTTTTTATTCACAAACATCCAGTTACCGCCTAAATCCAGGTAAGTGCCTGTTGGAAAAACCTGCTGGAACGTGTCCAAAAAGGCCCTGGAAGCAGCCTTGTCCTTGGGCAAAAGCGCCAGTCTGTTGTACAGCAATAATCCCCGGTCTGTCAAATGATCTCGCAACAATTCCAAGAATTCCACCTCTTCAAACTCGGAAGGGATGGTATCGTCCAGAAATATGTCCATGCAAATCAAATCATAACAGGTTTCGTCTAGCTGCAAAAAAACATGGGCATCCGCGCAAATGGTGGTAATACTAGATGCCAGATCAGCTAAGGTATATTTATTGGCGAGGTACAACACATTTTCGTCAATCTCTACTGCTGTATAGTGGTATTGTTTTCCAAATTGCTGCTCCAACATCTGCGGAATACTGCCCAAACCCAAGCCTAGTATCAAAACGTCCTCTATGCCGGCAGCGTCCAAGTTGATTTGCCGAAAGGCATCCAAAAAGTTGGTGTACTTATCCTCGTGAGAATATACTGCATTGGCTGTACTCAACTGATAACGCCCCTGGTTTACACTGACGTATAAATGCGGATTGATTTCACTGGGTGCACTTTCCACATGAATTTCGTAGAAATAGCTCAGCCACTTTTGCCACCATTTTATTTGCATGAAATTGTTTTAGAGGTATTCCCATACATTGAGCAAAAATGCCCGTTTCTTGAATCAGTAACGCAGAAAAATTAACTTCCCGATTTGCCTTTACTCTAGCGGGCTAAACGCTTCATTTTAAGAGCTTTCGCTAGGGTAAAGACTTTGATAAATTGGTAAGTAATTTTTTGCACACTAATAAGGTGAAAATAAAAGCAAGTTGCTCTTTAACTAGAAAAAACAATGAATAAAACAAAGTTACAAAAAGTCATCATACTGCAAGCCCATAATTGCACTTTACTCCCTGCTGCCCAGCCTTTTCAGCAGCACTTCTTTCATACTTGCGCTAATGGGCAGTTTTGCCTCTCCCATCTTTACCATATTCCCCTCCAAAAACTCAATAGCGTCCACTGCAATAAGGTAAGATCGGTGGATGCGTAGAAACGCATCTATAGGTAGTGCCGCCTCCAAGTTTGCCAGCCGTTCTTTGGTGAGCAGCATTTTATCCTTGGTAAAAACCTTTACATAATCACCGCAAGCTTCCAAATAGAGGATGTCTCTATAATCGATCCTGTACAGCTTTTTGTCGGCTTTGACGAGCAAGTGGCTAGGCTGAGTAACAGGGTGTGCTGTCAGTTTTTCTATAACCCGGTTTACCGCTTTGATAAAACGCTCTAATGAAAAGGGTTTAAGTAAGTAGTCCACCGCTTCCAGTTCAAATCCTTCCACAGCATATTCGGGGTAGGCAGTCGTAAACACAACGAGGGGTGGACGGTCGAGTGATTTCAGCATGCTGATACCGGAAAGTTTCGGCATGTTAATGTCGAGAAACACCACCTCCACTGGCTGACTGCGCAACACCTCCATGGCTGCAAAGGCATCAGCACAGGTAGCCACAAATTCTAATTGAGGCAACTCGGCGGCGTATTTCTCTATGATACGCAGGGAAAGGGGTTCGTCATCCACAGCGATACAGCGTATTTTCATAAAGATATTGTTTTGTCGGTTTTGTTGGCGTTACTGGCTTCGACGATGTTACTAAGAGGAACTTTTAAAATCACCATAAATCGCTTTATCCCATCCGTCACCTCCAATTCGTATTGGCCTTGGTGGATCAATTCCAGGCGTCGCCGCAGGTTTTGGAGCCCTACCCCCTTGGTCGGCCGGTTTTCCACTTCGTCCACGATGCCCTTGTTGTTTTCTATTTTAAAAACGACTTGATTATCCTCTATTTTCAGATGCATAAATATGAATGCACCCTTCGTTTCGCCCTTTATACCATGCTTAAACCCATTTTCAACTAAAGGCAAAAAAAGCAAGGGTGCCACTTCCTTTCCTGCTGCACTACCTTTTATTTCAAAACGAATATCCGCCTGATCACCCACCCGCAGGCGCTGCATCTCCACATAATTTTGGAGGTGTTCCAGCTCTTTGGAAAGGGGTACGGTCGGCACATTGCTTTCATATAAAAGGTAACGCATCATATCAGATAGCCGGAGGATAATTGCCGGGGTTCGCTTGTCCTGATCCAGAGCAAGGGAATAAAGGTTGTTGAGGCTGTTGAATAGAAAGTGAGGGTTGACTTGCGACTTTAGGGCGCTCAATTCGGCATCGAGTTTTTCCCGGTGGAGGCGGTCAAATTGACGCTGGGCTTCCAAGTATTTGAACCAGCCTTTTGACAGTTTTAATAGACTAGTGACCACTACATAAACGGCGATAAACTGCACAATTTCCCAAAACCCATAATAGGCAATAAAATAGTATCCAGGGAAAATAAGGTCAGACAAAAAATTGAAAGTCAAAAAATTAAAACCAACAGCTAGCAAAATAACCACCGCCATTAGCAAAACATACAACAGAATTTTTCCGGTTTGCAGAAATCGGGGGATCAACCACAGCAAGTTGGGATAAACGGCCATCCAGATACTCAGGTGGAATAACATGGTATAAATCCAATCCACCGTAGTGATCGTGCTGTCATAGGCAAATAATTTAGCCAGCACATAAAACGAAAATGCCCAGAACAGGAGGTGGAAGAGCCACCTGTTCTGGACGAAGTGTTGCAAATGCTTGGGAATGATCATGCGTTAGGCTTACAACTTGTTTTTAAGCACGATTGGGTCGGGTAGGAAAGCCTCCTTCACATCTGCATACTTCTCGGCGAATTTTTGCAATTCCTGCGGTGATGCCGTCAGTACAAAACCGCTTTCCGTCCGCTCGTGTTTGATACGAATTTGTTGATTTTCTAATATTTTTTTCAAGAAATCAGGATCAAACATACTGATTTTCAATTCGGTGGACGTAACTTCCAGCTTAGCAAAAGTATGTACAGGCAAGAGGTGCAACTGTTCCAGGTTGTTCATCTTGTAAAAATCTGAAATAACGGGCACATCATTTTCGATTATACTAGTGGGGTAAAAATCCATAAAATAGTATTTCCCCAATTGAATAAGGTGTACCGCGAAAGCTGCTTTTTTTCCCTGCTCATCAGTGTGGATAAGTTCGTAAGATTTATCCCCCTCGTAATTGAAAGCCCATAATTCCGGCTTTCCATCTGTGTTTTTATAGCTCAGCTCACCGCCCCCACTTTCAGTCCACAACCCTGGAAGTTCTTTTATTTCTACTAATTTGTCTGCCGTATAAATGGGGTGAAGCGACGGAATGCAACCTTGAACAATAAATAATGTGGCCAATGCCAGCATTGCCAAATGCTTTTTCATGATGTCATTATTTTTTTGTGAAATAATGAGACAAAGGTGTGCCAAAGGGGATGGGTAAGAAAGTTTTATCGTTGAAAACGGGAATTTTGAAGTTGGATCAACTGAAGTATCACCGATTCCTTAACAAAATAGTTGTCCCCAAGCGTATTGGTGGCTGTCCCGTTTCTACAAAATCGAGCAATTGTGTCATGTAGTTCAATAGCCTAACCCAGCTGCTATAATACACGAACTGCTTATCTCAAAAAAGCCAGTTGAAACCGGAGGGTCAGTAGCGATTGCAAATCCTTGATGGGATTGAAGCTGTTGCGCAAATTCAAGCGCTCCATTTTCGACAATTCGGAGGGATTGAAGTAGCGACCAGAATCCTTATTCCTCAAGCCTTGTAAAGCGCGGTAACGCATCAGAATTTCATAAGCATCCGCGGCCTGTTCATACAACTCTTTGTGGACGGGGTCGTGTTCTGCCAGTTTCTCAAAACGGCGGAAGGTATTATTGACTTTACCTATCCTCGATTCCAAAACCAGCACCCTTGCCGCATCGGCCAGCGGCATCATCGCCCTGGCCTTGATGTCAAATTCATCTTTGTGTTCCCCACTGCTTTCCACTACAAAATTGCGGAAAAAGGTGAGCGGAGGAGGGTTTTGAAGGGCATCCTTTGCCAGGAAAGCCAAGAAAATCGTCTGATGCGTTAAAGCCCCAAATATGTGCTCTGTCAATTCCTCTGCCATAGTCTTCAACCCATAAACAGGCCGGTAATCAAAGAAAATAGTAGAATGCATCACCGCCTTTGGCGTAGGTTCTAAAATCCAGGCCGAAAACTGATCTTTCCATTCAGATAGAGACAAGCACCAACTCGGATTACTCGCCATCATATCGCCGGGGCAGTAGTCAAAACCGCAATCATTCAGCATAGCTGTTGCTTTTTTAGCCAATGCCAGGTAGAAATCTTTGGTTTTTTCGTAGTCTTCCTCTGGTACGTCTTCAAAGATCAAAGCATTGTCCTGATCTGTGCGCAACAGTTGCTCTCCCCTGCCCTCACTGCCCAGCGCCAGCCAACAAAATCTGGCACTTGGCCTCTCCAGATTTTCCATTTCCATCGCTTGCAGACACAAATCCAGCACCCGATTGATGATGGCGTCGTTGATCTCTGTCATGATGGTAGCAATATAGGAAATGGCAACTTCCTGATAAATGTACTTTTGGAGCAACAATTCAGCTTGTTCTCTCACCTTACCCAAGGAGGCGCCATCTTGGCAGCGCATGATTTCCTTGATCAGCTTGGCCGGGTTGTTGCCTTGAACAACCAACAAGTCGTGTTCGGAAATAACGCCAATAACTGGTGCATTTGCCGTTCCGTCCTCTGTGATACACAGGTGATTGATGCGGTGTTTGATCATTTCAATCTGGACATCGGCAACCGTAATTGCCGGGTGGATGGTAATAACCGGGCTAGACATGATATCCGCAACACTTGCCGTAAGCGAATAAAGCCCAGTCACCACTTTTTTTCTAAAATCTTTATCTGTAACAATGCCTAATGGATGATTGCGCTCATCGACCACAATGATAGAGCCAACCTCCTTATTGCTCATAATGGCCGCGGCCCTGCTGATAACGGTGCTTGGTGGACAGGTTACCGGACTTTTACTTTTATCCAAAGATTGAACTTCTACCAAAGCAAAATGACTATCGATAATGTTTTCCCGATCCAAAAAAAGGCGGGGCTTGGGAGCCGTTCTATATTGGTTGCCAGCATCTGCCGCAAAGGTAGTCGCCAAATAAAAGGCAACTTTGGGATTGGTTTCCAATACATGACGAAAACCTTCCACATTGATGGCATACAACAGCGATTCCTCTGATGCAGCAGCAGAGAGCGCATAAGGCTCTGATACGATCAAGGGTCTAATGCCAAAAATATCACCCTCATCGCACTGCTCTATCAACAATTTATTGCCATCCTCCTCTCGGAAAAGTTGAACAGCTCCTTCTCTAACAATGTAAATAAATTTACCAGGTTGATCCCCTTGCCTAAACAAGTATTCTCCCGGTTTAAGATACTGAACAACAATGTTTTCCGATACATTCATCAGCAATTCCTTCCCCAACAAATTGAAGGGTGGATATTCTTTTAAAAAGTCATAAATCCTGCGCGGAATAGTATTTTCCATGTTGTTTTGAAATAAGTCAACACCTTTTTTTAAAAAAAATGAAACACATTTACAAAAATAGATGTTTATATTTGTTCTTTATACGGCAGAAAAATAAAATTCCCCGATTTGTTCTTACCATAGCGGGTTAAACGATTTAGTTTATGTGTGTCCGCTATGGTAAGGACTCCGATAAATCGGGAAGTATTTTTGCACACTACTAATGATGAATAAAACTACAAAAATGAAAACACATCTCAATGAAACTTTTTTAGAGGACTCGGCAGAAACTTTACGTGCCATTGCCCACCCTATACGTTTGGCTATTATGGATCTGCTATTCAATAATGGAGAAATGACCGTTACTGATATTTATGTCCACCTCAAAATAGAACAAGCCATTGCGTCCCACCACCTGCGCATTTTAAAAAATCGCAAAGTTGTCAGTGTCGAACGAGATGGAAAAAATTCTTTGTATTCTCTTTCCAACCTCGAATTTTACGAAATCATCAAAACCCTGATCAAGGTCATTTAAAAACCCAGATATTGCATTTCAGTCATGCAAACTTGAAACTTGAGACCACCCGCCCCTCGTACCTCGGTTCGGGCAGGAAAACCACCCGCCTTTCAGTCGCCCGCCCGGCCCGCCCGACCGGATCAATCCGGGCGGGATGCCCCCGATCGGACGGGGGCAGGGAAACCTGAAACCACACCTAGTTCTAGCCTAGCTTGCCCTTCAAGCGCCAAGCCCGGGCCAACATGATGACTCGGTTGTAGTTTTTCATCCCTTCTTCTATTCCTTGCGACTTCAAATAGGCTTCATAGGCAGCATCTCGCAAAGCGGGCATAATATCAGGATAAGCCAATAAATTGACGTTTATGGCATCCAAATCGGCCTGAATCGCCAAGGGTAAAGTAGCCCTAAACGATCGGTACTCATCCGGTTTATAACTCAAATAATTGGTGGCCAAGGTGCGCCAATAGCTGAGATGACCTATGTAGGCCAAAAAAGGATCGTCCGAATGGATGCAACTCACGTAAGCGATGAAATTGCAGGTGCCTTCATCGCCAAAACCATAACCATGCGACATTTCATGGGCCATCACATAAGGTTTTTGCAAAATGGTCAATCCAGCATCGATATGGCCTTCCCCGGTAAAAGGGAAATAAAGCCCCGATGATCCAAAATGTAAAAAAATACCTTTCGGATAGACATATCGGCCACGTACCTCCCCGGCTACCGGATAGCCATTTTCAGACAACCAGCGTTCTACCGCTGCCCTCAATTTAGCTTCCATCCCCTTGATGAGTTTCGGATCTGTTAAAGCCACAGAATCTTTCCATCCAAAAACGGCTCGTCCGGCAATGAGTTTTTCTGTCTCAATATCCAACTCTTCCTTCAATTCCTCCAGCGATAGCGCCTGCGGTTGAAGCCCCAACTGAGACTCCAATGAGAGCCGACCATAGTTATACCCCCAAAGAAACAAGAAAAAGAAAATTACCCCGCCCAGAAAGCCCAAAATACCGAACAGTCCCGACAACAACCGTTCACTCCAAGCCATTTTCGTTTTTAACCATTTCCATTTTCTGCGGCCAACATCAAATACCAACAAGGCTATAAACGGATAAATCAGGGGAATAGGAAACAACCCCGCTAGTACATCTATTCCACTGCGCAAGGCGACAAAAATGCGCCTGCTGTAGTAGGTTTCTATCCAATCTGGCTTTCCCGCCAGCAAAAATCGGATAAGCAGCGCCAATAAGCCCAGCCCTATCCAAAACAAGGATTTTTTATATCTGATCCATAAAGTTTTCATGGTACATCACAATTGAAAAAGGTTCTTTGACAATGCTATCCATTTAACGCAAAGGTGGCAGGAATATCCTACTTCCTTTGGACGTATTGCCTTCCTGTCGATTCGCTTCCACAAAAATTGCCAGAGAAGGTGAAAAAAATACTAATTTTGGAAAAAATGTCCTTCTTTGACAAATGTTGTGGAAAAGACTTAGCGGAAAGCAGGGTAAATAATGATTTTTGCTTTAATCACACCATTTATCAAAGAACCAAAAATGTGTTGATATCGTATGAAACTGTCCAGAAAAACTTTTTTCAAAGGCTTGGCTCTTGGGACGCTTTCCCTTCCATTTGTACTGAAATCGCTATACCATAAAGGCTATGCCCAGGGCAATACCTCTGATCAAAGTCCAAATATCATTACAGCCAAGCAGTACCGCTGGAAAATGGTGACCACCTGGCCGCCTAACTTCCCGGTAATCGGAGAAACCTGTAGTCTCTTTGCGCAATTGGTGGAACAGATGTCTGCTCAAAGGATTCAAATTCGAGTCTATGGCGGCGGTGAATTGGTACCCCCATTGGAAGCCTTTGACACCGTCAGGACTGGAGGCGCTGAAATAGGCAGCGGGGGAGCTTACTATTGGGCAGGTAAAGCTCCTGCTGCTCAGTTTTTTGCTTCCGTGCCTTTTGGCATGACTGCGCAACAAGTCAATGCATGGATTTATAGCGGCGGTGGCCTTCAATTATGGGAGGAACTATACAGCGACTTTAATCTAGTGCCTATGCTGGGGGGAAATACCGGTGTGCAAATGGGTGGTTGGTACAATCGGGAAATCAATACAATTGCCGATTTCAAGGGATTAAAAATGCGCATACCCGGTCTGGGAGGAAAGGTATTGGAAAAAGCAGGCGGCGCTCCTATTCTGCTTGCCGGCAGTGAAATCTACACAGGACTGGAGCGCGGCATTATTGATGCAGCAGAATGGTTGGGTCCCTTTCACGATACCTTAATGGGTTTTCACGAAATAGCCAAATATTACTATTTCCCAGGTTGGCATGAGCCGGGAACTGCCTTGGAGTTTTTTATCAATAAAAAGCTATACGACAGCCTCCCTGGCGATTTACAAACTATATTAAAAGCTGCGGCTGCTCAGGCCAATACCTGGTGTCTTTCAGAAATGGAAACCCGAAACAGCGAATCCCTGACGCAACTGGTCGAAAAAGGGGTTGAACTCCGCCAGTTTTCCGATGAGATCATGCAGCAATTGCGTACTTATACACAGGAATCCATCGCGGAGATCACGAATGGCGACGCTTTTAGTAAAAAGGTTTACGCTTCATACGAGGCTTTCCGAAAAAAAATAGCCAACTACTCCATCGTCAGCGAAAAAGCTTTCTACAATAAAATACAGCCAAAGGATGCGCTGAGAATTGGGTAGTTTCAAGCCAGACAGTAGGCGAACACTTAAAGCCTTTTCAAAAAATCAACTATTTTTCTGCGCATTAAACTTTGATAAAGCATCTACGTTTGAAATAAAATCATTTCGTACCGTTTCGATTTATGAAAGAACAAGCATTCATTCAAAGATTATACGATGCCCACGAGCATACCCGGCGAATTCCTTCCCCCTCTTTGGTGTGCAAATGGCTGGACGGCCTGCTTAAAGTGCTTTTCCCTGAACATGCGGATAAACGATATAGCGCAAAACGGGAACTAGAGCAGGACTTTTTGCAACTGAAGCTGGAGTTGTTCACTATTTTGAATTCGCTGGGCGAGGATTTGCCAGAAGCCCCCTCTGTATTGGAAGAGGCATTCATGGATCGCCTACCGGATGTGTACGATATGTTATTGCGCGATGCCAAAGCCATCCTGATAGGCGACCCGGCAGCCATTAGTCAAACAGAAGTAATCAGAACCTACCCTGGTTTCCTAGCCATTGCCGTATTTCGCTTAGCACACGAATTTTACCGATTGGGCGTCCCTTTAATACCCCGCATATTGACGGAGCACATACACAGTGAAACAGGAATAGACATCCATCCGGGTGCCAATATTGGTTCTAGTTTTTGCATCGATCACGGTACAGGGGTCGTCATTGGAGAAACGGTCGAAATCGGCGATAATGTTAAAATTTATCAAGGGGTAACGTTGGGGGCGCTAAGTGTTAAAAAAAATATGGCCAAAACAAAACGCCATCCCACTATTGAAGATAATGTAATCATTTACTCCGGCGCCACAATCCTCGGAGGTGAAACGGTCATTGGCCATGACAGCATTATCGGAGGTAATGTCTGGTTGACGGAAAGTGTTCCTGCCTTTTCCAGGATCTATTACGAAGGCTCTGTCAGGCAGAAAGTGTTTTAGAAATGTGCATCAGCGTCCTTACCAGAAAGGACAATCTTCACGTAAACCCGCGCTTGGTAGTTCCTTTTGCTGCGTTACTGAACGACGCGTTTTTTTTTTTCCTTGCGTAAAATACTGAATACGCTTTCCCATTCTTACTGCTAGCAATTAGCTTGTATCAATAACATCTAACCCATCAAGTATTAAAAATATATCCATATATTTTTTTTATTTATCAAAACATTATAAATTTGCTGTACATCTACAATACATCCCCCCTCACTGATGTATTCCCAGTTCCATAAACTTTTGTTTTACAGCATCTTACATTACTTGTGAAAATTTAAACAGTAAACAGGCATGGCAGCCATAGAATTTGCTATGCTTTTAACAAACTAAACAAATATTGCACAAATGAGTCATTACTTTACTCGTATTGGTTGGGTATTGCTATTAGCCTGCCTGCTACAACATGCTTTAGCCCAAGACTATAGCATCCATTTTCAAAATACTGAAGTCCAATTTTCTGAAATAATCTTTCCATCGGCCTTACCAGAAAGCGATTCTGTTTTGGCCTCAGCTACATTTCAGGGAAATTATTATCTGATCATTCAGTTTGAAGATTTACCCTCTCCTGAACGAATATTGTATTTGGAAAGCCAAGGCATTTACTTAATCGATTACATACCGCATTATGCGTATCTGGCTAAAATTGGGCACGATACCAACCTGGATCAAGCCGGGATAAGGGCCTATTATCCATATAAAGGCAATTATAAAATACCCAGAAGGCTATTCCAAACCTTATTTCCAGGAAATTTTCCCGGGCTATTCCTTGAAATCAGGGCACACACTTGGCCTGGTATCGACCTGTTTGAGCTACAAGAATCCCTTGAATCGCTTGGTTTTATAGCCAATATTCCATCAAATGGCTACCTTACTGTCCAGGTCGCGCCGGAAAGAATTTCTGACTTGGCCAGCCACCCTGCCATCCGACGCTTAGATTTGGGTGAACCAGAACCAGAGGCAGAAGGAATCAAAGGCAGAACAAGTAGCCGCTTAAATGCCCTAAGCCCAAGTGCAGGGCTGGGTTTTGATGGAGCAGGCGTTTTCATGGCCATTGCAGACGACGGCACGGTCAACCATCGCGATTATTCGGGCAGGGTCATCAACCATACCTCAGTCAATTACGGTAATCACGGTGATATGACGGTAGGAATGGCCATAGGTGATGGTATTATCAATCCACTGGCTGCAGGTATGGCACCAGGCGCTCGGCTTCATTTGTATTACATTTCAAGTTACCCGCACATTACCAATGCCCAAAATAACTACAACCAATTGGGGGTTATCGTCACTTCCACTTCCTACGGGGAAGGCTGTGGTGGCTTTTACAGCGATTCGGCTGTAGAAATTGACGATCAGGTTAAAAAACAGCCCCAGTTGCTCCACGTTTTCTCGGCAGGCAATAATTCTTCGTCCAACTGTAGTCCTACTTATGGCACTATTCCTGCAGGAGGAGGCACTTATTTTGGCAATTTAACAGGCGGCAGAAAAGCAGCTAAAAATGTACTGGCAGTTGGCAATTTGTATTACGACGACAGTCGGGTCAGTTCCAGCAGCCGGGGTCCCGCTGAAGATGGAAGAATCAAGCCTGACCTGTGTGCTATGGGACAAAACGACCTAACAACTGACGAAAACGATACTTATCGCTTGAGTAGTGGCACTTCATCGGCTTCACCAGTTATTGCCGGGGTTGCAGCTTCTCTAATTCAGGCTTATCGCAGTTTCAACAATGGAAATAATCCTTCTTCGGCTCTTCTAAAAGCCAGTCTTTTGAATGGTGCGGAAGATTTGGGCCGCCCAGGACCAGATTATGAATTCGGCTGGGGGCGCGTCAATGGAGCTCGTTCTTTAGAAATCCTGGAACACTATCAGCATTTTTCAGCAAGTATCAATCACAATGGGCTGAATCAGCACAGCATTCAAATTCCCGCAGGTACCAAAGCCGCAAAGATCATGTTGTACTGGATTGACCCCCCTGGTTCTCCTGTCGCCCAAAAAGCATTGGTCAACGATCTTGATCTAAGCCTCCAAACATCATCGGGTGTCCTCTATCACCCGCTGGTATTGAGCCATTTCCCTCATTTGGATAGCCTCATTAAGCCCGCTTACAGAGGGATAGACCGGGTAAACAATATGGAGCAAATCGTTTGGGAAAACCCTACACCTGGTACACATACCATCAAAGTAGGTGGTTTTATGGTACCACAAAGTCCGCAGAGTTATGTCGTGGTTTATCACTTCATCAGCGATCAGTTGGAATTGAGCTATCCAATGGGCAATGAAAGTTTTGTTCCTGGCGAGACGGAAGTTATCCGTTGGGATGCTTATGACGATAATGGATTTTTCTCTTTGTCTTATTCTGTAAATGGCGGATCAAGCTGGACGACAATAGCCAGCACAATAGGTGCAGAAGTACGGCATTTCGAATGGCAAGTACCTGATGTTATGAGCGGTCAAGCCAAAATCAGAATCAGCCGACAAGGCCAAACGGCTAGTTCTGCTAATTTCAGCATCTTGAAAGTTCCTGAGTTTCAGGTTTACACTATACCCGGCAATAAGAGACGAATCGAATGGGAGCCTGTCGCTGGAGCCAATGCATACGATGTATTTGCCGTGGAAAACGATGCCATGACCATAGTCGCAAGTACTTCCAATACTTTGATGGATTTAAACGGCACGCCCAACCAAGGCAAATGGTTCAGTGTAAGAGCCAGAAATACGAGCGGCATCACCGGGCGACGCGCAATTGCCCAATACCACGAATTGACCAATTGCACTACTAGCTTTAATTTAAGTTTCCAATTTGATGGATCACCAGCTCAAACCAGTTGGCACATCACCAATAGTGCGAACCAAATTGTAGCCGCTGGCGGGCCATACAGCAGCCAAGCTTCATTCAGCCAACTCGATGTTCCTATTTGTTTGCCAGAAGGCTGTTACTTTCTCAGCGTTTTTGATAGCGGAAACAACGGTTTATGCTGCCAAAACGGCAATGGCGCTTTTGAACTAACCAATAGCAATGGTGTGACTTTGTTTGAAGGCAGTCAATTTGGTGCTTCTACAGCCGGGAACTTCTGCGCTACTCCCGGTACTCAGCCACTCGCTTTATCCGTTGTTTCGCAACAAGCGGTAAGCTGTTTTGGGGGGCAAAATGGCGCAGCTACAGTAAATGCTAGTGGAGGAAGCGGCAATTACAGCTATCTTTGGAGCAATGGGCTTAGCGGTGCAAGCGTCACAGGTTTGAGTGCTGGAACTTATCAGGTAACCGTAAACGACGGAACAGCATTGGCTTTTACAACCGTAAGTATTTCCCAACCCAACGCCCTCTTGCTGCAGACCAATGCCACCAACACTACATGCGGCGGCCAAAGCAACGGCACGGCACAAGCCATTGTCAGTGGAGGGGTTCCCCCTTACCAGTATTTTTGGAGCAATGGGGCTATGACAGCAAATTTGACCAATCTACAAGCAGGTTATTACGGCATTACAATAACCGATGCTGGCGGTTGTAGTAAAAACAGTTTTGTTGAGGTGAACAGCTCCTCACTTATGGAACTCTATGTTTTCAATACGGCCCAAACGTGCAGCAATGGCAGTGATGGTAGTGTATCAGCTTATATCATTGGCGGTTCTGCTCCATATACTTATTTGTGGAACAATGGAGCTACAGCCTCTTATCAAACCGGACTGAGCGCAGGCAACTATTCTGTCACCATTACAGACGCCACAGGTTGTTCGGTCTTAGGGCAAACTACTATTCCCAATTTAGCCCCCCTCCAGATCAACCTCAATATAACCCAACCCACTTGTTTGAACACCAATACGGGCAGTGTTATTGCAGCTACATCTGGTGGCGTAGCTCCTTATACTTATGCTTGGAATACCGGGGCTACAGGTTCGCAGTTGAATGCCCTGCCTACTGGCACTTACCAAGTTACGGTCACCGATGCCAACGGCTGTTCTAAAAGTACCAGTTTTAACATCAATGCACCACAGGGCATAACGCTAAACTTAAGCCCCCAATCGGCAGGTTGTGCGGGCCAAACCAATGGCTACATCTTGTCAAATGTAAGTGGTGGAACAGGCAATTATAGCTATCTTTGGAATACTGGAGCAACCAGTCCCAATCTGTTCAATTTGCCTGCGGGTTTATATAGCCTGACCGTCAGCGATGCCGGCGGTTGTCAAACGAGTAATTATGCTCAAATTTCAAGCAACTCCTCCATCCAGCTTACGTCCAACCTAGGTTCGCCATCTTGCGCGGGCGGTAGCGACGGCTATGTATATGTTGCAGCTACCGGTGGTACACCACCTTATACTTACCAATGGAGCAACGGGTCTCAAAATACTTTTTTGCAAAATATTCCTGCTGGTTGGTATTACATCACAGTAAGTGATCATGCTGGTTGCTCCTACAGTCAAGGCATACAACTGGCTGCACCGCCTCTGTTGCAAGGGAATATTCAAGTGGTCAACGCCCTAAATGGCACTGGGGGAAGTTTACAAGCTACTGTGAGCGGGGGTACCCCACCCTATTCTTACCTATGGAATACAGGTGCTACGACCGCACAGATCAACCAGCTTGCCCCGGGTAACTACCAGGTTCAGATAAAGGATGCCCGGAATTGTGAATTGGCATTACAGGCTACGGTAATGGATGAAGTGACAGCCAATGACTGCCAATCGACAGGCATCAATACTGGTTTTGAATGGATACAAAGTGTGCGCATCGGCGATTTTTACCATCAAAGTAACAATAACGGAGGTTACGCTTTTTTCAATAATTTAAGCACTTTGTCGGCAATATCCGGCGATATCCTTCCAGTAGAATTAGTTCCGGGTTTCCTTAGTAATGCATACAATGAAAACTGGCGCATCTGGATTGATTTCAATCAAAATGGCGACCTGTCGGATCCGGGTGAAGAAGTCATGCCCAATGTCATTTCTAATCAATCGGTTTCAGCGGCCATAAATATTCCATCAGGAATTGCTCCCGGCGAATATTTGTTGCGAGTCAGTATGAAATATGGCAGCCCAGCTCAAGCCTGCGAAGTTTTTGCTTATGGTGAAGTGGAAGATTACCTCATCAACATAGGTACAACTAGCCAAACCTATTGCGCGGCATCGGGCAATAGCACTTCCAATGAATGGATACAAAAAGTTTCATTTGGAAGCGTGACCCATAGTTCCGGCAACAACGGTGGATATGCCAATTTCAGCAATATCAGTTTCCAAACAACCGCTGGATCCTTATTGCCTTTTACGATGACACCTGGTTATAGAGCCAGCCCAATCCCGGAAAGCTGGGCGATTTGGATAGATTGGAATTTGGACGGCGATTTTGAAGATGCTACAGAGCAGGTGTTTTTAGATCAGAATGTAGGTGGCGAAGTAACGGGAAGTATCGCTGTGCCGGAACAAATCAATGCCGGTACAAGGCGTATGCGGGTTCTGATGAAATGGGGAAATATTTCTGGCCCCTGTGGCAATTTCCCATGGGGAGAAGTGGAAGATTATTCCCTTTACGTTGATGTATCTTCCAATCAGCCATTGGCTGAGAATACCTCTTCAAGCGTTAGGGAGTTGGCTATAAAAGGGGTTTCAAAACAGATAGATAGTGCAACGACACCTTCTGCTCCAGCTTGTTTTCCTAACCCCGCTTCCACGTATATCAACCTAAAAGATGCCGCCTATTACCCACAAGGGTACAAAGTACAGCTCATCAATAGCAGTGGAATCAGCGTTTGGGAAGAAAATACCATGGAAAGTTCAGCGGATTTATCCTTAACCATTCCGGTGTCTCATTTGCCCAATGGATTGTATTGGGTGAGCGTGATCGGCACAGAAATGCGCTGGACAAAGAAAGTAATGATCAATCATTGAACTTATCCAAATGATGAAAAAAAAGGAGTAAAGCATTGACCGTATGGGGATGTTGGAAAAAACCGCTCTGGTATTGTTGGCGTACAGTCTCCAGCGGTATCAGCACCGTTTCTACAGCTTCCCCGTCGTCTAGCTCCGGCTCATGGGTTAGCATGACATCCATCGCCAACCAGTGGTGGATGTAACTGTTCATAAAAACGGGGTTGGAGGGAATTTTGCCCAACTCGGTCCACCGATTGCTGGAATACCCCGTTTCTTCTCGCAACTCCCTTTGAGCCGCATGGGCTACAACTTCTTGTGCATCGACAATTCCACCTGGCAATTCCAGGGTATAATCGGCTATTCCAAAGCGGTATTGCCGTACAAAAAGCACGTGTCTGTCAGGTGTAAGCGCAACGACATTAACGGAATCGTTGGACTCCAGAATAATCATTTGTTCGCTTTTACCATTTCTGGGATTGACCATGAGGTCGTAACGCGCCTTAAATAATTTCAAATCCGGTCCTTTCGCACTGCTTTTTTTTATCCAATCTGTCATGTTTCTTGTGTTACTTTTTCACAAGCTCACGTCAAAAAGACAAATTAATTAGAATTTCACTTTCAATTCATATATACGGAGCTTGAATCCGCTCCAAAATACCAAACAATTGTAATCCCAGGATTTTTTTTTATTTCTATCCTCCCAATTTCCAATATCCCCCCCAACGCCAGGCACCATGCTAATATCTGGTTTTATTCTTCCAACACTTTTTATAGCTTCCAATCAGTTTAAAGCATGGTAGCCTGTTCGGATGGGGATTATTTTTTATTCATCGTCTTTGATGTAAAAGGTCTCCTCGGCAGGTCGCAAAGCCCTGTTGAACCAAAGTGGACGCCTCAACCCATCTGGCCCAGGCGCAGGTCTGGTCAGCTTCAGCCACTCCTTGTAATTTTCAAATGACTTCGCGGTATCTACAAAGATATCGCCATATTTATCGCCTTCCTGTGGTCGTTCAATGCGAACCCGCTGGTGCCAGCAGTGCATGCCACTAATCGGATCGGGATGAACCGCGTGGGTAATGTTTTGGTGTACACCGCCGTCGAACCAGAATATGCGCTTGCTATCTGGATCATTACTTTCAAAAGGTTGAATACCAGAAATGGTGTTCATTTTCCAAGCTCCTTTTCCATTGGTAGAAATATCTACCGTATTGGTAGCCCAGCGATTGCCCGCATCCTGCGCCCGACGCCAGCGCCCCAAGTGATGGGAGCAAGCCACTACGCCCGGTTTCATAGCCTGTGTTACCCATACTTTGTCGATGAAATACCCAATATCTGTATTCATGCGCACCAAATCGCCTGTTTTGAAGCCCCATCTCTGTGCGTCTTCCGGGTGCATCCAAATTGGATTGCGATTGGAAATTTCGGTGAGCCATTTGGCATTGCCTGAACGAGAGTGAATCAGGGTTGGCAAACGGAAAGTGGGTACTAGGCAATATTCGCCTTTCTCTTTATCGAGATTATCCGGGTGGATATGGCTTTTTATGTAAGTTGGGATGACGTGCTCCGACCAGCCCCAGTCCGCCATCGTTTGCGAATAAAACTCGTTTTTACGCGATGGCGTTGGAAAACCAGTCACTGCTTTGCCATTTATCATAAGCCCAACAGCTTTACCCGCTTTCATAATATTGCCTGTACTTTCATCAACCGTAGTGCCTTCTAGTTCTGACTGGCTCAATGGCGTCAGGTGCTTATCATAGCCGTGTTTTTCAACTTCAAAAGCCCCGTATTTGCGCATGTATTCCAGTTCTGTCAAACCTTCTTGACGAGCTACTTCTGGCAATCCTTTGGTGTGCTCAAAGATAAATTGGTAATACTCATCAATATTGATTTTTTCACCTGGCCGGTAAGGAGAAATAAAGTGCTCCCTTATACCCAAGCTGCCATCTGGGTCAATTCGCCAGCTCAATTCAATCCAAAACTCGTCTTCTTCCCAAACTTCGCCCGGGTTGATTTCATACGTAAAAGTAAAAGGCTTGCCATCTCTCCGGGCAGCCTCTCGCAACACAGGTTGCCTGAAGGCAATCCAGGTACCACTATGGGTCTCATAACTATTGATATCGTGGCGTTCGGTAGCTAAGCCCATTGGCAGCACATAATCAGCAAAAAAGGCCGTTTCATTCCAAGTTGGCGTCAGTGCAATATGCATCCCAAACATGTTTTGGTCGCTCAAAGCTTCTATCCAGCTAAAACCATCAGGATACGTCCACACGGGGTTAAAAACACGGGTGAAATAAACATCCATTTTACCGCGCCCTTCTTTTAAAAAATGGGGCAACAAAAAGCTCATTTCAAAAAATGCGAGGGGATATTCTTTGGGAAAATGCAATTCATTCCAAAACTTCTGGGCTGGCGGATTGTCAAAGAATTTGGGCTTAAACTTATTCCATGCACTTGGCGAAGTCCCCCCTTTTGTGCCTACACTACCTGTAAGTACCGTGAGGAAATGGAGGCAACGGGCAACCGCCCAACCGCCTAGATTGCCACTGGCTGTACTGCGCCAAATGTGCGATGCGAAACTAGTACCCGCATTGCCGATCAGACGCGCTACTTCTTCAACCTGTTTGGCTGGAATACCACTTTCCTTTTCCGCAAATTCAGGGGTATATTCCGCATATTCTTCCCGCATTTTATCGATGTAGTGCTCGAAAGTGACCGCTACATCTGGATGCCTTTTTTGCAAATACTCCTGCCAGTTGGTCCAGTTTTCCAGATAAGAGCGGTTGTATAAGCCTTCGTCCAAGATGATTTTAGCCATTGCCAACAGTACGGCAGCCTCAGAGCCTGGGTAAGTCGGCATCCAATGGTCGCTCATACTTGCTGTATTGGACAGGCGCGGATCCATACAAATCAACTTTGCACCCTTCATTTTAGCTTCAATGATGCGCTGCGCATGTGGATTGAAGTAATGCCCGCTCTCCAAGTGGGCTGAAATGAGCAAAATAACTTTGGCATTGGTATGATCGGGAGAAGGACGGTCGTACCCGTACCAGATGTTGTACCCAAACCGCGCACCTGAGCTGCAAATATTGGTATGGCTGTTGTGCCCATCAACACCCCATGCTTTTAAAATACGATCCATATAGCCCTCATGCCCAGGTCTTCCTACGTGGTAGGCAACTTCATTGTTGCGACCTTCTTGCAGTGCTTTGCGAATGCGAGCAGCAATATCGTCCAATACTTCATCCCAGCTTACGCGCTCCCATTGACCGGCACCACGCTCTCCTACCCTTTTTAGCGGGTATAAAATCCGGTCGGGGTCGGTGATTTGATTGATCGTAGCCGGTCCCTTAGCACAGTTGCGTCCGCGGCTCCCCGGATGGTAGGGGTTGCCTTCTAACTTGCGGATCTCATTCGTTTCCTTGTCGATATATGCCGTCAGACCACAGGCACTCTCGCAGTTGAAACAAGTGGTGGGCACCAGGCGATAGTTTTTCTTCACCCGTTTGGGATGCTCCGTAGCTTCGTATTCCGTCCAGTCGTCCCATTGCTCCATCGGCGGAAAACTGGTCAATTGCCCCATCTCCGTCAAACTGTCGAGGTCTTGGGTTCTATTTTGGTGCAAATCAGGGATAAGGCCAATTTTTTCAGCCATCCGTTCAATGAAAGTAGGTTTATTTTGTGCCATGGTTTTCGTGATTTTTAGCTTAAAGCAATGCGTTGTGGTGCTTCCACCCAAATGGATTCGGTGAGATAAATGCCAATTAATACCAGTATAGCTGCCAGATAAAGTATAGGCTGGCCGCTGCCGAAAAGCAACAAACCCATTGGAAGCAGATTGCCCATCAATACCACGCCCAGGTAAAACTTACTGGCATAACGGCCTTTAGTAATCATGTGGACTACGGTGTGGGTATCCACCGTAGGGTGAGTCATTGTCAGTTCTATGAGCATTGTCAACAGGTTCACGACGATCCCAATGGCCATCACACTACCCAAAAATACCGACCAACTTACTGAAGTATCAGTAAGAGCCGATACCAATGCTAAGGCAGCTGCCCCTGCCATAAAGCTATGCACCAACATATGGATAGCTAGGGATGGGCTTTGCCAGAAATCCCGACCTTTGGCTTGGCCAAATAAAAAGGCTGTATAAACCGCTACTAGCAGCGCAGTGAGGCCAGTTACCCACATCAGAGGCATTTTCAACTGATCCAACTCAAAATATAGGATGACGCCAAGAAGTGTCAGCAAACCTCCATACAAAGTAATGGAATACCCTCCCTTCACCAACCAAGACGACCAATGCGGACGCAATAGCACATACAAAAACCGACGGGGTTGATCCAGGTCTTTGACCAACAAAGCGCCAGTCAAGGTAAGGAAGATCAAGCCGATGCCCAATGTCCACCATTCGGCAACAATGCCAGGTGTAGTTGTACCAAGCATAGTAGCGAGCAGTAATACCAGAAATACCCCGGCACTAATCGCTTTTGTCCAAACATAACCCGACACTTCCCATCCCCAAAGAATTCCCTTATTGGGCGTATCATAAATGCGGCGAGCTTCCTTGCCCATCAATACTTCCACCGATTTTTTCGGGCCGTGCTTGGCTACATCCCCAGCACTGGTATATTGATTGTTGGCCTCTAACACCGCTGCTACCACATCACCATTGGAAAATGCCATTTTTTCGGCTTCTTTAGCGAAATGGCCGACACCCAGGCTTTGAGAATTCCAAAAGTATTCCCCCGTTTTGGGTGTTGCCGATGGATTCAGCGAGGCCTCGTCACCATCAATATAAAACAAATTAGGCTGTGTGCCTTTTTCCGGTTTGCGCACCTTTACTTGTTGGCGCGCCAATAGCTGCGCTATCTCTGATTCGGGGTTATCCATATCGCCAGAAATGATGGCATGCTCGGGGCATACATTGACACAAGCCGGCTCTAGTCCAATGTCCACCCGGTGGGCGCAATAGTTGCATTTGGCAGCTGTATGTGTTTCTGGGTCAATATAAAGCGCATCGTATGGACAAGCCTGCATGCAAGACTTACAACCGATGCAACGGTCTTTGTCAAAATCGACGATACCGTCTTCTCGAAAGTAGAGCGCCTCTACCGGGCAAATTTCTACGCAAGGTGCATCCGTACAATGATTGCAACGCATGACGGAGAAAAGCCGCCTCGTATGAGGGAATACCCCCTTTTCAACCTGTTTAACCCAGGTTCTGTTGACGCCGATAGGGACGTTGTGCTCCGATTTGCACGCCGTGGTACAGGCATGGCAACCAATGCACTTTCTATTGTCTATGACAAAGCCGTATCTCATGGTTTCTTATTCGTTTTTTCGTTATGTTGAATAGCCGCTTCCGACCAGTATATACCTTCTTGATTGTTTTTTTCTTGGAGTAAATAGGATTGAACAGCCTCATAAACATTCAGGAACTGATGGTCTGCACCTATTTTTTCTGCCAGCCCAGACTTATTAAGTCTATCTCGTACCGGGCCTATCAATCCGGCCAAGTAAAAAGCGGTATTTTGTCTGCTCAAATCGCGATAAGCCTCTTCTAAGGCACGCAGTCCAGTCGAATCGATATCCGTCATGCTCGATCCATCTAATACAAACAATTGGCAATCTTCCGTACAGCTTTTAACCGATTCCTGAACAAAGTCACTGAAATAATCGGCGTTTAAGAAAAAGAGCGGCGCATCGAATCGAGCAATAACAACACCATCAAATTGATGGGCTTCTGGAAATCGATTGACATTGCGAAATTCTCTGGAATTAGGAAGTTGGCCTAAAATCGCTATGTGCGGACGGGAGGATTGGTACAGCACCAGTAGTAGAGAAAGCGCAACCCCTGTTGCCACACCTAGCTCTATGCTGATAAAAAGCGTGGCCAGAAAGGTTGCCAACATCATGGCGAAATCTCTCTTGTGTGTATGCCAAAGATGCCTCGCCGCTTTGAAATCAATTAAACTCCTCACTGCCATGAACACGATGGCACCTAACACTGCTTTAGGCATATAATACACCAAGGGAGTCAAGAACAACAAAGTCAACCCAGTCATAATGACCATAATAACCGAGGCCATCCCCGTTTGGGCACCTGACTCCCGATTGAGTGCCGAGCGGGTAAAACTGGCAGAAGTCGGTAAGCTTTGAAAAAGACCGCCCAATGCCCGGGCAGCGCCGGCTGCAACCAATTCCTGGCTGGGGTTTATTTTGTACGTTTTCGATTTTATTTCTAGCGCTTTTGCTATGCTAATGGATTCGACTACGCCTATTACTATACCTACCAATACCGTAGCAATAACATCATTGAGTTTTTCGGTCTCAAAACCAGGCATAACAAAGTGGGGCAAACCCTGTGGTACATCTTTCACTATTTCTAAACCTAGAAGATCTAACCTGAACCAATAGGTCAACAAAATGCTTAAAACACTTACGGCCAGTGTTGATGGAATTTTTGGAAAAAACCGCTTTATACCCAACATGAGTAGAACACTCCCGCTGCAAAATGCAAAACTTAACCAATGGGTTTCGCCCAAATGTTGAATGGTATAAAGGATGATTTCGAAGACGTGTCCGAAATGCGGAGTCGGGATGCCAAACAAATATTTGAGTTGACTGACCCCAATAATTACCCCGGCAGCGGCTGTGAATCCAACAATTACTGGCTGTGACAGCAACACCGCGAGGAATCCCAAGCGGAACAGTCCTAAAATCAACATTCCTACTCCGATCAGAAAACCAGTAAGGATGACGATTTCGATATAATAGGCACTTTCCGGGGCTGCAACTTGGCTAATACCTGCTAAAATGACCAATGAAGAAGAAGCAACAGGGCCAAGCGAAAGTTGCCTGGCAGTTCCCAGCAAACCATACATCAGTGGAGGAATCAATCCGCCGTAAAGCCCATAAATAGGGGGCATTCCAGCCAACATGGCATAAGCCATTGTCTGAGGGATAAGCAATATCCACACCGTTAGGCCTGCAATCAGGTCGCCTTTGAAAGCGACCCGATTGTAGCCTTTCAACTGTTCTAACAGCGGGAAATATGCCAATCCGTTCATATTCTACCTAGGGCTATCAGGCCTTTACGACGGTAGAAGGACACACAAAGTCCGTAATGGCCATTCCAGCTTTGCTAAAGTCTTCAAAATTGGCCTGTACATTGACCAGATTATCAAAGCCTCTTGCTTTTAAGATGGATGCGGCTACTGTAGAGCGATAACCGCTGCGGCAATGCAAGAAATAAGTTTCGTTGTCTTTTATTTCGCTCATGTGGTCGTTGATAAAATCAAGCGGAAAATGCTGAGCACCTTCCAAGTGTTCTGCTGACCATTCTCCAGGTTTGCGTACATCGAGAATATGGATGGTGTCATCTGCCTGTTTTTGTTCGGCAAAAACTTTGGCGTCAATCGTCGTGATCTCATCCAACTCCTTACCAGCTGCTTCCCAAGCCGCAATACCACCTTTCAAATAACCCAGGGTATTGTCATAGCCTACCCTAGCCAAGCGAGTTACGGTTTCTTCTTCGCGTCCTTCCGGTGCAACCAATAGGATAGGTTGCTTCAAATCCATGATCAAAGCGCCTACCCAAGGGGCAAAGCTACCGTCCAACCCAATAAAAATAGAATTGGGAATAAAACCCTTGACAAATTCTTCTTTCGACCGCACATCCAACACCAAAGCATCCATGCTATTCGCTACCAATTCAAATTCTTCTGGCGACAAGGGGTTTACGCCTTTTTCCATCACCTCATCTATGCTGTCGTAGCCTGTTTTATTGAGGCTGGCATTTTTAGCGAAATATTGGGGAGGAGGTAGCAATCCATCTGTTACTTCTTTGATGAATTCCTCTTTGCTCATATCGGCTCTCAGCGCGTAGTTGAAGCGCTTTTGATTGCCCAAGGTGTCCCAGGTATCTTTGCTCATGTTTTTGCCACAAGCAGAACCCGCGCCGTGCGCCGGATAAACAATCACTTCATCGGGTAAAGTCATGATTTTATGGCGAAGGCTGTCGTACAACCAGCCCGCTAAATCTTCTTTGGTCAAGCTGCCTTTCTTCTGTGCTAAGTCTGGGCGGCCCACATCGCCAATAAACAACGTGTCGCCTGTGAAAATGGCGTGCTCTTTGCCGTTTTCATCCAACAGTAAGAAAGTCGTACTTTCAGGTGTATGTCCGGGAGTGTGCAATACCTGGATTGTAAGTTTTCCTACTTTAAAATTTTCTCCATCATTGGCCAGGTGCTTTTCATAAGCAGTTTCTGCATTGGGTCCGTAAACGATGGTAGCTCCTGTTTTTTTAGCCAAGTCCAAATGCCCGCTTACAAAATCAGCATGGAAATGCGTTTCAAAAATGTATTTGATCTTAGCACCGTTTTTGGCAGCACGATCAATATAAGGCTGTGTTTCGCGAAGTGGATCAATAACTGCTGCTTCGCCTTCGCTTTCGATATAATACGCGCCTTGAGCCAGGCATCCCGTATAAATTTGTTCAATCGTCATTACAATTTTTTTTGTCGTTTGAATAATGCTGCAAAATTAAATGCCTTGGAAAATTTCATCAGTGATACAGGTCACAGGTCTAAATTGGGTTCAAACAAATTTTACAGATAACTTCAAAAACAAATCTTTTTGCTCAAAGCAAATTCACTACTGACTTTTCTTCGGCGATCCTTTTATTTTGCCGCATAAAAATATGATCTTATTTTCATATATTCAAATGTCGGTAAAAAAATTTTAACACGACCCGAACGACTTTCGTCAAATAAAAAAAGGTCTTGAGTTCTTTTTACAATAAAAAAAGTTCCCTGACAATTTTTAGAGGACTATAAATCAGGAAAAATAAGCGTTAAGCTACAAAACTGAGCTACTGGAAAGCATTAATGGGATCACCATTACTCCTTTGATATGGAATGCTAATAAAATCGAGGGTACCCGGTTTAACCCGTATAAAAAAGCTGTAAGTCCCCCTGGTCGGTTGCCAGTTCAATCCCATTTCCCAGCAGTGAAGGTCTCTGCTGAAACCAACCGAAGGGTAGGTTATCCCCTTGCGGACAAAATCGTAACCGAAGTTGCCGACATTAATATTCCAATTATCCGTCAATTCGATGCTGCCGCTGCAATTGATGGCATGGGTAGCTACTATCAAAGTATCGCTGCCATCGGCCTGCCCTATCAGGCGCAAAGACATGTTGTGGTTGACCCGAAAATTTTCAAACAAACTCAAGAAATCCGTTTCTTCTATTTCCTGATTTTGGGATCGGGCTTCCTCTTCGCTTTCTACTACTTTTTCTTCTTCGCCAAATAGCAAAGCCCGCAGTTTGCCAACAGTAATGCCTGTGTTAAAGCTGGCTGTAGCGTTGTCAAAGCGAAGGAATTTACCTTTTGTATCCCTATAAAAACGATCGACACGGCGCAGAGAATTGCCTACCATTTCGATATCGTATGGGTCGAAGGTAGCGCGCAAGCTTAGGGTAGTTATCCCTTTCAAGAAACGCGTCGTGCCGGTCATGCTCACCGGACTCCATTTCAAGGAATCGGCGGCAAAATTGTAATTACCCGACACGATGATATTGTCAAACAACTTGACTTTTTTATAATCTTCCAATTTTTTGGAAAATACCTTGGCTTCAAAAATGTTGTTCAAGCTGTAATTTAAAGCCCACTGTTGCCCACTTTGAGGCGGGCCGCCGTATATTGACCCCGTAAAAATAGAATACTGATTCAATTCGTTGGGATCGGAGGCATCCTGGATGTTTTGAAAATAGCCCAAAGATGGATCGGTGTAATCCGGGACAAAATTCATAGAAATACTGGGCTTGATGACATGCCGAACTTGGGTTTTGCCCAATCGCAACATACCAAAAAGTTGGGTATTCAGGCTAAGACTGGCGTTAAATTGGCGATAAGAAACGAAGCCGGGAAGTAAGGTATCACTCACCGTACCGTAAGAAACGGTATCCAGCTCGTAAATACCATTATTGAATACAGAATCGATTTCCAAACCTGGAGTAAATTCCTGTTGATACGATTTGAGGTACCAGACTTCCTGATAGTCCACCCCGGGGTTGAGGTTGAAATACCACAATTTGAAGGAAGTACCGCTATTCATCCGGTGGCGGATACCAAATTCCGCTTCATCCAGGGTTTTTTGGCTGAAAAGCGTTGTATCAGAAGCCTGAAAACGGTTTCGAGCCTCCCCCTGGTAACGGAAAGTAATGGTTTCGTACCATTTTTCTTTGCCAACCGGGTTTTTGCGTTTGAGCGGATACAGAGTTTGGGTTTGAAAGTTGATATTTGGAAAATTGACCGTCACCTGCCGGGTCGATGAGTTCTGATTGTGGGTCAAACCTACACTCAGGCTAATCGGTTTGTCTTTCCAGTTTCGGTTGAATGCAATATTGGAATTCAACTGATTTTGTAACACCCGCTCTGCATCGTTGAACACCCGGCTCTGGTAATTATTGGTTTGAATATTGATAGACCCGCTGAAGTTATTGACCGGGTGAGCAGCGGGATCCTGGCGGTGTGACCATGTAAAGCGGTAAGACTTTGGACGATCAATCGTGCCGTCATCAGCCTCTGTACGACGCACATCGTAGCCAAGGTCAAACGACCCACTGTATTTGTACCTTTTCCGGTATTGAGAACTGGCATTGACCCCCCAGGTGCCCTTCACGTATAAATTGCTGGTTAAGGACAAATTGAAATGATCGCCTAGCGGAAAAAACCACCCCACTCCTTCCAAGCCAAAACCCCACTGCGGAGAGTATTGGTAATCGCGAGGAAACAACAACCCGGTTTGTCGGCCAGATGAAATGGGAAAAAAACCAAATGGCAGCCAGACCGGCGTCGGTACCCCCATGATTTCCAGATTAGAAGGGCCTATGATAACGAGCTTATTGGGTATGACTTTCTGCTTCTGACTGCGAATACCAAAATGGGGTTCTGGATGCGTACAAGTCGTGAAAATAGCATCCTGGCTATAAATGATATCGCGTCTTTCTTCGATGGTATCCTGAGGTTCAATGCTGATGAATTTAGAACGAGTACCATGTACTATGACATCGTTCTGCTGGGTGGTTACCTCGTAAACGATGCCCTTGCGCGTTTTAAAATTGTAGCGCATTTGCTCAGCCTTAAACTCCTGGCTGCCATCGCTAAATTGCGGAAAACCCGCCATCCTTCCAGTGCTATCGGGCATGCCTTCTGCGGTGACGATACTCGTATTCCAGTCAAAAATAATTTTAGAAGCTTTCAGCGTAATGGTAGTATAAGCCACCATCGCATCGCCATAGAGATAAATTTTTTCATCCGCAATATCATAAATCATAGAGTCTCTGGCGTTGTATTCCACAGGCGCATCCAGGGAATCCGTCGAAAGCCTATAAGTAACGGGTATCGCCTCCAGTAGTGAATCTTGCGACCTAGCCAGGCTATCCAATACCAGCAGTGAATCCTGAGGAATGGTATCCAAAGCTGGCAAGCTATCGACCTGTGCCCCTAGCTGACATAGCATAGTAGCGCAAAATAAAAATATGAGGCTTAATTTTGTATTCAAGAACTTAATTGCGTTATTTTGTTTTCCCAAAAGCTTGAAAATGAAGCCGGGAATATTTTCCCAGAATAAAAAAACTATGACGAAAGCGATCACCTTCCTACAAACGCTGTTCATTTTATTTTTGACGTGTATTCCAAATGGCTTTAACCTTTTGTTGGCCTTTGAAGACACGATCGTAGTAGAAAAAGACCGGGCTTGTCAAAGTAGCTGCTCGTCTCACCATCACGCTGCCGCCACTTTAGCCATCCCTTTCGGAGAAAAGCTCGGCAAAGTTATCAAACAGCAACTAAACGAAGAAGCCTACGAAATAAAAACAGTGGTAATTGATCCGGGACACGGCGGACACGACCCGGGTTGTTTGGGCAGCAGCACCAAAGAAAAAGATATTGCCCTGGCCATCGGGCTGGCCTTATCAGCGGAAATGGGGCGCTATTTCCCCAACATCAAAGTCATTATGACCCGCGATGAGGACGTTTTCATTCCGCTGCACAAAAGGGCAGCCATAGCAAATCGCAATAACGCCGACTTATTTATCTCTATCCATTGCAATTACATGCCAGGATCGGCAGCTACTACTGGCTCCGAAACCTATGTCATGGGCTTGCATACGGCCAATCACAACCTGAATGTGGCCAAACGCGAAAATGCCGCCATCTTACTGGAAGATGATTATGAAAAAAATTACGATTACGACCCCAATTCTCCGGAAGGGCATATTATGTTGAGCATGTTTCAAAATGCTTTTTTGGAACAAAGTATCCTCTTTGCACAACGCGTGGAAGACAAATTTGCCCAGCATGCGCAGCGCAAAAGCCGAGGCGTAAAACAGGCTGGTTTTGTTGTCCTCAAAGAAACGACCATGCCCAGCGTACTGGTTGAAGCAGGTTTTTTAAGCAATAAAGACGAGGAAGCGACGCTCAATACCGAGAATGGCCAACTCATCGTAGCGCAGTCCATTCTCTCAGCGTTTGTGGAATACAAAAGTGCTGTAGAAGGCAAAGACGCTGGCGTAAAAGTCAAAATAGCAACGCCTGAAGCGCCCTTAGCTGCTTCTACGGTGGAAAAACATAAGGCCGAAGCCGTTTACACAACTGTAAAATCCCCGACTACCCCTATAACGACCAGCAATACGCCAAAAGAAGAAAAAAACCAAAGCTATAAAGATCCTAATACCCCCATTTACTACCCGCCCTCCAATGCGAGTACGCCCAATTCTACTACCTCAAAATCGGTTTACACGACGCCATCCGCAGCAGAGTTGAATATTATTTTCCACGTTCAACTAGCCGCTTCTTCCCGCCCCGTTGACACCAGCCAGGATAAATGGCGCAATACGGGTTACATGATTGAAGTTGTTCAGGAAGACAATTTATATAAATACCAGGCCCGCAATTTTTCAAATATTCAACAAGCCTTCGAGGCGCGCTTGCTGTTGCAGGCACGTGGTTTTAACGATGCTTTTATCGTAGTGTACAAAAATGGACAGCGCATTTCTATGGAGCAGGCAAAAAAGGAATTGGGTATCCCCTGATATGGTGCTTGGTGAGCGTCAAGATAATGCATCGTGCAAAATTTCCACCGGATGCCATGCTTTTCTGCCCGTTCCATCGGCAATCTGGTGCCGGCAACTGGTACCCGATGCAGCCAAAACTACTTCTGGCGCACTCTTCCGAATACTTGGAAAGAGCACCAACTCCCCAACTTGCATACTGACGGCATAGTGTTCTTGCTCGTAGCCAAAGGAGCCTGCCATACCGCAACAACCGGAGGGAATGACTTCAACCGTATAGTTTTGTGGAAAACTGAGCACAAAGGCAGCATCGCTCATTTCAGTCAATGCCTTTTGGTGGCAATGACCGTGCAAAAGCAACTGTCTTGGTGCATCCGTAAAAGCGGACGCTGAAACCTGTCCTTTCTCTATTTCTCGGCGCAAAAACTCTTCTATCAAAAAGACGTTTTTTCCCAAATCTAAAGCGGCTTGTTTCAGTTCCTTCCCAACAAGGCGCGGGTATTCGTCTCGAAAACTCAGGATAGCAGAAGGCTCAATGCCTACAATTGGTTGTTCATCGGTAACCAAGGCATGCAGCGCACGTACATTTTGCACAGCTAATTTCCTGGCATCATCCAATAGCCCCTTAGAGAATTGTGCGCGGCCACTCTGTACATGATCGGGTATCGCAACTTCGTAGCCAAGCTTGCTTAGTAGTTGAATGGCTTTAATACCAATAGCGACATCGTTGTAGTTGGTAAACTCATCGCAAAACAACCATACCTTCCCTTTAATCTCCCTGGGCCGCCACTTCGATTGGTTTTTCGCAAACCAACTTTTTAAACTTTGACGCCCCAAGGAAGGCAAACTGCGCTGAGGCGCTACGCCCAACAGCTTTTTCAGGACACCGCTGGTAATAGGATTTTTCAATATGAAATTGCTCAACCCTGAAAGTCGAATGCCCAATGCGTTTAAAGTGGCAATATGAGCAAAAGCACGGGTCCTCCAGGAAATCGGGTTGCTTTTATAATACTGGTATAAAAACTCTGCTTTGAGGGTAGCCATATCCACATTAGAAGGGCATTCTGCGGTACATCCTTTACAAGATAGGCAAAGGTCCATCGCCTCCTGCAATTCCGGGTGGTTAAAAGGGTTTTCCCGTACATTCATGGTCAGGAACTCACGCAGGGCATTGGCTCGTGCACGGGTCGTCGTTTTTTCGTCCTTAGTAGCCTGGTAGCTCGGACACATCGTCCCACCGGCAAAAGCCAGTTTGCGGCAATCGCCCGATCCATTGCACCTTTCTGCGGCTTGAAGTATGCCTCCACTGTCAGAAAAATCAAGAACCGTATCAAAATCAGGCGTTTCTTGTCCTGCGTTGTACCGCAAAAAGCTGTTCATAGGAGCGGCATTCACGATTTTACCGGGATTGAATACGCCTTTGGGGTCCCAAAGCTGTTTGATGGATTTTAATAACTCGTAATTCCTCTCGCCTACCATCAGCGGAATAAAGGCAGCCCGCACCCGGCCATCGCCGTGCTCGCCACTCAATGAGCCGCCGTATTTTTTTACCAGTCGGGCCGTAGCTTCCGTTATATCATAAAATAGTTGTCGATCTTCCTCTTTTTTAAGGTCTAAGACTGGGCGCAAATGGATTTCCCCGGCTCCGGCATGGGCATAATAGATGGCTTCTTGTCCAAAGCCTTTCATCATAATGTCAAATTCGCGGATGTATTCGGGTAGATCAGCGATAGCGACTGCTGTATCTTCAATACAAGCCACTGCCTTAGCTTCTCCCGGTAAATTAGCCAGAACGCCCAAGCCCGCTTTTCGCAAGTCCCAAATACGCTTGCTGGTGGGCTTTGCTATTTTGGGCTGCGCGTAAACCGTGCCCAAATTTTTCAAAGCTGCTATGAGTTGATCCGCTTTGGCCTCAGCCTCTTCTGGTGTATCCCCGCGAAATTCTATCATTAGGATAGCCGCCGGGTCACCTTCCACAAAAAAGCGGTTTTTAAGCTGCTCGCGGTTCTCTTTGGTACAGTCCAAAATGGTTTTATCCATCAATTCGCAAGCAGTCGGCTGATAAGACATGGCCAGACCAACAGCTTCCATGCACGCTTGCAAAGTATGAAAATGGGGACAAACCACGATGTCATAAGGCTGTGGTAATGGATTGAGGTGCAATTTGATTTCTGTGGTAAAAGCCAGCGTGCCTTCAGATCCACAAAGCAAAGTACAAAAGTTAAAATCAGTTCCTCCTGGGGTAAAGGGCGCCGTTTTTTCCAGCAAATCAATCGCATAACCCGTATTGCGACGGTGGATGACTGGTTTGGGGTATTCCTTGTGAATTTCCTCCTTGACCCCTGGTTGGCTCAGTAAATGATAGGTTTGCCGATAAAGGTGGTTCTCAAAACTGCTCCCTGACAACTTTTCTTCCCATGATGCATTATCCAAAGTTGAAAAGGTAGCGGAAGAAGCATCGCTGAGCACGGTTTTCAATTCTAAAACATGGTCGCGGGTAGAACCATACACGATAGAGGTGCTGCCACAAGAATTGTTGCCCACCATTCCACCCAACATACAGCGGTTGGCGGTAGAAGTGTCAGGCCCGAAAAACAAGCCATGAGGCTTCAAAAACTGGTTCAATTCATCGCGAATGACTCCCGGTTGAACGCGAACCCAGCCCTCTTCCACGTTCAATTCCAAAATCCGGTTCATGTACTTGGATATGTCAACCACCATTCCTCGCCCAACTACTTGGCCTGCCAAAGAAGTACCCGCTGCTCTGGGAATGAGCGATATGCCTTCTTGGAGGGCAAAACGTACCAAGGTCTTGATATCTTCTTCGTGCTTGGGCAAAGCAACAGCTAAAGGTAGTTCTCTATAGACCGAAGCATCTGTCGCATAAATATGGCGATGCAGTGTATCGAAATGCAATTCGCCATCTAGTGTATCATTGAGTAATTTTAATTTTGCCGACATAGCTGATAAGCAATAAACTAAAAGCGCAAATCTAGGAAGTCTGCTAGGATGTTTTTCAGCAAAGTTAGGAATTAAACGTTTTTTAGTTCATCATATAAACTATTTTTGGTTGGTTTGAAATTTTATGCTATCTTTGCAGGCGTTATTATAAGCTCCTGTATATCTGATTATTCAAAGCCAATTTCGTTCCTGATTTTTTGAATAATACGATTTCCTCCTAATCAATTTTTTTCTTCCCCCTATTCCTAAATATGCACTGGCGTATCATCCTTCTTTGTTGCTAGAAACAACTGATGTATAACTAAATTAAAAATGCTTAGCTATGCACTCGGCGACCAAAAAACAAAATTTGTTTTTTTTACTACATGCGTTGTTTATCAGCAGTATATTACTCGCATGTTTATTGCCCCTGCAAGAATGGTTTTTCTTCCGTTGGGTTGAAACGCGCAGCTTCCAGTTTATGTTGACCTTTTTAGGGCTGGGGCTCTTGTTCTTTCTTTGGACCAAACCTCGATTAATGCTTACCTATTTTGCGGGCTGTGCAACGCTGGCCTTATTGCTCAACAATAGGATAAGCCTAAAGTTAAAACCTATTACACCAGATACAACGCCTATATTTGGTGCCTTGTACTTAATTCCCGACGAGAATAAAGATGAAGTTTTGAATTATCCTTTAAGTGAAAAACTGGCTAACCCTTCCATCAATCTTGTCATTGTTCAAGAATCCAGCATCGCCCTTTATAGCCGACTCAAGGAGCTATTGGCTATGGAAGGCTTCTATTATGCTACCCATAGTAATTTGGATAATGAGTGTATTAGTACCGCCGTTTTTTCGCGTCACCCATTGGGAAAAAAAACACTTACACTGGACTGTGATGTGGCCGATTTTGTTGGCACTATAAAATTACAAAATACGCAAGCTGTTCGCTTTTTAAGTGTACGGCTTCCCAAGCCTGGTCAGGAAATCAATTACAAGGATTACTTGGATAAATTAGATGAGTTAGCTTCATTTACTAAAGAATTTGAAACACCTGTCCTAGCACTGGGCAATTACCAATCCGTTTCCTGGTCGAAAGCGATCCACCAATTTTGTAAAAACAGCAACTTGGAAGATAGTTGGCCCGGTACGCCCTGCCGCTCGTTAATGCACAATTACGATCTTTTTCCCGAAAGCCAAACCGCCAATATTTTCCATTCTGATCATTTCAAATGTATTAGCTTTGAGCCTATAAATATTCCAGGTTATTTTTCAGGTGTGCAAGCGACTTATCAGTTCCATGAATTGGAAGATCAAGATACCAACAAAAACATTAAGAGCTCGAACAAAGAGTTTTAAATATGCCTTTCAAGGCTTATACGACCTTTTGCTTACCCAACCCAACGCCCGGATTCACGGCGTGGCTTCCCTTGTGGCGATTTTTATGGGACTGTTTTTTCAAATCAGCTCCAGCGAATGGTATGCGGTTATTGTTGCCATCGGTATGGTGTGGACTGCCGAAGCCTTTAATACGGCTTTGGAGTATTTAACTGATCTGGTTTCTCCTGAGTATCATCCATTGGCCGGTAAAGTGAAAGATGTTGCCGCTGCTGGGGTTCTACTTGCAGCCATAACGGCTCTTACGTTGGGCGTTCTGGTATTTGGTTCTAAGTTGATGGCCTATTGGGGCTGAGCTGTCCTTTTCCCGGTCGGGCAGGGAGCAATTGATGACAGCGCAAAAGTCAGGGCTTTTCCCGCCCGGGCTGTACCCGGTCGGGCAGGGAACAACTGAGGTGTGAGCAAGGCTAGCTTAGCCGTACTCATACTCACTCTCACCCTCACTCAACTTCTTCTTACTCTCTTACTTTCTCAGTGTTCTT
>CALMIR010000184.1 GCA_937864265.1 uncultured Saprospirales bacterium | reverse complement strand
TGATCCCGTACCCGGTACGTAGTTGTTGTCCCGCATTTTGACCGGGATGGAATACTCATCCTCCACTTCACTGTAAAAAACATCTGCTAGGTCAACGAATACTTCCAGGTCATAGTCCAAGGTCGTATTTGTGGGGTCGCAGCCCGCGAGGCTGGCTACGCCATTCTGTGGTGTTATTTCATAGCCGATTTGCATACCTTGACAAGGGCTGCCGGTACAAACATTGGGTGTGTAGAGCGTATTGGTAAAATTGACCTCAAAAGTAGCCGCTGGTGGAGAGCTTACCACCAGATAGAAAAGGGGATTTTGCGTACTTTGCAGATACCCGGTTCGACCGCTCCCATTGTTGAGGTTAAAATACTGCGGGCCATAGGTTACGTTGGCGAAATCTCCAGAGTCAGGAACGTCAATACCGATGATGCTGGCACCGCCGCCACTGATGTTCCCTTCAATCAAAAAACCACATAAGGTCACTGCCCCGGAACCTGGCCCTATATATACAGGTACCCTTACGGTATAACAGTCCTGAGCCTGTGAAGCACCTACATATAAAGTTCGAGTGCACTGCGCCCTCCCCTCCCAACTAATGAGCATAGCCACAATTAGTAGCCCGATGAGCGGGGGGTGAAAGAATCGGGTAAGGCGAAGGATTCTCCAAAAATCGGGTATGGAGGGGGGGGTAATCGATTGATAATCAATTGATTAAAACAAATTGGTGTTCGCATGATTTTTGCGTTTTTGGCATTAAGCAATGGAAACTGTAACATATTACAAATGGTTTTGGTTACAAAGAAAAAACGCCCATCCTTTGCCTGTTGGGCAAGGTAAGTGTTGTTCTTGTGTAATTTATTTGGGTAGTTTGTGAAAGCGCGAGCTAAATGGTCGTATTTGTGAGGGCAAGATAAGACAAAAAGTTTAACCTTGCAAGACAAAGGAAAAAAATAGCGTACAAAAAGTTGCTTCCCAATTTACCAGCCTTCTTACAGTGGCGGACATACTTAAAATGAAACATCAAGTCCACTAAGGTAAGGACAAAATTGAGTGCTTAATTTTCAAGTACCAGACAGCCGATACATCACTCCCCCACCCTTTTCATCAAATAATACCCGCCAAAATCTTTCAGCACTTGATAGGAAGGGTGCAACTTGCCCAAGTCCTGCTGTTCGATATAAAAATAGTCAAACTTATCACTATCCGTCACTTCTTGATTGTAGGCTGGCCCTATGATGGGATATTGCCTCGATTGCTTGTAATATTCTACCGTTGGTGCAAAAATCCAGTGCCCGCCAATCCGAATTGGTTGCTGCTCACCGGCATCTTCCATGACTGCTTCCAGCATAGCCTCGGTATGGCGATCATACCACCACTCCCGAGTCATGTTTAAATTGGCAACCCGGCAAAAATGGTACAGGCTAAACCCCACCCAAATAAAGAGTATCCACTTAGGCCAAGCTTTTTCCCACTGAAATACATAGAGTACGCACAGCACGAAAACCGGATAAAAACACAGCGCCGTCCGACCTATCAAAAATCGCGTACCCAATAATTCGTGTTGCGCTATGGTGCTGAATACCATCAACAACAGCAGCAAAGCGTAAAAGCCTTCCTGACCATTTTCTTTTTTATAAATGCTACGCCCCAATCCATTCAAAATGCCCACTCCCCCTAGTGCTATTACAACTATGAAAAAGAACTGCGCCGTATTCGCACCAATATAGGTTTTTCCATATAAATACACCTCTACTAAAGATTTTACGGTATCGGGAAGAAATCCGCGATCGCCGCCATAATACAGCTCGCCGCCAGCCAACATCAGCTTGACCGGCCAATACAACAACCCGGCTAATACCAAAGCAGAAACGCCAAGGCCCGCATTCGCCCCAAGCCAAAGCGCCCATTTCTCTGCCTTCGTTTTTCCCTTGCGGAAAACAATCGCCACATTGAGCACTGCAATAGCGGCTACATAGACATTGAGCAAGGTCAGATTGCTGTAAACAGCCAGTATCATAGCCAACAAAGCCCCTATCAGGTACTTATACCGGAAATTTTGCAGGTAATGAGTCAAGCCATACAAAGCAGCCATCAAAAAGCCCAAGGATAGGCCATACCCCCTGGCCAATGAGAAATACTCGATCAGGTAATGATTGCTAATTAGCAGCACAAAACCTGCTATCTGCATGTACTGATCTTCAAAAAGCAGGCGCAATAATTTGTAGGAAAAAAACAGGTAAAGTAAGACAGACAATAGATTGGGCAATCGCACCCAAAAAGGGGTATTATGTATGGTAATAAAAGCCTTGATGAGTAGCGTATTCAACAAATGGTTGTTGGCGCTAGGCGGGTCGTTGCTCAAAATCAGGCCAACAGGGCGAGCCACAAAATTAATAACCGTAGCACTTTCATCGTGTGTCATGGACAGCCAGAACACTCTGGCCAAACAGTACAAAAAAACAAGTAATCCCATCACAAAAATGGGATATGTGGCGTTTATTTTCATGCAAAGCTTCTTTTTGAACACGAACAAAAGTATTAAAAAAGCCTATCTTAGCCGCACTTTTCAGCTTTGCTACACCGTATGAATCAAAAATACGCTTCCATTATTTTGTTTTTTTGCCTGCTTGCTGGCATACGGGTTGGTTTGACCCAGCCCCAAAAGCTGCTGGCTCAGGCCGATTCATTGACTCGCATCCGATGGTACGACCAATCGGAAATGATACTGAATCAACTGATTATCCGCTACCCGGAACGGCAATTCGATTTGGCGGAAGCCCACTATTTGCGCAGTTATAACCAACTAATGCTTGGAGACTTCGAGGCAGCAGCAGCTTCCAACGAAACTTCTCTGCACTTTCGCAAAAAAGTAGTACCCGAGGAAATCTCCAAAAATTACCTGCGCGAAGGCGATATTTTTTTTGCACAACACCAGTACACTCCTGCACTCAAAGCCTATTCCAAAGCACTTGAATTGCCCTTGCTCGATGATCCCCAAACACTGGCTATGCTCCACCTGCATACGGGAACTTGCTTTGAGCGACTGGAAAATGACAGCAGTGCCATCCACCATTTCCAGCAGAGTTGGAACATCTTATCCATCGAAGAAGGCGATAAAAACGAGCAAACCGCGTTGGCCAAATACCACCTGGCCAATGCCTTGATCAGTGCTGGCGATACCGCCAAAGGATTGATTTTTTTGTACCAACTTACCGAATCGGGGCAAAAAAACAAAGCAGAAGCTTTGGCTTGGATGAAATTGGGAGAGATGGAAGAAAAGGCAGGCGCGCTGGCTCAAGCGGAGAACCACTACGCAGCAGGCCTGCACATTGCTTCTAGCTGGCACCTCAAAGACTTGATCCTGGAAAGCCAATTTTTGCTACAGTTGGCTGAACTGGCCTATCTGAACCAGGAATGGGAGGCCGCTTTACAATTGGCACAAGAAGTTGTTGTAAAATTGGCTGTTGGATTTGATAGCAGCAATCCCAAGACCAATCCGGATGATACCCATCCTTCATTGGATGAGGCCTTCCTGATAAAAAGTTTGAATCTGAAATCCCGCGCCTTCTACCGACAGTATCTTCTGGAAAAAAATCAGGATTTTTTATCATTATCAGGAGATTGCAGCCGACTCGCTTCTAGCCGCTTACACAAACATATCGGTGTTTTCAAAAAAGGCTTGGATAAAAAAGCCTGGACAGCATTGATCCAGGAAACGACGGAGGTAGCGCTTGAAACGGTCTATCAGGCAAATACATCAATTGCTGATTTTGCCTGGTTCCAGCAAGTACTCGACAGCGGCAAAAAAGCGGAATGGGGGATACAGGATACCCTTGTTGTTATGGATACGTCAAATAAGCCGGAGTTGAGCATCCAGGAAAAGGTGCTCCGCCAGCAATGGATTTATTACGAACGGCTCTTGTTGTTCAACCCCGATAAAGTCAAAAACTTTGGCCAAGCGCTCAAAGAAAACAGAAATAACTACCTGCTTTTTCTGGAAAATGAGCTCAAAAAGCAAGCGCCGGAGTATTACAAAGCCCATTTTGAGTCTATTCCTTTTCAAATGCCCACCCCCGATGAACTGCTGATCAGCTATTATGTGGGGCAGGAACAAACCTGGTTTTATACCTTGAGCGATGGCAAGGGTCAAGCTTACAAGGCGGCATTATCCTCCAAAGATATGCGCAAAGCTTCCCTGAACTTACTGCAAGCATTGAATGAGCAAAATCCGCAAGACTTTGCCCAACAAAGTTTCTCCTTGTACCAAAAACTGATAGCCCCTTATTCCGACCAGATGAAGAAAAAGCAAACGCTGTTGATTGGATTGCACGATCACTTAGATAACATACCGTTGGAAGCTTTAACGACTAAGATTCCGTCTCCTAAAAGCAGCTTCAATAAACTGGATTACCTCATCCACAAGGTGGCGGTAGTTTATCAAACCATTCCATTGTCCACGCCCCCTAATTATACATGGATCCCCGTTTGGGAAATGAATCCTCCTGCTTCACCTGACCTAGGCAGTCAGCCCCTCAGCCCTGCCCTATTCCAAGCTTGGCAACGAAAGCAGCTCAAGCAAAAAGGTAGTGAAAACCCATTGATTTGGGCGAATTGGCGCTTGATGCGGGTTTCAAGCTCACGATAAAGTATAACATACAAGTGGAAAAATTTCACTATTTCTCTTAGGCAATTCCTATTCAATACACCCGCTCTCCAAAAATCAGGCTGCCGATCCTTACCATGGTGCTGCCCTCTTCAATGGCGATGCGGTAATCGTGGGACATACCCATCGACAATTCGCAAAAAGCAGTATCCTCGAAAAAAAAATCGCGCTTCAACTGATCAAAATACTGCTTTAGGGTGCGAAATTCCGATCTGATTTGGGCTTCATCGTCGGTGTAAGTAGCCATGCCCATCACACCAGCGATTCGGATATTTTCCAACTCAGAGAAGGTTTTGTCCTTCAATAAAGCTTCCGCTTCTTCATAGCTCAGGCCATACTTACTTTCCTCTTGGGCTATTTTGATCTGCAACAAACAGGAAATGATGCGATTATTCCGCTGCGCTTCTTTATTGATCGCCTCCAGCAACTTCAGGCTGTCCACGGCATGAATCAGATGCACAAAAGGGGCGATGTACTTGATTTTATTGGTTTGCAAATGGCCAATGAAATGCCAAGCTATATCTTGCGGCAATGCCACTTGTTTGGCGCTCAGTTCTTGCGCTTTATTCTCGCCAAATGCACGCTGCCCCAATTCATAAACCCCTAAAATGGCTGCTGGTGGATGTGTTTTGGATACAGCCACCAATTGAACCCCTTTCTCTTTTAATTCTTTTAGCAATTCCTTCACCATTCTTAACAACTATTTTAGAATAAGTCTTTATCTGCTATCGTTTAACAGCAATAGCAAGCAAAAATACCAAATTATGTACCACCGACAGTTTGAAAGAGCCGCCCGGCTCAACCGCAGCAAGGCCATCTTCTTTACCCTTGTTTTTCATGTGATTTTACTTGGTGCCCTGGCTTCCGGCTCGAAGGGCGATTGGCAAAAATACTTGCCGAGTGCCGTACAAGATTTATTTGGAATGGAACAATCGGAAGAGGTAGTAGGAATAAAACCGTGATTAGAGTGTTTTTAGTTTCTGGTTTCAAGTTTTCCTGCCCAGCTTGAAACCACGCCTTCGTCGTGGCGCGGCCTGAAACTACACCTCACTTCAGCCCCGCTTGAAACTAGAAACTATTCAGTCTTTAGCCCCACCTCAAAACAGCCCATGCAGCTCCGCCTGCACCAGGTTCACCACCTTACCGAGGTCCTCTGGGTTATTGATAAAGTCCACTTCATCTGCATTAATGACCAATAGCCGACCTTCATTGTAATTGCTGATCCAGTCCTCATACCGCTTATTGAGTCGCTTCAAGTAATCCAGGCTCATATTGCCTTCATAGTCCCTGCCCCGGTTTTGGATGTGATCTACTAAGGTAGGAATACTGGCTTTTAGATAAATCAGCAAATCGGGCGGCTGTATTTGCGAAGACATCGTTTTAAACAACTGAAAGTAATTTTGAAAATCGCGGGTCTCCATTAGCCCCATTTCGTGCAAATTGGGCGCGAAAATGTAAGCGTCTTCATAGATGGTTCTATCCTGAATGACGGTGACCTCACCATTTAAAATGTCCAGCACCTGTTGGTAACGGCTGTTTAAAAAGTATATTTGCAAATTGAAAGCCCAACGGCGCATGTCTAAGTAAAAATCGCTGAGGTAAGGGTTGTCATCGGCTGATTCAAAATGGACTTCCCAATGGAAGTGTTTGGCCAGCTTTTCCGAAAGGGTGGTCTTTCCGGCGCCGATGTTTCCAGCTACAGCGATGTGCTTAATTTTAGGCAACATAATGCGGTTATTTGATGAATTTGGGAGCCGCTCCAGGCACGAGGCGAAAATAACAAACTGTCCGAATATTTCTCAAATACCGGGCTTTTACCGAAAAAAAAGCATCAAACATCTATATTTCTACTATGCAAATAGACAAAGACTTAATTTCAAGGCTGGAACATCTGGCACGACTGGAACTGTCCGAATCGGAAAAGGATCAACTGCGGGGCGACCTGAACAACATCCTAATTCTGGTGGAAAAATTGCAAGAACTCGATACCGACCAAGTTGAACCGCTAGTTTACATCAATGAGGAGGTCAATGTGTGGCGAGAAGACGAGGTTCAAGGACAAGTGGATCGGCATTCGGCGTTGCAAAATGCCCCCCAGGCCAGTGAGGAATTTTTTATCGTGCCTAAGATCATTGATTTATAAGGCGAAAGCGCCGGCAATTGGTCTTGTGTTCTCCAACAAGTTTTGACATTCATCTAAATAGCTCAATATCACATGCAAGACGTAATTGCCGTCAAAGACCTGACCAAAGTTTATACCATGGGTACCACCCAAGTGCACGCCCTACAGGGGGTTACCCTCAATATCCACACCAACGATTATGTGGCATTAATGGGGCCTTCCGGCTCCGGCAAATCCACCTTAATGAACCTGATCGGCTGCTTAGATACCCCCTCTGGTGGGGAGTACTGGCTCAGCGGTATCAACGTCAGCACCATGGACGACAACGAGCTGGCTGAAATCCGCAATAAAAAAATCGGCTTCGTTTTTCAAACTTTCAACCTGTTGCCTCGCTTATCTGCCTTGGAAAATGTAGCTTTACCCTTGGTTTATGCTGGTATTCCCAAAGCTGCCCGCCTGGAAAAAGCCAATGAAGTATTGAAAGCGGTTGGGCTGGGCGACCGGGTAGATCACAAACCCAATGAATTATCGGGCGGTCAGCGGCAGCGGGTAGCCATAGCAAGGGCTTTGGTCAATGATCCCGCTATCATCCTGGCCGATGAACCTACAGGTAACCTGGATACCAAAACTTCGGTTGAAATTATGGGCATCTTTGAAGAAATACACCGGGCTGGCAATACCGTTATCCTGGTTACCCACGAACCGGATATTGCCGAACACGCACACCGCATCGTTCGACTTCGAGACGGCAAGGTAGAATCCGATGTGGTCAATGAAAATGTGATGAGTGCCTTTGATCCGGCGCACCGATATTTGGGGGGGGAACAGTAGCTACCTTATTTTTAGTTCATTAAGGCAGAACAATTAATTGCTTGATTTTTCTTTGCAATAGAGGACGAAATGGTTTACTTCTATTGTGTCCTCTATGGATAGGATGTTAATTAATCGGACAATAATTTTTGCACACTACATTTGATAAATTTTGCATTATTTTAGCGCAATAAACCCTTTTCAGGTTAATTGGCCTTAAAATTGCCAAAATGAGATATGGTTTTTATTTCTCCCCAGAAACAAGTAGTGAAAGTAAAAAAAGTTACTGCTAAATCCAGAAAACATATTATCCCGATAGCTATTGTGCTATCCATATTGTTTTCAGGAACAATAGTGGTTCTATACTTTTCATCAGATAAGCGAAGCAGACAAACTATTCCTACTTATATCGATGAACAAGGAGAGGTTCATCTCTCACAAGAAAGAAAAGATAAACTAGCAAAAGAACTAGACGAGATTGATCATTCTCAGCAATATGCTCTTTTGGCTACTTATCCTGGTTATTATCCTTGATATTCTTGCCCTGATCAATCTACTACCTTATTTTTGCAAATAAATGAAGTTTGGAAATATGGCGTTACGAGGAAGGGAGAAAAAATCAGATACCCTGGAAAAAATTTCGGACATCCTAATTTGGTTTATATAGTACAGTACGAAGGCGACTATGCACAATGCTTAAAACAGGAAAAAATTAAGATTTACAATTACCCTTTATTGCCTGAGGCTCAAAAACGTCATCTAAAACTACTAAGACCACCTGGTAATGCCTATGACAACTAAAAATGTTTTACAAGTGATACCAGAAGAAAGACAGATATATATATCTGGAAGAGTCTGGCATGAAGTCTTTCCTAAAGTCAACCTGACACCTTTTATCTATATTTTACATCAAAACGTTGACCTCAGACAATATGGCGGTGGCTTGAGGAAGTATTATTTTACATTTATTGTGGTTAAATCCGGAGATAAGTTCAACAAACCCTATGCTCGCTTCAATAAAAAGCGCAAAGAAGCAGATATTGCTATAGGCATATCTTATGACTTGATCAGCCAATCATCAAAAGAAGAGGCGCTGAAATTGATGGAAGAAGCCTATCTTGAAGGGATAGATAAACTTAAAGAGTTACCTTTAACGGATTTCGATACTTATAAGTTCAAAAATGATATAGCAACACTCTTCAAGCAGGATAATTGGTACAAAAAAGCACCAATGGAGATGTGACCTAGCCCTACAATCAAACGATTAAACTATAACCAAACCCATACACCATGAAGTTTATTCCATTTTTTTTGACCTTGATTGGCCTGTGTCTGAGCTTGACACTTTCTGCACAAAAATCCGCCCTTGTAGGCGATTGGGAAATGGCCGTACCTACCCAAGATGGGAGCATGATGACAATTAAAGTCAGTTTGAAAGGCGATGGCACTTACTCCGTTGACTTTGGCAATGACGGAACGAACGAGATCAACGGAGCATACACGACAGATGGCGACAAAATTACAATCAAGGATGCGGACGGCCCGCAAGCTTGTCCAGGAGAAGGCATTTACACTTACACTGCTACTGAAACGAGCCTGACAATGACCCGCGTCAGTGACGCCTGCGAAGGGCGTGGCGGACCAGAGGGCGTGATGGCAATGAAGCGGATGTAATTAAACGAATAGGGGGTAGTGCATCAACATAGTTGTCCACTACCCACTAACCACCACTCACTATAAAAACCTACCCTTCAATCGCTTGAACGCCAGGCAATACTTTGCCTTCTAGCATTTCCAGCATCGCACCTCCACCGGTAGAGACGTAGCTTACCTGATCGGCCAATCCCATTTGGTTGACTGCTGCCACAGAGTCGCCGCCGCCTACCAACGAAAAAGCGCCATTGGCAGTTGCCGCTGCAACAGCCTGGGCTATTGAACGCGTTCCATTGGCGAAATTGGGTAGCTCAAAAACGCCCATCGGCCCATTCCAAAGCAGGGTTTTGGATTGCGCAATCGCACGTGAAAATGCCTCGATGGCTTCCGAACCAATGTCCAAGCCCATCCAGTCTGCAGGAATGGCATGGCTGTTGGCCTCTTCTCTCAAGGCATCATTTTTAAAGGCATCCGCAATGAGGGAGTCTTTGGGTAGCAATAAATTAACGCCACGCGCTTTGGCTTTAGCCAGCAGATCAGTAGCCAGTTCCAGACGATCCAACTCTACCAGCGACTGGCCGATTTCTCCGCCCTGGGCTTTGATAAAGGTATAAGCCATCCCCCCACCTATGATCAGGTTGTCCACCAATTCGAGCAGCTTCTCCAACAATAAGATTTTGTCCGAAACCTTAGCGCCTCCAATGATGGCCGTCAGCGGCCTTTCTGGTGATTCCAGCACACGCTTGGCATTTTTCACTTCGCTTTCCATCAAAAAACCGAAGCCTTTGGCATCAGGGCCAAAAAACTGGGCTATGGTGGTGGTAGAAGCGTGGGCACGGTGGGCCGAACCAAAGGCATCGTTGATGTAAATATCGGCCAGATCCGCCATTTGTTTGGCGAAAGCCTCATCACCTTTTTCTTCTGCGGCCTGGAAGCGGGTATTTTCAAGCAACAGCACCTGACCGGGCTGTAATTGAGCAGCCATCGCACTTGCTTTTTCGCCAACTGTTTCTTCGCAAAACAAAACCTCCCTATCCAACATCTCCGAAAGGGGCGCTACCAAATGGCGAAGTGTAAAACGCGCTACATCAATGCTGCCATCTTCTTTTAATTTTTTCAAAGGGCGATCCAAGTGAGAGGTCAAAATGACCGATCCACCCTGATCCAAAATATGCTGAATAGTCGGCAACGCTGCACGGATGCGGGTATCGTCGGTTACCTGAAAAGTGGTTTTATCCAAAGGCACATTAAAATCAACACGAATCAGTGTCTTTTTACCTTTAAAATCGAGGTTCATATCTTGGCAATTAAATGAGGAAAGGAAGAAAAAAGACTGGGAAAGGACTTTCCTTCCACACCTTGTTGTGCGGAAGGAAAGGAAATCTATCAGTATCTTATTATTTGGTCAAAATCAGGTAAGCCAAGTCGGCCAAACGTGCAGAGTAACCTGCCTCGTTGTCGTACCAGCTAACCACTTTTGCCATATTGCCATTGACGGCAGTCATTTTAGAGTCAAAGATAGATGAATGCGTGTTTCTTACAATATCGCTGGAAACCAGTTCGTCTTCAGAATATTGTAAAATCCCTTTCAATGGGCCTTCCGCCATTTCTTTGAACTTAGCATTGATTTCTGCTGCTGTTGCAGGTTTAGACAGCATCACGTTGGCTTCAATCATTGAGCCGGTGATAACAGGAACGCGAACAGCAATGGCAAACAACTTGCCCAAAACAGGAGGATAAACCAATCCAACTGCCGCAGCAGCACCTGTGCTGGTCGGAACAATATTGAAAGCAGCAGCGCGGGCACGACGCCAGTCGCGGTGCGGACCATCCTGTATGTTTTGGTCAGCCGTATAAGCGTGTACCGTAGTCATAGAACCCACTTCAATGCCCCAGTTTTCGTCCAGAATTTTGGCAACGGGAGCCAAACAGTTGGTAGTGCATGAAGCATTAGAGAACACATTAGCCCTTCTGTCCAGTTCGTTCTCATTGACACCCAGAACGATGGTTTGTACATCTTTCCCTTTAGCCGGAGCTGAAATAACCACATCTTTAGCGCCAGCTTTCAGGTGTAGCCCAGCCTTTTCTTTGGAAACAAAAATACCCGTACATTCCAACACCAGATCAACGCCCAATTCAGCCCAAGGAAGTTCTTCTGGGTTGCGAATAGCATAAGCTTTAACCGCTTTTCCGTTTACGATTAAAGCATCGTCAGTAGCTTCAACGGTACCGTCGAAAGGGCCTTGCGCAGAGTCGAATTTCAATAGGTGAGCCAAAGTAGGGTTATCCGTCAGGTCGTTGATGGCAACTACCTCGACTCCATCCATTTTGAGCAAATGGCGAAAAGTCAATCTACCGATACGGCCAAAGCCATTGATGGCAATTTTTTTAGACATGGTTTTATGCTGTTTAAAATGAGCAAAAATGATTTCTGATAAGCGTTTTCATAAACATCCTCTATACTTAAGTAGTGTGCAAAAAATTACTTCCCGATTTATTGAAGTCCTTACCCTAGCGGACACACTTAAAATGAACCGTTTAGCCCGCTAGGGTAAGGACAAATCGGGAACTTAATTTTTCTGCGTTACTTAGTGTAAAAGTAACAATAATTCTTTTTTTACTAGTATGAGGAACATTTTTTTTTCGTTAATTGTTATTCCCGATGCTGGTCAATGCAGGTAATTTGTACTTTTGGCTAGTTGAGGACGCAAAGGTAAAGAAAAAAGTTTATCGAAATATTTTCCAATATTGAAAAACGCTCTATATTTGCACCGCCAAATAAGAAAAGGGTATAATTTAACCTTGAATTAACCTAGGTAAAAACCCTTGAAGCGCTAATGGCCCGTTCGTCTAGGGGTTAGGACGCAGGATTTTCATTCCTGTAACACGGGTTTCCTGCCCGAATGATCCCGCGAGAAACGCGGGAGAAGGCGGGGATTCCCGTACGGGCTGCCATTTTTCTTTTTACACTTCCTCCCACTTGTAAAGCTGGTATCACTCAACTGGCCCGTTCGTCTAGGGGTTAGGACGCAGGATTTTCATTCCTGTAACACGG